>JBDRKM010000078.1:0-2596 GCA_043814015.1 Pseudomonadota bacterium
CCCCACCCACTACCGGCGGCGCTGACGCGCCGGCCGCCACGCGGCGCATCGGCCCTAGCCCATGTTCGGGGGGCCGCGCCCCCCACGCGGCTACGCCGCTCCCCCGCGGGCGGCCGCAGCCGCGGCCGCCAGTGCACGCGCCGCAACACTCAGGGGGTGGTCAGAGACTTCCGGGCGCGTGCACTAGGGCTCGAAGCGGTAGCCGGTCCCATAGACCGTCAGGATGTGGCGTGGGTCGTTGGGGTTGTCCTCGACCTTCTTGCGCAGCTTGAGGATCTGGTTGTCCACCGTGCGGGTGGCGATGTTGGGCACGTAGCCCCAGACCTTCTCGAGCAGCTCGTCGCGCGGTACGTCCTTGCCTGGGCGCGTCATCAGGTACTCCAGCACGCCCGCCTCGTGGGTGGTCAGGCGTTGCTCCTCGCCGTCGCGCTGCAGGATGCGATGGCGCAGGTCGACCCGCACCCGGCCGATCTCGATCCAGCCGCTCTGCTCCATGGGGGGGTGGGTGCGCAGGCGGGCGCGGACGCGGGCGGCCAGCTCACGCAGGGAGAAGGGCTTGACCACGTAGTCGTCGGCCCCGGCGTCGAGCCCGGCCACGCGGTCTTGCTCGGAGATGCGGGCGGTCATCATGATGACCGGCGCCGCCGGGTGGGCCTTCTTGAGCTGCTTGAGCACGTCGATGCCGTCCATGCCGGGCAGCATCCAGTCGAGCAGCACGAGATCGGGCGCGCGCTGCGCGGCGGTGGCGAGGGCGGCCTCACCCGTGGTGGTGTGGCGCACGTCGAAGCCCTCCATCTCCAGGCAGCGCACGACGCCGAGGGCGATGGTCTCGTCGTCTTCCACGATGAGGATGCTGGGGGTGGTCTCGGCAGCGGCAGACATCATCGGGCCCTCCATGGTCGCCAATCTTTCCACATCGCCAGCCATTTCCATAGCCCACCGGGCGCCCCTTGCCCCGTGGCGCGACGGATGCGCAGGATGAACCTTGACCCTCCGTTGACGACGCCGCGGCACTCGGCGCGCCCGCCGTGAACCCGCGCGGCGTTCGCGACGAAAGAGAGGCCGAGCCCGTGACCGCCGGCCGGGCCCCGGCCTGGACCCTCCACCCGCGTGAACGGCTCGAAGACCACCTCACGCTTGTCGGCGGGGATCCCGATGCCGTTGTCGCACACCTCGAAGACCAGCCAGCGGCCGCTGGCGCGGACGGAGAGCTCGATGCGCAGGGGCCGCTCGGGGTGCCGGTACTTGATGGCGTTCTCCAGCAGCGCCGCCAGAGCGTCCCGCAGCCGGTCGCGTTCGACCGCGACCAGGGGCAGGGGCGTGAGCCGCAGGTGGAGGGAACCCCCGGCCTGCTCCGCGAGGTCGCGCCAGCGCTCGGCCAGATCCTGGCACATGGCCTCGATGTCCGTAGGCTCGCGGCGCAGATCGCTGGGCTGGCGGGTCATGTCCAGCACCTCGTCTACGCGCTTGGCGAGGCGCTCGGACTCGCGGATGATGCGCCGGGCGAGATCGGCGCGATCCTCGTCCCCCCGGAAGGCGCCCATCTCCAGGGCCTCGGCCATCACGCGGACCCCCGCGAGGGGGGTCTTGAGTTCGTGGGTCACGCGCGTGGTGAACTCGCGGCGGCGGGTGTCGAGCTCGCGCTGGCCGCGGGCCGCGGCGGACCGCGCGAGCAGGGCGATGAAGCCGAGGGCCAGGGAGACGCCCACCGGCAGGAGCTGCATGGCGAGCATGCGGGTGCGCTCGGGGCCAGGCACGCGCACCTGGGCGGTGGGCGCCGAGACGCGCAGGTAGTCGAACACCAGGGGGAAGGTCAGCTCGTGCTGGCGGTCGATGCGCGAGGTGGCCCCGCCCAGGCGGCGACCCGAGCCATCGCTCACCAGCACGCGCGCGCCCGCGCCCTGCTCGATCACCTGCAGGAGGAGCTCCACCAGCACGCCCTCGTCCACCTGCACGGCCCCGGCGAGACCGGAGGCCCCGAGGGAGCGGTACAGCAGCAGGAAGGGCGGGCTGGCGAAGGGGTCCCGCAGCAGCTGGGGGGCCCGCTCGGATCCGGACATCACACCGCGCTGGGAGAGGCGATCCTGCACCTCGTGCCAGGCGGCGAAGCGGCGCTGCGCGCGCTCCAGCTCGGCGGTGGCGTTGGCGGCCTCCAACGGCGTGCTCAGGGCGTGGACGCGATCCAGGAGCAGGACCGTGAGGTCGTCCGCGCCCTCGAGCTGGGGCCCGTCGAGGGCGGCCAGCTGCGCCGTCAGGGCCAGCACCGCGTCGTGGGCGTCCTGTTCGTTCCCGCCGGCGATCTCCAGGTCGATGTGGGTGAGCCTCCACTCCGCCAGCCAGGCGGCGGGGATGCCGCGTTCGAGGCCTGCGTCCAGCGTGAGGTCGGGGACGGTGGAGCCGGCCAGCAGCGCGCGGCGTGCTTCAGGGAGCCGCCCCGCGCCGCGCAGCAGCCGTGCGGCGCGCGCCGTGGCGAGGGCGTCGTAGGCGGGGGCCGTGGGTAGACAGCCGAGGTAGCGCAGGGCGAGCGGGACCGCGGGCAGCATGAACCCGCTGGCCTCCGCGTCCCGCAGACAGGGGGCGCCGGCGAGGTCGGCGG
>JBDRKM010000079.1:0-16987 GCA_043814015.1 Pseudomonadota bacterium
GCGCGCGCGCCGGGCCGCGCTGGTCTTCGGCGTGGCCGCGCTGGGCGCCGCCCCCCTGGTGGTGGCCTTCCTGTGGCACTACCGGGCGGCCGCCGCCGCCCCCACAGCCCCCGCCCACGACGCGCTGGCGCTCTACATCGACATGCAGCCCGGGCTCTCGGTGAGCGTCCCGGCCCTGTGGGGTGGAGCGCCCGGTGCGTTCCAGGCCACCCCCTCCCTGATCCTGCTCGCCCTCGCCGGCTACGGCGCCTGGCGCGCGCCGGGCCGCGTCCGCGCCGCGTGGGGCGCGGTGGTGGGGGTCCTCTTCCTCTTGTCGCTCGGGCCGCGCCTGCAGTGGCCAGGCGTGCTCCCTCCCCTGCCCCTGCCCCTGCTGCTGCTGGACCGCTGGGTGCCCCTGTTCGCCAGGATGAACTTCCCCACCCGCTACCTGGCGGTGGCCCACGTGGGCCTGGTGGCGCTGGCTGCGCACGGTGCCGCCGAGGGGCTGCAGCGGCTGGGGCGCCGGCGCGCCTGGGGCCGGCTGGCCCTCGTGGCCCTCGGCCTGGGGGTGGGCGTCGAGAGCCTGTGGGGCACGGCGCGGCCCGAGATCGTCCCGGCGCCGGGCGCACCCCTGCCCGTCACCGCCGCCATGCAGGACGACGAGCCCTACGCCGTGATCGAGGTGCCCCCGTTCGACCTGCGCGGGGCGAGCCCCGAGGCGCGCTTCCTGCAGCGCTGCCTGTACGCCAAGCCCACCCTCGACGCCATGGGCAGCCCCTTCCTCAAGCCCGCGCCCCTGAACGCCCTCGAGGAGCGCGATCCGATCCTGGCTGGTATCCGGGCCATCCTGCAGGGCAGGCCCGGGCTGCCCGCGGGCGCCCCCACCCGCGCCGACGCCGTGGCCCTCGGGGCGCTCGGCTTCCGCTACCTGGTGGTCCACCAGGACGTGTTGACCCCGGCCGACCGGGTGCGCATCGCGGCCCTGCTCGCCCCCGTCCTCGGGGGGGCCGAGCCGCTGGGGCAGGCCATGCGCTACACCCTCCCCACCAGCAGCGGCGCGCCCGCAAAGATCACCTCGCTGGAGACCTCCCGCGCCGCCCTGCGGGCCTGGATCGAGGCGCACCCGGCGCGCAAGCCACCGGGGCGCGGGGCTGTGGATATTCGCTGACAGCGGGCCACTCGGCCGGCTACCCTCTGCCCCCGGAGGTCCCCCGTGAGACCCGTCGCCCTCGCGCTGCTGCTCGCCGCCTGCCGCTGCGCCCCGGCCCCCGACTCGACGCCCGACGACAGCCAGCCGCCGGACACCCACGACACCCGGGACACGCAGGACACCTGCACTGCCGTGGGGATCGCGGGCCTCTCGTGGCGCCTGCA
This sequence comes from Pseudomonadota bacterium, assembly GCA_043814015.1. Classification (GTDB taxonomy): domain Bacteria; phylum Myxococcota_A; class UBA796; order UBA796; family JAFGLY01; genus JBDRKM01. Next base: position 1,354 of record JBDRKM010000079.1, read on the forward strand.
CGAGGGCATGGAGAGCCTGGTGTGGGTGCGCTGGGGCCAGGAATGCCCGGGCCCGGTGCACGCGGAGGTGAGCTTCGACGACGGGATCTGGGAGCCCTCCCCCACCTGGGACCTCGGCGCCGGCGAGCACGAGCGCCTGGTGGTGGGGGTCCCCTTCGGCACGGCGGCGGCCTGGCGCATGGTGGCGGAGGACGGCTCCTCGGTGGACGGCGAGCCCATCACCACCGGCCCGGCCCCCGCGGCGCTCCCGGAGGTGGCGGTGGACGTGGCCGACCCCGAGCGCTGGCTGGCGCAGGGGCGCTACCTGCTCACCTCGGTCAACCAGAACCTCGGCGGCTGGAGCTTCGGCACCTACTGGACCGTCATCATGGACCGCCAGGGGCGGCCGGTGTGGGCCCAGGCCGCACCGAGCCAGCACTGGACCCTCTTCGCCCAGGTCTCGGCCGACGGCACCCACCTCCTCTGGGACGAGGCCACCTTCTGGTCCAACTTCGACTCCGGCCTGCGCTCCCAGGTGCACCGCACCTACCTCGACCGTCAGATCGCGAGCATCCCCACCCCGGGCCTGCACCACGCCTTCGTGGAATTGCCCGATCACACCCTGGTCTGGGGCAGCCAGATCCACGACGAGAGCGAGGCCCTGGTCCAGAAGGGCCCGGACCAGGAGGACGAGACCGTGCTCTGGACCTGCACCACCGGCTGGTCCGACGAGCAGCAGGGCTGCGAATCCAACGGGCTGTTCTACGCCGCGGGCAGCGACTCCTTCCTGTACAGCTTCTTCACCAACGACGCCGTGGTGGAGGTGGACCACCAGACCGGCGCCTCCCTGTGGTGGGCCGGCCGCCTGGACGGCGGCTACACCTTCGACCCGCCCGAGTCCGAGTACGCCTGGCAGCACGGTGTCTCCTACACCGACGAGGGCCACCTGCTGGTCTCGACCCACCCCTCCGACGGCACCCGCACCACCCTGGTGCGCGAGTACGCCATGGATCACGACGCCGGGAAGCTCCGCCAGGTCTGGAGCTACGACGCCGGGATCTTCGCCTCCACCAACGGCGACGCCTGGCGCCTGCCCAACGGCAACACCCTGCACCTGCTCGGGTCCGCCGGCGAGATCAACGAGGTCACGCCCGCGGGCGAGGTGGTCTGGCATGCCACGTTCGGCGGCGAGCACCTGGTGGGGCGGGGGGAGCTCGTCGCAGACCTGTACGCTCTGGTCGCGCCGGGGGAGTAGCTACCGGGACGGCGCGATGTCATACGCGATGTCGATGGTCGTCCCGAACTCCGGTACGTACTCGCCGGTGAAATCCACCTTGGCGTACTCGGGGTCGTAGGCCCAGATGGCGCCGCCGTCCGGATCCACCGTCTCGCTGTCCACCTCCACCACGAGGGTCTCCTCGATGGCCGGGTAGGTGAGGTAGAAGGTGCGCTGGGGAGCGCTGATGCCGGCGCCGATCTCGTCCATGATGACCTGGTAGTCGGACTCGCAGATGTTGCCCTGCACACCCTCGAGCTCCTGGGCCACGGCCTCGTAGCGCTTGCCCGGCCAGGAGTGCTCGCAGCCCTCGTTGACGGGTGGGCCGATGATGGCGGAGGCCACCACGCGCCCACCCGGGCCCTTGAGGCCCTGGAACTGGCGGATGTACTCGGCGGTGGGCACGAGCTTGTCGGTGATGTTGTAGCAGAGGGCGCCGTCCTGCTCGTCGTCGAGCCAGTTCTCGTCGGAGCAGTCGTTCTCGTCGGACACGAAGACCAGGGCCAGCTCGGCGTCCTCGCGGATGAAGTCGCCGTTGTGGGCCAGCGCGTCGGGGTCCGTCAGGGCGGCCCAGGCGGCCTGCAGGCCGCGCTCCTTGTCCGAGCCCTCGGTGCCCACCATGACGCGCTCCATGAACGCGCCCACGTACGGATCGTCGCGGGTCAGGTAGGGTGGATCGCCCACGAGCAGGCCGCGGTTCGGGTTGGAGAGGTCCATGTCCGTGGTGACGATGCCCATGTGGAAGTCGGCGTACTCGGACATGTTCATGCCCACGATGAACTGCTGGAAGCCGGCCGCCACCTTCTCCTGCTCGTTGGACATGGAGATGGAGTCGTCCACCACCCACAGGACATCGACCCGGTCGGTGCCCTCCTGCAGGAAGGTGTCGATCTGGCCCAGCCGCGAGATGTCGTTGTCGCTGGCGCAGCCGGCGAGGAGGGCGACGAGGAAGAGCATGGCGGGCCTCCGGGATGCTCCACGGATTCGCAAGAATCGTACCATGAGCCGAGGACGCGCAGAACGGGATCTTCGCGCGCCAGCCGGCCAATGGGGGTGGGCATGCCGGGGCGGGGGCGCCCCAGATCAGTCGGCGACGAGCCCCTGCACCCGCCCACGGGTGGCGTCCGCCAGGGCGCGCTGGAAGGCCTCCACCTCGGCTTCGTCGAGGGACACGCGCAGCGTGACCGCGTCGGGCGCGTAGTCCTCGCCCAGGCGCTGGACGCCGAGGCGATCCAGCAGGCCGTGGACCGCGCCCAGATCGGCGAAGCCGGCGGTGATGCCCAGCGTCACCAGGCGGCGCACCTCCACCACGGCGGCGGTGCGCAGGCACTCCGCGGCCGCGCCGCCATAGGCCCGCACCAGGCCCCCGGCGCCCAGCTTGATGCCGCCGAACCAGCGGGTCACCACCACCAGCACGCCGTCGAGCCCGCGGCCGTCGATGGCGGCCAGGATGGGGCGGCCGGCGGTGCCGCCGGGCTCGCCGTCGTCCGAGGAGCGGTAGCGCTCGCCGACGCGCCAGGCCCAGCAGTTGTGGGTGGCGGCGGCGTCCGACAGGGCCGTGAGGGCTGCCACGGCCTCCTCGGGGGAGGTCACCGGGACCGCCTGGGCCAGGAAGCGGCTGTGCTTGACCACCTGCTCGTGGCGCGCGGGGGCGGCCAGGGTGAGGCTCATCCGCGCAGCTCGCGCACCACCCGCACAATGGCGGCCGCGACGCGGTCCACCTCCCCCTCGCTGAGGAAGACGCCGGTGGAGAAGCGGATGGAGCCCACGGCGAGGCGCTCGGACACCGCCATGGCCTGCAGGACCCTGGAGATGGTGACCTGATCGGCGTGGCAGGCGGCACCGGCCGAGGCGGCCACCTCATCGGCCAGGGCGTCCAGGATGGAGGTGGCCATCAGGTCCGGGAAGGCCAGGCTCAGGGTGTTGGGCAGGCGCTCGGAGGGGTGGCCGTTGAGGTGGGCGTCGGGCACACCCGCCAGGATGCCGTCGTGGAGGCGGTCGCGCAGGGCGCGCAGGTGGTCGCCGCGGACCTCCGTGTCCTGGGCCAGCTCGCAGGCGCGGCCCAGGCCCACGATGCCCAGGGTGTTCTCCGTGCCCGGGCGGCGGTTGCTCTCGTGGTCGGCCCCGTGCACCACCTTGGCCAGCGGGGTGCCGCGGCGCACGAACAGGGCGCCCACACCCTTGGGCGCGTAGAGCTTGTGGCCAGCGACGCTGTACAGATCCACCCCCAGGGCGTCCATGCGGCAGGGCACCTTGCCCACGGCCTGGGCGCCATCGGCGTGGAACAGCACACCCCGGGCGTGGGCGATGGCCGCCAGATCGGCGCTGGGCTGCAGCGTGCCCACCTCGTTGTTGGCGTGCATGATGCTGACGAGCACGGTGTCGGGCTGGAGCGCGGCCGCCAGATCGGCGGGGCGCACCCGGCCCTGGGCGTCCACGGGCAGGGTGCTGATCTCCCAGCCCTGGCGCGCCATCCAGGCGCAGACCTCGGACACCGCCGGGTGCTCCACCGCGGAGGTGATGATGTGCCGGCCCCGCTCCACGAGCGCCCAGGCCACGCCCTGGATGGCCATGTTGTTGGACTCGGTGCCACCCCCGGTGAAGATCACCTCGTCCTCCGCGCAGCCCAGCAGCGCCGCCACCTGGCCCCGCGCCGCCTCCACAGCCTGTCGCGCGCGGCGACCGAAGGGGTGGGACGAGGAGGGGGTTGCCCCAGCCCTGCTCCAGGAAGGGCCGCATGGCCGCCGCCACCTCAGGGGCGATGGGCGTGGTGGCGTTGTAGTCGAGGTAGACGGGATCGGGCATGGGGGTCTCCGGAGCGTGCCCTAACCCTCCTCCGGATGAACCTCCTCCAGCTCCGGCTCGTAGTAGAAGTACCCGACCGCCCTTCCCCCATCGTAGATGTCGCTGAGCCAGACGTAGATGCGGGTCCCCACCACCTGGGCGCCCACGCCCCAGAGCTGTCGGTCTTCGGTGCGATGCAGGGGGACGGGGTTGGCCGGGTCCTTCTCCCAGGTGATGCCGCCGTCGTAGGAGCGGGCGATGTGCAGGGTGCTGTGATCGGCGGAGATGAGCCCGCCGCTGCCGGGGATCCACTCCTCGAAGCCCAGGTAGAACATGTACTGGACGCCCAGGTAGTCCACGACCGCGGCGCCGGTCACGCCCTTGCCGTCGGGGCCGCCGGGCGCGCCCACGAGGACGGGCTCCTCCTCCCAGAGCAGCCAGCCGTCCAGCGCGATGCCGTCCATGCGGTACACATCGCAGGCCGCGTACTCGTCGGTCTCCACGTAGGCCGACTCCCCCGCCCACAGCGCCTCCTCGAAGCCCTCCCAGTCCAACCCCTCCAGGATGGCCAGGGTGTCCTGGGCGGCCAGGTAGCCGCGGAAGCCGCCGCGATCCGTCATGGTCATGGTCAGCGGCCAGCAGGGGTGGATGGCGGAGCTGAGGGTGTAGTCCTCGGTGTAGCTCCACCCGATGAGGTCGCAGATCACGGGGTCGGAGGCGCGCTCGTTGCAGAAGTAGTTCCAGTAGTCGTAGACCTGCAGCCCGTAGTCGCCGAAGTCGATCACCGGGTTGTCCGGGTGCTTGGTCCAGGTGACGCCGTCGGGGGAGGTGGTGACGCCGATGCCCCAGATGTCGTCGTCGGGATCGGACGCGAGGCCCAGGCTGTAGCCCTGGTAGGCCATCACGTACTGGCCCTCGACGGGATCCCAGACCACCACCTGCGCCGAGACGGAGTCTTCGTCCCAGGCGCCCACATCCTGGGTGAACACCGGGTTGGCGGGGTGGGTCTCCCAGTCGGTGCCGTCGGCCGAGATGGCGTAGCCCATCCCGTAGTCGTTGCCCGAGGCGCCGATGTACCAGATCTGGATGAAGGGGTGCGCGAGCACCTCGGTGACGAGGTAGCCCACCGCGCCGATGCTGCGCGCCCAGTCCTCATCCGTGGTGGAGAACACGGGGTTGCAGTCGTAGGCGCTGAAGCGGGTCCCCGCCACGGGCGAGAACGGACAGGAGGTCACCTCGCCGGGGTTGACGTTCGGCCGCTCCGGGACGATGTCGTAGTCCTGTCCGCAGGAGACGGCGAGCGCGAGCGCGACGGGGACGAGGCGAGCGGGAGCCGGCATGGAGCCTCCGAGGGAGGAACCCTATCGCGCCAGCAGGTTCACCGTCTGCAACCTCCGCTCGGCCCAGCGGTGCTTGTAGTCCTTGTCCATGCCGAGGTCGTAGCGCAGGGCGTCGCCGTCGGCGCAGACGGTGCGCACCAGGTGCAGCTGGCAGAGGCTGCCGAGGGAGAGCTCGGCGCAGGCCGCGTCGTAGCTCTGCTGCAGGCCCCGGAGCGTGCCGCCGAACACGCCGCCGAGGCAGTAGGCCAGATCGCGACCGTCGCGGGTGGCGAAGACCAGGCGCAGGCGCCCGGCGCGCTCCAGGCGCGGGAGCATGCGGGTGTAGAAGGCCCGCATGCGGCCGGACTCGATCCCCACGCGCTGCTGGCCTTTCCAGGAGCGGACTTCCACGTCCAGGATGCGCGCCATCAGCGCCGCCGCGTCGCCCCGGCGGTGGTGCTCCAGCGCCACCCCGGCCTCGGCGGCCAGGCGCCCGGCGCGCCGCAGCGCCTTGCGATGGGCCCGCGTGCGGCGGGCGAGGTAGCCATCGAGCCCACCCCGAAGGCTGGCGATGTCGCGCACGATGCCGGGGGTGACCTCGAACAGCGGGCCCCGGGCGGGCGATTCGGCCAGACTGGCCAGCAGCGGCCCGTCGGGCGGCAGGCCGCAGAGGTGCAGGAAGTCCCACTCCTTGCGCCGCAGCGCCAGATCGGCGGCGAAGGCCACCGCCAGCCGATGCGGGTCCAGACCCACGAGAGGGCAGCAGAAGCCCCACATCTGCTCGAGCCCACCGATCACGCGGAGGCCGCGGGTGGTGCGCCGCAGGAGCGCGGCGATCCAGCCGGCCTCGCCGCGCCGGAACCAGGGATCGCCCAGGGCCGAGACGGAGCCCGGCGCCGAGAGGATCCAGTGGGAGGCCGTGCAGAAGCGGTCGGTGTCATCACCCGCGGCCACTGCGGCGTCGTAGGCCTCGGCGGCGGCCTCGAACTCGGCGAGGGTGAGCGGCTGCATGGCGGACTGGGCTCCGCCCGGTCTCTAGCCGCCGCGCCACGCACGCGCGAGTCAACAGCCGCCCTCGCCGAGGGCACATCTCCAGGTGGACAGCCACCCCGTCCCATGTCAGCCTGCCTCCCGGAGGAACCCCATGCGCCCCACCCTGCTCGTCATCCTGTTCGCCACCGCCTGCACACCGGTCGGAGGCATCTACCTCACGGACGACACGGGGGCCCCCGACACCGGCCCCGAGGGAGACACGGACACCGACGCGGACACCGACGCCGACACCGACACCGACGCCGACACGGACGCCGACACCGACGCCGACACCGACACCGACACCGATCCCGTGGACTACTTCCACCCGGACTACCTCGCCGTGCAGGCCTACCTCGGGGTCTCGGACAACGAGATCGTGGACTGGGCGTACAGCGGGCACGACGCCTCCTCGTACCTGTACGTCTTCCTGGCCCAGGACGCCTACTTCGACACCTACGACGAGACGCTGGCCTGCTGGCTCTACTATCTGCCCGACGCCACCGCCACCGCCGATCGGCAGCTCTCCTGGCGGGTGCAGTGGCAGCCCTACTGGGCCTCGGACACCTGCCACCGCCTCGACCCGAACTACTACGGCACCTCGCCGCTGTACGACCTCGGCGTGGACTCGGGCAGCCTGCAGATCGAGGCCATGAACGAGTACACGCACGATCTGCTGGAGCACTGGTCCGGCGAGGACTACTACGGCGACAACGGGCTCGGGGCGACCGTGGCGCTGGGCGATCTCGATGAGTTCATCGAGATCTACTGGGACTACTACCCGGAGGACCTGCAGCTGTACCACGGCTGGGCCTACGAGGCGGACCGCGGCATGTCCACGGACTTCTCCACCGAGGTCTCCCCTCGCGAGCTGAGCCGATCCAACGCCGTGGTCTACCTCTCGAGCTTCTACTACGAGGCGCCCGACGCGGGGATGTGATCCTCAGGTGTAGGAACCCCGGCGCGCGCTACGTTGTCAGGGTCCCCCACCCGCGAGGTGCCCGTGCGCGCGATCTTCCTCGTCCTCGTCCTGCTCGCCGCCTGTCACCCCCACGGGCCCGCCCGGCAGGGCCAGGGCGGCCGCGGGCACGCCGTCTACACCATCGCCTGGGGTGACACCCTGGAGGGCATCGCCTGGCGGTACGAGGTGCCCGGCGGCTACGCCGCCCTGGCGCACCTCAACCACCTGCGCGATCCGAACCTCATCCTCGCCGGCGACCACCTGCGCATCCCGCGCACCGGCCCGGCCACCGCCGGCCTGCCACCCTGGCCCGCGCTGCCCCCCGTGCGCGCCCCGCTGGAGGCCTGCCCCATGGAGCACGCCCGCCAGCCCATGCCCGCCGCGGTCCAGGGCTGCACCCAGGCCGCCTGCGTGGACATCGAGGGGGGCCGACGCGTCTGCTCGTGCGTGGCCGCCCAGGGCAGCTCGGGCTTCCTGGTGATGGAGGTCGGGCGCCTGCTGGCGGGCTGGCCCGCCCCGGTGGACACCTTCGCGGGAGAGGACGAGACCGATCTGCACGGCACGACGACGGACTTCGACGTGTCCCTGGCCGATCTGGACGGCGACGGCCGCCGCGAGGCCCTGGTGGCCTTCCGCGCCAGCGCCAACGACGTGGGCATGTCCTGGTGGCGGGTGGCCGTGCTCTCCGGCGCCCAGCCCCAGGCCCAGCCCCTGCTGCTGTCCGCCGCCAACTGGGGCGAGGGCAGCCTGGTGCGCGGCGACGGCGTCCGCTGCGACCTGCTGTCCACCACCTGGGAGTACGGCTGGGAGCCGGGCCGCGCCCCCACGGGCTGGTACCTGCTGGGCAGGCCCATGCGCTACCAGCAGGGCGCGCTGGCCCCGGTCCCCGACCGCCCCATCTACAGCCGCCGCCTGCTGTACTCCTTCCAGCCGGGCGCCGTGCACACCCCCGCCGGCCTCGCGCTGGGCACCCCCGCCCGCGACCTCTCCTCCCGCGCGGCCGCCGAGCGCCTCACCGAGCCCCACGCCGAGCTGCCCCTGTGGGAGGAGAACGCCAGCCAGGTGCTCGCCATGGCCCCCCGCATCGGGGACGACGGCCAGGTGGAGCGCGACCTCACCTTGCGCTGGGGCGACACCGACCGCGTGCTCACCTGGAGTCCCTGGGGCGACGGCTACGCCGGCCTGGGCGACGAGAGCACCCGCCGCCTCTACCCCCCCGGCTACCGCCCCGCGCAGATCACCTGGCCCCAGGGCCAGCCCGTGATGGTGTCGAGCTACCAGCTCATGTGGTACGACCAGCGCAACGTGGTCTGGGTGCAGTAGAAGACGCCCGCCCCGGACCCTGGAGGCCCCATGCGCCCTGCCCTGCTCTGCCTGCCCCTGGCGCTGCTGTGCGCCTGCCCCTCCGCCGAGGACAGCGAGGTCGACGACACCGGCCCTGACGACTCCGACACGGAGGAGATCCCCCCGGTCTACCCCGACGGCACGCGCATCCTGCTGTTCCACGGCCACGGCGGCCCCAGCGAGGACGAGAGCGGCTGGGGACGGTTCACCACCGTAGACACCCACTGGAAGGACGCCTACGGCTGGAACAGCGACTACCGCACCGCCATCCCCGACGACCTCTCGGACTACCGCGCCGTCTTCTTCATCGCCCCCGGCTATACCGGCGAGGAAGACTTCACGGCCGGGGAGCTGGACCTGCTGCGGGGCGCGCTCGATGCCGGCACGCGCATGATCGTGGTGAACGAGCGCGATGGCTGCGGCACCAGCACGCCCAACATCCTCCTGGCCGCGCTGGGCGCCAGCCTGGCCTACACGGGCGACGGCCAGCAGATCTACCAGACCGCCGAGACCGACCTCATCACGCCGCACCAGATCACCGCGGGGGTCTCCCAGATCAAGTTCCGCGACACCTGCTGGGTGGACCCGGGCGAGGGCCGGGGCCTGGTGGAGTACCAGCGGGACGTGATGGTGGCGGTGGAGCGCCCGGGGGCCGGGGGCGAGGTGGTTCTCATCGGCGACTTCGAGTTCCTGGACGACTCGGGGCCGCAGGAGTGGGCCGACAACGCCCTCTTCGTGGACCGGCTGGTGGAGATCGACCCGGCGTTCGCCGAGTGAGCGGCGGTGGGCCTGCGGTGAGCACCCAGGGTTGACGCGCGGCTCCCGGGCCTGACCTCCCCCCGGTTATGCTCCCTCCCCACCCGGAGTACGCCCCCATGCGCCCCGCCCTGCTCTGCCTGCCCCTGGCGCTCACGGCCTGCGCCAACACCATCCACGGCGAGGTGAACGGCGAGCGCGCGGGTGGCGCCCGCGATGCCATCTTCCAGGTCTACAGCCTGGATCTGGGGCCCCTCGGCACCATCACGGGCATCGCCCTCGCCATCACCGGCGCCTCCTCCGCCTGCGAGACCCTCGACGCCCTGCAGAGCCTCTCCAGCGACTGCAACGACCAGTGCGACGAGCTGGGCCAGATCTCGCACGACAGCCTGCCCCCCGCCGACCTGTGGACCCTCGTGATCGGGGCCGGCACCGACGACGAGGTGCTCGGCACCTACCCCCACACCGATCAGGCCGACTTCGACGGCTTTGGCGCCACCATCGAGCACGACGACGTCTCGGCCTGGCGCGACTACGACGACTGCATGGCCCTGTGCGAGGCGGGGGAGGAGGTCCCCTCGGACAGCGAGAGCTCGACGGGCGGCGAGCTGACCATCACCGACTACACCTCCGGCGAAGAGCTGGTGGGCGAATACCGCATCGAATTCGGCGGCGACGAGCTCACCGGCCACTTCAGCGCCTCGTGGTGCGAGATCTTCGAGGGCTTGTAGGGCGCCGGGTTAGATCCAATGCCGTGTCACCCTGGAGGACCGATGTCCCGGCTCCTGTTCCTGTTCGCCTGTTCCCAGCCCCCCGCCCCCACCGCCTCCGATCCGGCCGCCCCGGCGGCCGCCGTCGCCGCCACGCTCGCGCCCTGGGAGGCGGAGATCCTGGCGCCCACCCTGGAGGATCTGCGCGCCGGCGTGCGCACGGCCGGGGAACAGCCCTTCGGCGTGTGCGAGGGCAAGCGCGACTGCGAGCGCTACATCGGCCCGGACGCCGGGCTGCTGCCCGAGGGCGCGTTCTTCGTGCGCTCCGAGGTCAAGGTGCCCTCCGTGGGCGAGGGCTGGCAGGTCGCCTTCAAGGCCCACTGCGTCTCCACCGACGCCAAGGGCACACAGCGTGAGCAGGATCACGAGAAGACCTACGAGGTCAAGTACACCGGCAAGGACCGCACCTACCGTCTGCAGCCCCTGTGGAAGATCCAGTCTCCCCACCCGGGCGGCGCCCGCTCCTGCGACTTCTCCCTCACCCCGCTGCGCCCGGACGGCCAGCCCGGCGAGACCTTGACCGGCCACTACGAGACCCCGGCACCAGCGGCCGACGAGGCGGCTCCCACCCCCACCAGCGCCGCCCCCGCCAGGGCGCCGGCCGCCAAGGCGCGCCCCACCCCCGGCAAGGCCCCCGCCGGCAAGGCCCCCGCTGGCAAGCGATAGTCGGGCCGCGATGCCGCGCCTGCCCCGGACCTGGTGGAACCGGGCGCGGCGCCTGGTCCGCGGTCGCGGCCTGCAGGTGTGGTACCACGAGTCCTTTCGCCTCCCCATGAGCTCCATCGAGGCCCGCGCGGGCATCGATCCGCGCCGCGCCGATCTGGTGGCCTGGTTCCTGCTGGACGAGGGCTTGCTGGCCCAGGCCTCCCTGCGCGCGCCGGAGCGCCTGCCGCTCACCGACCTGGCCCGGGTCCACACCCCCGCCTACCTGGAGTCCCTGGCGGAGCCGGAGGTCCTGGCGCGCATCTTCGGCGTCGAGCCCTGGGACATCGCGGTGGATGAGCTGCTGGGGGGCATGCGCCGCGCCTGCGGGGCCACCCTGGCGGCCGCCCGCGCCGCGCTCGGGGGCGAGGGTCCCCAGCTCAACCTGCTGGGCGGCTTCCACCACGCCTTCCCCGCCAAGGGCGGCGGCCTGTGCACCCACAACGACATCGCCACCGCCATCGCCGCCCTCCGGGCCGAGGGCTTCGCGGGGCGCGTGGTCGTGCTCGATCTGGACGCCCACCCCCCCGACGGCACCGCGGCCTGCCTGGCCAGCGATCCCGACGCCTGGATCGGCTCCCTCTCGGGCTCCGACTGGGGTCCCCTGGTGGGGGTGGACGAGACCGTGTTGCCCGAGGGCAGCGACGACACCACCTACCTCACGGCCTTGAACGCCCTGCTCGGGCGCATGCCCAGGCCCGCGCTGGTCTTCGTCCTGGCGGGCGGTGACGTGCTGGCCGGCGACCGCCTCGGGCGCCTGGGGCTCACCCTGGAGGGCGCACGCCGCCGCGACCTGGCCGTGATCCAGGCGCTGGAGGGGGTCCCCGCGGTCTGGCTCCCGGGCGGCGGCTACCAGAAGGAGCAGGGCTGGCGCGCCCTGGCCGGCACCGCCATGGCCCTGGAGGTCGGATCCGCCGCCCCCATCCCCACCGAGCACGACCCCATGCGCCTGCGCTACCACCGCATCGCGCGTGGGCTGGGCGCCGCCCAGCTCGGTGGCCCTCCGCCCCCGAAGGACGAGCCCTTCATCACGGGCGCCGAGCTCGATGAGGCGCTGGGGATGCGTCGCAGCGAGGGATCGCCCCGCCTGCTCGGGTACTACAGCGCCGAAGGGCTCGAGCTGGCGCTGTGGACCTACGGCTTCCTCCCCCACCTCCGGCGCCTCGGCTACGACCGCTTCCAGGTCGGCATCGACCGCGCCTCGGCCGGCGAGCGCCTGCGCCTCAGCGGTGATCACGGCGGCGAGCGCTGCCTGCTCCTGGAGAGCGTGCTGGAGCGGGTCACCCTCGATCGCGACCCCATGCTGTACGTCAACTGGCTCTCCCTGCGTGATCCGCGCGCCTCCTTCTCGGCCCTGCGCCCCCGGCTCCCCGGCCAGGAGTTCCCGGGCCTCGGCCTGGCGCGCGAGGCCGGCCAGCTCCTGGCGCGCATGGCCCGCCGCCTGGAGCTCAAAGGCGTGGCCTTCCGCCCGGCCTGGTTCCACGTGGCCTATACCGCCCGCCACCACTTCCGCTTCCTCGATCCGGGGGTCCAGGGCCGCTTCGAGGCCCTGGTGCGCGATCTCGGGCACCTGCCCCTGCTCACGGTCACCACCGCCGTGGCCGAGGGCCGGGTGCGGTGCCGGGGCCTCCCCTTCACCTGGGAGCCCGGCGCCATGGCCTACCGCTTCGCACCCCCATCCGCCTTCGACGCGGCGGTCATCGCCCACCGCGACCAGGCAGAGTTCACCCTCGCGGCTCCGCCCTAGGGCAACGTTCCCTGCATCCACGACACCTTTTCATCCCCCGCTCCGTGAGAATTCCATGTTCCACGCCCTGCTGCTGCCCGCGTTGCTCGCCCCCGCCATCCACGCCCGCCCCAGCCTCGACCTGAAGATCGAGGACTACGCCATCGAGACACGCGACTTCTGCTTCGCCTCGGGCCTGCGGGTCTCCTTCCAGGAGGACCACAGCCAGCCCGTGGTCAGCGTCACCAGCGTGGTGGACCACGGCTCCGACTCCGACCCGGTGGGCAAGGAGGGCATCGCCCACCTGATCGAGCACCTCTGGTTCCGCTCCGAGCGCGAGGGCCTGCCCAAGGTCTGGGACCTGCTCCTCGAGATGGGCGCCGACATCAACGCGTTCACGGCCAATGACGTGACCGCCTACATGACCGTGGCCCCCCGCGCCATGCTGCCCGCGGTGCTCGAGCTCGAGGCGGCCCGCCTCACCGACGCGGTGCAAGGCGTGACCCCCGAGACCCTGGACGCGGAGCGCGACGTGGTGCGCAACGAGCTGCGCGAGGGCGAGGCGGTGGACGTCGGCATCGCCTCCCTGTTCGCCAAGCTCTACCCCGAGGGTCACCCCTACCACCACACCACCATCGGCACGCGCGACACCCTGGATTCCATCACCCTGGGCGATGTCCAGGGGTTCGTGGACTCCTACTACACCCCGGAGAACGCCACCATCCTGGTGGTGGGCGACTTCTCCATGGACGACGCCCCGCAGCTGCTGGCCGAGGCCTTCCCACCCGAGCTGGTGTTCGCCCCCGGCCACCCCGAGGGCCCGGCCAGCGCCGAGGCCTGCCCGGTGCGCGTCACCGGCCCCAGCGACCCGCCGCCGAGCCCGATTGATCGCAGCATCGACACCATCGAGGCCCCGGTGGACCGCCCCACCGCCATCATGGCCTGGACCCTGCCCGGCGGGTACCGCCCCGACGAGCCCCTCATGGAGATCACCAGCATGGCCCTGACCTGGGCGGTCTCCACCTACATCAACCCGCCCAACACGCCCCCCTGGCGCGACCAGAACGAGGCCTTCTGCTACCTCTACCCCGGGGAGCTGGCCTCCACCGCGGTCTGCGCCATCGAGCTGAAGGACGACGCCGACCCGAAGAAGGTCATCGGCAAGGCCGCCGACGGCCTCTACCAGCTCTGGGATCCGGAGACCCGCCCCTGGCAGGCCCAGGCCTTCTCACGGGCCAGCCTGCAGTACATGGCCGGCGTGTTCCGCACCGCCGACGAGGTGGCCTCCCTGTTCTCGGGGCGCGGCGCCAGCACGGCCATCTTCACCCACTTCACCGGCTCCACCGCCTACTACTCCACCAGCTTCAACTGGCTGGGCGCGGTGCAGGGCGAGCAGGCCGCCATGCTGGCCAACCGCTACCTCAACCGCGACCGCTACGCCGCCGTGGTGCTCACCCCCTACGCCGACAGCGAGGAGCGGGGCCTGGTGGACGAGGCCAGCTACACCGGCCACCCGCGCGAGGCGGCCAAGGTCACGGTGGTGGACCTCGACACCATCGACGGCGATGCCATCGCCGCCCTGACCGTGGCCCCGGACCTCACGGCGATGCGCGATCTCACCCTGGACAACGGCCTGCGCGTGGTGCTCTACCCCTACGGCAGCGTGCCGCTCACCCGCGTGGCGCTCGCCGTGCGCGGCGGTGACCTGTACGAGCCCCTGCCGGGCCTGGATCACTTCTCCTGGGACAACACCATCTCCGAGCCCTCGGACCTCGAGATCCCACTGGACGAGGCCCCCTTGCGGGTCGGCGGAGAGTGGGAGGACTACTACCACGACGACATCAGGGTGCTGCAGGTCAACGGCTCCTCCGCCAACCTGGAGGCCCAGCTCTGGCTGATGCTGCGCCGGCTCCAGAGCATGAAGATCGACCAGCACGACGGCCGCGCCTACGCCCGGGAGATGCGCCGGGAGCTGACCGCGCATCGCGAGCTGCCCAGCGCCTGGGCCTACGATCTCACCCAGACCACCCTCTACGGCCAGAGCCCCTTCGGCAAGCACCTGGATGACGCCACCATCGCCTCGGTGGAGGCCCTGACCGAGGCGCAGCCGGCCCACTGGACCCGCCAGGTGTTCCAGCCCGGGAACGCCACCCTGCTGGTGGTCGGGCGCTTCGACCCCGATCAGGCCGAGGCCACCGTCCGCCGGCAGTTCGAGGGCTGGGCCGCGGCCCCCGACGCGGGCGCCCCCCCCGCGCTGGTGCCCCCCCCCACCGCCCGCCCCGACCGCCACCTCTTCGTCCTCGACAAGCCTCAGGTCAGCCAGACCGAGGTGCGGATGGCCTGCCTGATCGCTCCCGCGAAGCCCGGCGACCAGGAGGCCCGCGATCTGCTGGCCGGCGTGCTGGACGAGCTGGCCTGGGTCACCTTGCGCGAGAACTCGGGCGTGACCTACGGTGCCGGCGCCTGGATCCACACCTGGGCCGGTGGCGCCTCCTCCCTGGTCATGGGCAGCACCGTGCAGTCCGAGGCGGCCGGCTTCGCCGCCCAGACCTTCCTGGGGCTCGTGGACCGCGCCAGCCGGGGCGATCTCGACGCGCAGACCTTGAAGCTCCAGGCCCTGAAAGAGGCCCGTGGCTACGTCCTCGGCCAGCAGAGCACCAGCCAGATGATCGAGCGCCTGGCCGAGCCCCTGCGCATGGACCGGGGCTGGGAAGAGCTCACCGAGCACGGGCGGCGGCTGGGCGCGGTCACGGTGGACCAGCTCCCGCCCCTCATGGAGGGCTGCCAGGGGCACGAGGTGCTCACCCTGGTGGGCCCGGCGGAGCAGGTGGAGGCCTCGCTGGCGAAGGTGGGGCTCACGGGCGAGCGCTTCGACTGGGAGGCCGAGCGGGATCGGCTGTGGGCCGAGAACGACCCGAAGGGGTGGAAGAGCGAGCAGAAGAGGCGAGTGGAGTAGAGGGGCGTTCGAACCGATGGGGCCTCTGG
>JBDRKM010000080.1:0-4329 GCA_043814015.1 Pseudomonadota bacterium
CGTGAAGTTGAACTCCACGCAGTACGGCTCGACCCCGGCCGCCCGGATAGCCCGGGCGATATGCCCCGAGCCCGCCGAGGGCTCCAGAACGGTGTGGCCCGCTTCGACGGCCGCGAACTGCATCATCTCCGCGACTACCACATCAGGCGTCGGGAAGTAGCCGGGGATGCGTGCCCCGATCAACTCCCGGTTGATCACCTTCAGGGGGTCTTCAGCCTGGCGCTGCGGCCCCCCTTCGATGATCTCCGCGTGGTACACGCGGACCAGCTCGCGCAGCTCCATAGTCGTCGTGACGCCGGCCTTTCGCCACCGGCTGGCCGCGGGATCGTTGCCGGGGAGCACCGCGTGGTCGATGTTGACCGCGTCGTCGATGTCGACCGCCTCCTCGCGCACGTTCTCCGCCCGGATACGGTTCCACCGCATCAGCGTCCGGACGGTCTCCAGCTCCTCGAACAGGGTCTTGCTGGTCAGGCACCGCAGCTCCTGCCCACGCCCCGCCTCCACAGCGTCGACGGTCTTGAGCATCCGCTCGCCGACGAGCTTCTGTTGATAGGCCTCGCGCCGGACTCCTGCGGCTATCCTGGCCCGCCGGTGCGTGTTCTCCTGCCGGCGCTGACCAATCGTCTCGTCCGCCTTGCGGATCATCCCACGCCCCAGCTCCCGCAACCTCTCTGCCGGATAGGAGGGCGCCGCCTTCGGCGCCACCGCCCCTACCTTCTGGACGGGCGCGGGGCGGATAGGGATCACGTTGGAGCCGGCAGAAGCGACAGGCGGTGGCGCGCCGGGCGCCGCCGCCTGGAAGGTGTGGCGGAACTGCTGGGCGTCGGTCTCCTCTCGGAACCAGAAGACCGTGGGCCTACTCTTGCCCCAGCCCACCCAGCCGAAGCGGGCCTTACACCACGAGGCCATCGCCAAGTAGGCGGTGCGCTCGACGCGCTGGAGCAGCTCCACGCCGAAGCAGGGGCGCTGCCGGCGCTTGGTCCGCCCCTTGAGCGTCTCGGGCGAGAGCGCCAGCGTGGGGGCTTCCTGGGGGCTCACGACGCCTCCAACATCTGCCGCAGATCGGCCTCAGCGAAGCCGGCCGTGTCGGCGTAGTCACGGCTCTCCCCGTACTTGGGGACGCCACGCCACCACACCTCGCGGCCGTCGGACATCATCAGGCACTGCTCCAACCGAGCGGGCTCCAACCCGTCGACGAAGCGTGCCTCCACGGGCCACCAGCCGCCATCGCTGCTGAACATCCACTCCCGCGCGGTCTGGGTCTTGGCCACGTCGTACAACGGCACCGCACTGACGAAGTCGATACCTTCTCCGTCACAAGCCCCCAGCGACAACCCGCCGCTCCGAACGGTCGCACACAGTGCCAAGGCGCCCGCGATCTGCTCTCGGTCCATACGGACCACAGCGGCCTCCAGGCCCTCCCAGCCGTCGCGGTAGTACATGGAACACGCGTACAACATCCGCTCTCTCCTCTCTCCAGTGAGGCCTGATTGCCTCGCGGAGCCCCCGAGGGGTCGCGTCGGGCGCGACCCCTCGTGAGCCCGACGTGACCGTCAGGACGGCTACTCCTCCACCTCCTTGCGGACCGCCTGGCGCACCACCATCTCGTGACTGCGCGCCAGCCACGCACCCTCGACCACGCCCCGCTCCATCGCGGAGACGCTCCGGGCGAACTCGTCCACGTCACCGTCGGTGGCGCGCCACGCACGAGCCCCGGCGAAGTAGCCGACTAGCTCGAAGAGGTAGGAGCCGATCGACTTGCCCTTGTACGGGACGCCGTCGTCCTCGCCCTCGTAAATAGGCACGGCGCAGCCCACGGCCTGCACCAGGATCTCCCGGAGCAGACTCAGGGCCTCCTGGCGATTTCCGCCCTCGGCCACGCTGCGATCCCACATGCGCCGGACGGCCTGACGCAAGTCGATCTCGACCGTGACCGACCCCTCGACCACGCGGGCCTGCTCGTCGCCGGCTTCGCCGCTGGCGTAGACGTCCACGACGTCCCGATCTGCGAGGCCGTCGTACACGGACACGTCGCGAGCGTTCTCACGGATGTAGCCCGCTACCTCCCGCACGACGTCCGTCCCCCGGGAGCTAGTCCAGAACGCGCCCTCGTCGTACTTGTCGACTCGGACGATTACGTCACGCACCTCGCGGTGCATACACCTGTCTGCCATCAGATTCTCCTCTCTCTGGCAGCGAGGGGTGATTCCCTCGGCGAGGGGCCGAGCGCGCACGGCACGCTCGGCCCCCCTGCGCGGGCATCAAACCTCCTTCTCTTCCCACTTGAGCTTGTCGAAGTCGACCGGGACAGACTTCTCGCTACGGGCCATCTCCTTGACCCAGCGGCCGAGATGCCAGTACACGTCACCACGCTCGGCGTTCCACTTCTCCATCACGACGCGGGCCTTGTTGGGCGGGGGCACGTGGGCCTCCCACCGCCGGCACGCCACGGTGTCGCCGCCCTGTGGCAGATAGATTTCGACGTTGGATCCGACGCGGTAGTCCGGGCCGACGGTGCCACTGCGCCCTTGAGGCGTCTCCGTTAGGAGACGATCCCGGTCCACCGTCGTGGCGTAGGGCCCGAAGCGGATGCCAGCGACCAACCACCAGAGGCGCGTCGCCGTGGGCTCGGCGTACAGCGTCGTCTCCCGCTGCACGTAGTAGTGCCCCTCATACTCGATGACCTTGAGACGCTCGCTCACGATCAACCCCCCGTGCCGGAGGGGAACGTGGCACACCGGACGCAGCCGGCGATGAAGCACGGATCGTCCGCCGTGCACCCCTCGCCGATCATGTCCTCGTGATCGCTTCGGCTCACCTCCAGGTGCACGCATCGCAGCGTGCTGCTCGCGGTACGCCACAGCCCCGCCGGGGCCTCGGGGGTGATCATCATGGCCCAGTAGGGCCGCCCGTTGTGATCCAGGAACAGCGCATCGAAGCGCTCGTCGAGCGACGTGGGCTTCTCCATGTCCACGCCGTCCCGGATCCGCCGGGCCTGTGCCAGCTCTTCTGCGCTCGCCTCGCGGAGCCAGGGCTGCTCGCCCAGCTCCGCTACACCCTCGGCGCCGATGAGCACGAGGGTGTTGTAGACCGGCACGCCGCCGAGGCGTGCGGCCCACTCGTTGGCCGTCTCCGGCCGTAGCTTCGTCTCCACGCGACTCTCCTCTCTCCGGTGGGAGTTGATTCTCCCGTCGAGCCCTCGACCGGGTACCCGAAGGCGTCCGGTCGTGAGCCCGCCGTGAGCGTCGACTCTCTACTCGGGCCACACCCCCCGGCCCTGCAGTTCCAGGGCCTTGTGGATATGGTCGTCGTTGACCAGCCGCGTGCCGTTCACGCACGCGACCGTCCGGGCGACGCCAACCGCCCCGGGGTACTGCCTCATGTCGTAGTGCTCCATGCACTCATGAGCTACATTGAGGAGCTGAGGCGCCCCACGGCTCAAGCGCTCACGCGCCTCCACGACCGTCTGACGCAGCTCAGCCGACGAGGGGCCGGCAGGACCGTCGGCGTCCGCCGGGAGAACCTCCACGACCAGATCGAACGGGAGCGCGATGCGGCGCCGGTAGGCCTTGACCGCCGCCTCGGTGCACTCGCACTTCCGCCACGGATGTCCGCGGTAGCCGCACGGGCACGGCGCGGCGGCGGCTACGAGCTGGAACCTGGCCGGCATCGTGACCGTCTCACCAGCCCGGGCCAACGTCACGACCCCGGCGCGCATCGGCTCCTGAAGGGAGTTGATGGTCTGGCGGCGGTACTCGGGCAGGTCGTCCAGGAAGAGCACGCCGTTGTGGGCCAGAGTGACCTCGCCGGGGCGCAGCATCGGGCCGCCCCCCACGAGCGCCACGTCACTGCACGTGTGGTGCGGGGCCCGGAACGGGCGGTGCACCGACAGCGGGCAGTCCTCGCGCAGCAGCCCCGCGGCGCTCTGGACGACCGCCACCTCCACCTGCTCCATCGCCGACAGCGGCGGCATGATGGACGCGAGCCGCCTGGCCAGCATCGTCCGCCCGGTGCCCGGCGAGCCGACGAGCAGGAGCGAGTGTCCGCCCGCCGCGGCGACGGTCAGGGCGTACTTCACGTCCGCGTGCCCCTTCACGTCGGCCATGTCGACGTCGTCGACCGTCGGGACGAACGGCGGCAGCCGCACGTCGGGCCAGTCGTGTGTGTTGAGCCCGCGCACGGCGTCGGCCAGATGCCCGACTGCGCAGACTTGCACCTCGCCGTCGGCGGCTACCAGGGCCTCCAGCGCGTTGGCCCACGGGACGACGATCCGCACGGCTCCGTGCTTGATGGCCTCCTTGACCATCGGGAAGATGCCGCGGACGGGCC
>JBDRKM010000081.1:0-22190 GCA_043814015.1 Pseudomonadota bacterium
ACGCCGACAGCGACGCGGACGCCGACGCCGACAGCGACGCGGACGCCGACGCAGACAGCGATTCCGACGCCGACGCGGACAGCGATGCCGACGCCGACGCGGACGCGGACGCGGACGCCGACAGCGATGCCGACGTAGACACCGGAGTGCTCCCGGACGACACCGGCTTCACCATGCCGCCCATCGCCTGCGCCGACTTCTGCACTGGCCTGGACGGCTGTGGCCTGCTCGACGGCACCTATACCTGGGGCACAGACACGGCCTCCTGCGAGTCCTGGTGCATGTCCGAGTGGGGCACCGGCTACATCGACGAGGAGTTCCAGGCTTGCACCGGGATGTCGATGCCGATCTGCGATGGGGCCGCGATGGCGGCTTGCCTCTAGCTTCCCTCGGCTCCACAGAGCCCCTGTCCGCCTGACGGCGGGCAGGGATTCCTACCGGTACAGCGCCTCGACCTTCTCGGCGTAGCGCTCCTGGAGCACGCGGCGCTTGAGCTTCATGGTCTGGGTGAGGGTGCCATCCTCGACAGAGAGATCCGCGTCCAGCCAGGCCCAACGCCGGGGGATCTCGTAGCTGCCGTACTTCTGGCGCAGGGTGGCTTCGATCTCGGCGGCCAGGGCGGTCAGCACGGGTGCGCGCTCCAGCAACGCCGCGCCGCGGCCCTCCAGGCGCCGCGCCTGGGCCCAGCGCTCCAGGGCGGGCAGGTCAGGCACCAGCAGACAGACGTTGAAGGGCCGGCCGGCCCCGAACACCACGGCGTTGGCGACCCCAGCGCTGCGGCGGATGTCCTCCTCCAGGGCCGCGGGGAAGACGTATTTGCCGTTCTCCAGCTTGAACTGCTCCTTGATGCGCCCCGTGACGTAGAGGTAGCCGTCGGCGTCGAGGCGGCCACGGTCGCCGGTGCGGAAGCCGCCGTCGGCCGTCATCACCGCGGCGGTGGCCGCTGGCTTGGCGTGGTATCCGCGCATGACGTTGGGCCCATGGACCACGATCTCGCCGTCCTCGCCCGCGCCGCCTTCCACGGGGTCGATCAGGACCCGCACCCCGTCGATGGGGCGACCCACCGAACCGGGCCTGAAGCCGAGCGTGCTGTTCATGGTGACGGCCGGAGAAGTCTCGGTCAGGCCGTAGCAGTCGAACACAGGAACGCCGATGTCGTGGAAGAACCAGCACACTTCGGGGTTGAGGGTGGCGCTGCCCGACAGCACCCCCACCAGCCGCCCGCCGAGCTTCTTGCGCACGGCGCGGAACGCGATGGCGTCGGCCAGGTGGTAGCGCAGGCTGGCCCAGGGATCGGTGCGGCCAGCCTCTCGCGCGTGGCGTCGCCGTCGCGCGGCCTCCAGACCATCGAGAAACAGGGCTCGGGCGATGCCACCGCGATCGTCAAGCTGCGCGCGCACCCCGTCGTGGATGCGGTTGAGGATGCGGGGCACGGCCAACAAATAGGTGGGCCGTGCGGCGGCCATGTCTTCAGGGATGGTGCTGACCGATCGCATCATGGCCAGGGCCCCGCCGAACTGCAGGAAGCAGTTCAGCTCGCCAGTCTGCCCGTAGGAGTGGGCCCAGGGCAGGATGGAGAGCGACAACCCCCGCTCGTTCAGCTCGGGGAAGCGACGATAGCCGGCCCAGGCGTTGGTGCAGAGGTTCCGGTGCGAGAGCAGCACCCCCTTGGGCTCGGCCGTCGTGCCCGAGGTGTAGATGAGCTGCGCGATGTCGTCGGGACCTGGGCGCTCGGAGGCCACGGAGGCGGCCGCGCCGGCGCGCTCCAGGGCAGCCAGGCTGTCGGGCCCGTCGCCGTCGAGGCAGAGCACGCGCACCAGCGCCGGGAAGCTCTCCACCCAGCCCGCGAGCCGCGCGGCCAGCCCCTCGCCGGCCACGAACAGCACTTTGATACTGGCGTCCTGGAGAATGTAGCGCCAAATCTCCTCCCGCTCCGCCAGGTACATGGGCACCACCCGCGCCCGCCTCCCGTAGGCCGCGAAGGCCACCACTGCCCAGGCCTCGCGGTTGTTGGAGATGATCCCCACCGCATCACCGGCGCCGATCCCGAGCCCGGCCAGCCCGGCCCGAGCGCGGTCCACCCGCGCGCCGACCTCGGAGTAGGTCGAGAAGCGGTAGGGGCTGTCGCCGTCCAGGCGTGTCCCGAACAGGGGGCGAGCGCCGAAGCGCGCCACAGAGTTCTCGAACATCTCCACCAGGCTGTCGTGGGGCGGGGGGTCCTGCATGATGCCTCCGTTTCGAGGACTATCAAGAAACAATGGGCCTGGAGGCTGCTCCGGCTACTACTCGCCCCCCGCGGCCAACCCCTCCGCCAGCCCGTCCACCAAGCGCCTCAGGCTCTCGCGGGTGACGGTGGTGGGCTCTGCCTCGCGTTGCCCGTCCGCGCCGACCTTCCACCGCTCGATCCCCGCCTCGCGCCCCCCGTCGCTCACCTGGGCTTCCCAGAAGCGGCCGTCCACCATGTCTTCGGGATCGGTTCGCAGCACGGCCCCGCCGAGCTCGGGCTCGACCTCCACCGGGACCAGCCGCTCGCCCAGGCCGCGCATCCCACCGGCCAGGGCCTTGGCCTGGTGAGCCACGTCGCCGGGCTCGGCCTGTCGCACGCGCACCCGCCCCACGGTGGCGCCGATGCGCTCGCAGTCCTGGACCTCGGCCTCGACCGTACGGCCGTCGGCCTCGGCGCGCACGGTCCCGGGGGGACCCGGGTCGGGCTCGCCCACGGCGTGGGCCTGGCGCGCCCGCTCCAGGTGGGCGTCGAGCTCGGCATCGAGGGCGTCAGAGAGGGGCATGGGGACCTCGGGCCGCACACGGAGGGGGAGGCTGCGGGTATCCGGGGAGGGGGGGCGGGGCCAGGACGGGGAAGGGGAAGGGGAAGGGGAAGGGGAAGGGGAAGGGGAAGGGGAAGGGAGGGGGAACGAGATAGGTGCCTGCGTTCGATGGAGCGACCATGGGTATCGGAAGCCATCTGCTCAATCCCGTGAACCTGGACCTCGTGCGCACCACCTCCTGGGCCCGGGGGCGGCCACGGATCGTGGAGGCGGGGCTGCGCTACTACGAGGCGCACCCCGACGAGGTCGCCGAGGTGGCCGCCAACCTGAGCCACATGGGCCTGCCGGCATCGGGCGCGGCGCTGGACGAGGTCCTGCGCGAGATCGCGGTCCACTACTACGAGAAGCTCTTCATCCTCACCAAGGGCTACGAGGCGGTCTGGATCGTGAAGAACCGGGTGGAGATCGCCCCAGGCGCGCTGGAGCCCCTGGAGGAGGCCCGCGCGGCGGGCAAGGCCGTCTTCCTGGCAGGCTGCCACTTCGGGGCGACCTACCTGCAGGCGCTGGTGCTGGCCGCCCGCGGCTGGGATCTGAACGCGGTGGGCAGGTTCCCCGGCCCGGTGGGCGAGGCGCTGCGCGCCAACGACGCCCGCTTCGCCGAGCGCTACGGCACCGGCCGCACCACCTTCCTGGACGTCTCGGACCCCCAGGCCGACGTGCCAGGCGCCATGCTGCAGATCCTGATGACCGGGCGGGTCCTGTCCAACGTCTTCGACGAGAACAACGCGTTTTCGGGGCCCCACACCTTGCTGGGCCGCACGGTCTACGGCGGCTCGGGCATGGACCTCATCCTGCGCCACTTCCGCGACGAGCGGGTGCTGGTGGCCACCCCGTTCTTGATCCGCACCTCGGAGGAGACCTTCCGCTACGAGGTGGACACCCACAGCCTGAACACACCCGGCCTCATCGACGGCTTCTACCGCTCGCTGGAGCGCCGCCTCGTGTCCTGGCACCCCCAGTGGTACTTCATCCACGAGCTGCAGGAGGCTCTGGAGGACAAGCGCCCGGGGGCGCGGCGGTGACACGGGCGCTGGAGCACCAGGAGCGCCTCGGCGCCCGCACCGTGCGCCGGCTGCCGTTCGCGCGGTTCGCGGTCGGGCCGCTGGAGAGCGAGCCGTGATCCGCCCAGCGCTGGGCTTCTCCAGCAAGCTGCGTTGCCTGCTCACTCCCGCCTCCCGCTGGGCGGTCCTGGCGCACACGGGCAACGGCGTCGGCGCCGCGCCGGAGGCGCTGGAGGGCCTCGACGCGCTGCGCGAGGCGGACTGGGACGAGCTGTGGCACGGCCTCCTGCTGGACCGCTTCTGGCACCAGGGCACGGTCTACGTGGCCACCGCATACGCGGTGGAGCACGTCCTGGCCCAGGGGCTGGAGGCGCTGGACGAGCGCCGGAGGGACGCCATCCTGGACTGGGTCCTCCTGTGCCTGCGCGCCGACCGCAGGCCCGCGCCGCGCGGATCGCACGGGGGGCGCTGGATCTCCCGCTGGGATCGTCTGCTGCTCGCCCGGCACGGCATCCCGATCCGATCCGTGGCCGAGGTGGTGACCAGCTACCAGGGAGTGATCGAGGCCCTCGCGGTCGATCCGGAGTATGCGGCAGTGGCGGCCGGGATCCTCGGGGAGATCGGCCGGGAGGCCTGATCGCCAGCCTCGGCGAGTACCAGGCTCTGCAGTGGAGTCGAGCAGGCGTGGGGTCACTCTGGAAGGGAGCTTCGGCCCGGGGGTGACCCGGCGCAGAATGCTGGATACCTCCCCAACCGAGGGCCACGCATGGACAATCCGCCGCTACTCCCGCCCCCCGCGCCCAAGCCCTGGGGCATCTTCGGCACCCTGCTGTGGGGGTTCTCCGTCCACGTCGCCGCGATCTTCGTGTGGGTGGCCGCCCTCGTCGCCTTCTTCGGGCCGGTGTGGCGCGCGCAGCCCGGGTCTCCCACCCCCGCCCTGTGGGACAGCCTGTACTTCGACCTCTCCACCACCAGCGCCTGGATCGCGGCAGTGGTGGCCGGAGTCACGCTCCTGGTGTGGGTCACCCGCGTGCCGTTCCGGGAGTACCTGGCCCTGCGCCTGCCGTCGGGCCAGGCCACCACCGTCTACGTGGCGGTCACCCTGCTCTGGATCGCGGCCATCCAGGTGCTCGCGCCCACCCTGGGCCACTATCCGGGTCTCTTCTTCTCGGATTCACCCCGTGGGCCCTGGTGGATCTTCCTCCTGGTGGCGACCATGCGCCTGTTCGGGATCCCGGCGGCCATCGAGCTGCTCGTCCGCGGGTTCGTCTACCACGGGCTGACGGCCGGGCGGCGCACGGCGATCCCTGGCCTGGTGGTCACCACCCTCCTGGCGGTGGGGCCCCACTGCCTCTTCTTCGCCTCCGGGCCCGTGTACTGGGTGCTGGCCACCTGCGAGAGCCTGCTGCTCGGCATCGCCCGCTATCGCAGCGGCTCCCTGCTCCTGCCCCTCCTGCTGCACGCGCTCCTCGTCATCGGGCTCTTCGGTGGGGCGCTCCTGCAGGGGCCGCGCTGACGCCCCCCCTCACCTCTCCGGCTCCACCCGCGGGTACTCCTGCATCAGCGGCTCGATCTGGTCGGCCCAGGCCGACAGCTCCTCCCACAGCGTGGTCTGCTCGGGGTCGAAGGGGTCGTAGAGATCGTGCTCCTCGCCCGGATCGCCAGGCAGGTCGTAGACCTCCAGGGTGCCGCTGTTGTAGTCGTACTGCATGCGCATCCCCGCGCGGGTGGCCTGCAGCAGGGGGCCGAGGCGGGCGACGGTGATGGCGAAGAGGGTGCGGTCTTCGGGCGCCTGGCCGAGGGGCTGGCCCTCCACCTCGTCCGGGACGGACAGGTCGAACATCTGCAGGAGGGTGGGGGCGATGTCGATGTGGTCGGTGGGGCCGGTCCAGGCCTCCGGCTCGATGTCGGGGTGCCAGAAGAGGGCCACGGCGCCGGCCTCCTCCTGGTAGAGCTGGAAGGCGTGGCCCCAGTTCTCGCGCTCGTACTCCTGCTCGCCGTGGTCGGTCCAGATGGAGACCACGGTGTTCTTCAGCAGGCCGCGGGCGTTGGCGTCGTTCCAGATGTCCTTGAGGATGTCGTCCTCGTAGGCCATCTCCCCGTCGTAGCGCAGCAGCAGGTGGGCCAGGACCGCCTCGCGCTCCGCCTCGTCCATGCTCTGCAGGCTGAAACGGGCCGCGTCGTGACCGTCCTGGGTGGTCAGGTCGTAGTCGATGGGGGGCAAGTCATCGAGGCCCTCCAGGTACTCCGCGGGAGGGTTGTAGGGGCTGTGGGGCTCCTTGAGGTGGATGTGGAGAAACCAGCGGTCCTCGCCCGCCAGCCCTTCGTCCTGAGCCTCGAACAGCTTGTTGCGGCCCAACTCCCAGATGCGCCGGCCGTCGTCGGTGCCGGCGTGCTCGGCGTAGTCGTAGCCGCCGTCGTGGTTCCAGTCGCCCTCCAGCCAGGAGTTGGAGCTCATCAGGATGGAGTAGAAACCCTGCTCGCCGAGCCACCCCGCCAGGGTGGTGTGCTCCGGGACCACCTCCCGGTAGGTGGGCTGCAGCCGCGAGACGAAGCCGTAGGCCGGCTCGTAGCGGCCCGCGCCGACGCACAGCACGCTGGGCAGGGTCCAGTCGGAGCAGGAGACGTGGTCGTCCAGCACCAGGCTGCGCTCGGCCAGCTCGTCCATGAAGGGGGTCAGGCCGCGGGCGCTGCCGTAGCGGGTCATGTAGTCCCGGCGGTAGGTGTCCACCGAGATCATCAGGAGGTTCCTGGCCTCGAACGGTTCCTTGTAGGTCGGGAAGGTCTCGCGGCAGGCCGGGAGGGCCACCAGGGCGATGATCGGGAGGCAGCGCATGCCGCGCACTCTACTCCGGCGCGGCGCCACCCGCAGCGATGGCGTGCTCGGGCAGCTTCCCGAGGTCGGCGGGCGCCGCGCGCAGGCGGTAGACCACCATGGTGTCCTCCGCGCAGACCAGGTTGTCGGGCAGCACCACGCGGAAGGCCTCGCGGTCGGCGAAGGCCCGCGCCAGGTGCCGGGTGCGGCCCGCGAAGGTCACCAGCCAGTCGGCCTCCCGCGCCAGGATGGCTGGGTCCGAGAAGACCCGATCCGTGGTGTTGAGGCCCACCACGTCGAGGGTCTCGCGCTCGCCGAGGTAACGCACGGCGCCGGCGTCGTGGGTGGCGATGACCGCGTCGGGCGCGGTGTTCTCGGCCACCCAGCGCCCGATGGCCGCCTGCATGTCCTCGATGTTCTTGCAGCTCTGGGCGAAGTCGCGCCGCGCCGCGGCCCAGCGGGCGGGCAGGTCGCCCGGAGGCAACAACAGGGGGAGCAGCAGCGCGGGGCCGAGGAGCAGCGGGAGCCGGCGCGCGAGGGAGGAGCCGGCGGGCAGCAGCGCCTTGACCCCAGCGACGACGGCGGCCGCGCCCAGGGCCTGCAGGCCCAACAGGAAGGGCAGGATGGGCAGCAGGTAGCGGTTGCCGGTGAAGGTCCCGTTGAGAATGTCGATCACGCCGAGGCCCAGCACCACGGCGAAGACCATTGGGAAGGCGACGATCAGCAGGCCACGGCCGCCGAGCTTCCGCAGGGCCCAGCCCGCGCCCAGCGCCAACCAGGCCAGCTTCCAGGGGGCGTCCAGGGTGGGCACCGCATCGGTGGTCATCTGCCAGAGCATGACCAGGCGGCCTGGCGCCAGCGACTCCGAGAGGCCGCGGGTGCGCAGGTAGTAGGCGTGGGGCAGGGGCTGGCCCGTGGCCAGCAGGCAGTAGCCAGCCCAGAGGGCGGCGAGCGCCAGGGTGGGCAGGATCAACCAGGCGAGATCGCGGCCACGCGGGCCCGGACCCGGGAAGGCCCGCGGCAGGAGGCGCTCGGAAGATGCCAGCGCCCAGACACCGGCGACGAGCAGGAACCCGTCGGGCCGCAGGCCCACCACGGCGGCCAGCAGCAGCCCCGCCAGCCGCCAGCGACCGGCGGTGTACGCGGCGGCGGCCGCCACCAGGGCCAGGGCGCAGGGGACCACCTCCATCCCGGAGACGGCGGCGAAGCCGAACAGGGGCTCGAGGACCACCAGCAGGGCGGCCGCGATGGCGATGGCCGGACCCGCCAGTGGGCGCAGCCAGCGGGCCACGACCCAGGCCACGCCCCACAGCGACAGGAGCCCCAGCAGCTTGGAGGCGAGCACCGGACCCACGCCCAGGCGCATGGGCAGGGCCAGGGCCGCGACCCACAGCAGCGAGGTGAAGCCCGCCTCGGCCTGGCCCGGGTTGTAGTCGAGGCGCAGGTGCTGGGCGAGGGAGTCGGCGTAGACGTAGTGGATCCAGGCGTCGTCCAGGGGCACGGCGGCCCAGGCGCTGGAAAACCCCCCGGGCAGGCGCGCCGCTTCGAAGGCCAGCCCGCCGGCGAGCACCAACCCAGCCAGCGCGAGGGGGAGGAGCCAGGGAGCGCGCGGGCTCCCGCCAGCGCGGCCTGCAACGAACGGGCTGCGGGCTACGGGGTCAGGCATGGGTCCACCTCTCGGCCTCGGCCCTCGTCGCGGCACAGGGCCTCGCGCTGAGAGTCGAAGACGCCGGGCGGGCGGCGGCTCCCACGGGCCGCGCCCCCCCCGAGCGGTATGCCCCCCGATCCTGACGCTTCCTCGAACCCATGCCCCTCGATGTCGACGCCAGGGGGCACCGATGCCCCCCGATCCTGACAACCGGGGCAGATATGCCCACCGAACCTGACGTTTCGCGTCGATCCCGGGGGGCATGGGGCGCGCCACCCATCAAGATCCGGGGGGATAGGTCCCGCGGTGGGGTGCAGTCGGGGGGCGGCCGAACCCGGCAGGCCGAGCACGGAGCCCGGAGCCGGCGGCCGGTGGCCCATCCTCCCCTCACGGCGACCACCCCCACCAGGGCGTGGCGCCCGCGGCCAGCACCAGGCGGTGTCCCCCGCCATCCGCCTTCGGCAGGCCGGTGGAAACCTCGGACAGAGGCCGCCAGCGCAGGGTGGCCAGATCCAGCGCCAGCACCTCGCCCCCGATCTGCAGCGCCAGCCGGTGCGGCCCGGCCCAGGCTGGCGGCCTGGTGGTGCCCCAGCCGGCGAGGGCCTCCTGGTCCCCGGGGAAGGCGGGCTGGAACAGGCGCTCCAGGGCGCGGCGCCGCACCAGCAGGCCCCCCGCGTGGGGGCGCACCTCCCAGGCGCCGTCGGGCGAGGTCCAGGCCGGTGTCGCTGCCTTTTCGAGCGCGGCCCCGGTCCCCGCCCAGCGCAGGTAGCGCGGAGGCGCTCCTCCTCCCACCAGCAGCAGCCCGTCGGCGTCCCAGCGCAGGGGACGCAGCTCGTTGCCAGGCTCGCGCAGGGCCTGGGCGTGACCGGTGGTGGCGTCCACCACGCGGGTGTAGCGCACGAAGGGGGGCGCCTGACCGCGCTCCAGGGCCGGCACGGCCAGCCGGGCACCATCGGGCGACCAACAGGCGCGCTCCAGCGAGAGGGGCTCGGTGGCGCCCAGCAGGCTGCGCACCCGCCCGGTGGCGATCTCGAGCAGCACCACGGAGGCCGGATCCTCCGAGTCCCAGACCTCGGGATCGCGCGGGTAGGCGGCCTCCACCGCCACGCTTTGGCCGTCAGGGGTGGGCAGCAGGCCCTGCACCCGGCCCGGGACGCGCGCCAGCTCCCGGGGGGCCTTCTCCGGATCCTCCCAGAGCAGCAGCACCGACTCCAGCCCGCGGGCGTCGGCACCCACCAGCCAGCCCCCGGCCCAGGCCAGCACGTCCACCGCCCGCCCCCCGGTGGCCACGGGTCGCGGGCCGCGGACCAGCGGGGCCTCGGTGGCGAAGGCCGGATCCGTGTCCGCATCGCGCACCGGCGCGGGCGCCGCCGCGTCCTGCCCGGTGGAGGGCTCGGCGGGCGCCTGGGCGGGCGGGTTCGGGCCGCAGCCCGCCGCCAGCAGCCAGCAGGCCAGGGCGAGGAAGGAGGTCAGGGCGGACTCCCGGGGAAGGTGGGCGTATCCGATCCCGATGCGCCACGGACAGAAGGCGATCAGGGGAAGCAGAGGCCCTCGACCTCGCTCGCCTCCTCGTGCCGCCCGAGCGCGTCCAGGGCGTCGGCGCGCAGGCACCAGGAGAGGCCGGGAGCGGAGCGGCCGGCGGCCTGTGCCTCGGCGTGCAGGGCCTCGACCTGGGCCAGGGCCAGGGCCGGGCGGGCGTTCAGGAAGGCGGCCTGGGCCAGGTTGAAGCGCTCGGTGGGCAGGTCGAAGACCCGCACGCCGGGAGGGATGTGGGCCACGGCCCAGGACCACAGATCGAGGCCCTCGTCCACGTCGCCGCGCCCCAGCAGGGCGTGGCCGAGGCAGCCCCGGGCGTAGGGGTTGTCGGGCTCGCGGACCAGCTCTGCGGTGAACAGGGAGACATCGTCCTGCCAGGCCGCGGCGCGCCCCTGGGCGCGCATGCCGAAGACCAGGGCGAGGACGGCGCCGATCCCGGCCCAGATCCGCCGCCGGCGCACCTCCGCGGGCAGCGCGCCCGCCAGCAGGGCCAGGCAGAGCGCCAGGGCTGGGTAGGCGTAGCGGAGGGGATCGACGCGGGTGAGCGGGATGCCGGCCCCGGCAGGGGCCAGCAGGACCGCCCAGGCCAGACCAGCGGCCAGGATGCAGCGCGCAGCCCGGGGGCGGCCCCGCAGCAGCCAGGCGCCCAGGCCGAAGGACCCCAGGGTCAGGACCCCGACGGCGCTGGCGAGATGGTCGCCGGGGTCGAAGAGGTGGGCGCTGGGGGCCTGGGCGGGCACGTAGACCAGCCGCCCCACCTGGCCGAGCCAGGCCGCGAGCTGCTCGCCGTGGGAGGCGGCGCCGAGCGCGGCCCCGTAGCCCTCGCCGCTCACCCGGGCGTGCAGCCCGAGGTAGATCCCCGCCCCGAGCGCGCCGGCGACGAGGCCCGGGAGCACACGCCCGGCCCAGCCCCGGACATGTGCGGGGGCGGGCGGGTCCAGCAGAGCGGGCAGCGCCACGGCCAGGGGTACGAAGGCCAGGGCGGTCTCCTTGCAGAGCAGGGCCACCAGCAGCATCGCGCCCAGCCCCAGGCCCCGGGCCCACGGCCCCCGCGGAGAGAGCGCGATCCAGGTGGCGCCCAGCAGCGCGCTGGTGAGGCAGAGGTCGTAGAGATCCGAGCTCCAGCAGACCACCTCGGGGCTGCCCGGGTGCACGGCCAGCAACGTCGCCAGCAGCGCGGCGCCACCCCAGGCCGCCCCGATGCGCCGCGCCAGGCCGGCGACCAGCAGCACGTTCAGCAGGTGGACGGCCAGGTTCAGGCCGCGAAACACGGGCGAGGCGCGCCCGGCGGCGAGGGCGGCGAGCTGCTGCAGGGCGGCGGGGATGGGACGCCAGATGTGGCCCTCGCCCCGGCCGGCCCAGGCGTAGGTGGCGTGGGCGAACTCCCCGCGCCAGTCGCCGTGGTGGGCGTGGGTGGCCAGGGCCACCACGTCGTCCAGGGCCCAGCCCGCCGAGGGGATGAGCGGCGCGTACAGCGCGAGGGAGATCAGCACCGGCACCCCGATCCACAGCGGGGCGAGGCCGCGCCGTGCGCTCATGCCGTCGGCTCCGGGGCGCGCGCGGGGCGGGTGGTCCACAGCAGCAACACCAGCCCCGCCAGGCGGTGCCAGCTCAGCAGGAACAGGTCGAAGGTGGGCAGGGCCAGCATCAGCGCGGCCGCCGCCAGCACCTGGGCACGCCGGCCCGGGTGCCGAGCCCAGGCCCTCAGCAGCAGGGGCACGGCCAGCAGGTAGTGGTGCTCCCAGACCACGGGGGTGGCCAGCAGGGTCAGCGCGATGGCGTCGCACATGCCGTCGGTGAGGCGCTCGTCCTCCGGCGCCGGCTCCCGCTGGCGGCACCAGAGGCGCCACAGCAGCAGGGCCCCCACCACCAGGGCCGCGACGCTGCCCACGAGGCGCAGGGCCGCCACATCGGGGGCGGCCTCCCCCAGGGGGACGCGCAGCAGGTTGATGGCCACGGCGAACACCCCGTTGTCGCGGAAGTGCTCACCCCAGGCCACGCTGCGCCCCACCGCCACCCACTCCCACAGCCAGGGCAGGTGCCGCCCGAAGAGCGTCACCGGCAGGATCAGCAGGGCGCCAAAGCCCGCGGTCCAGGCCAGGGCTCGGCCACGCCGCGCCAGGGCCCAGGGCAGGGCCAGCGCCAGGGGCAGGGCCTTGAGGTGGCCGGCCAGGGCCAGGGCCAGGCCCGCCAGGGCCGGCCGACGCACCACCGCCTCCATGGCCACGAGCACCAGCAGCAGCACGGCCAGGTTGGGTTGGTCGTGGCGCAGGGTGCGGATCAGCGGGCTGTCCACGAGCAGCAGGGCCGCCACCACGGCCGGAGCCTCCAGGGGCCCGAGCCCCCAGCGGCGCCCGAGGCGCAGCAGCAGCAGGGCGACCCCGGCCACCAGGGGCACCTGCAGCGCGCGCCAGGTGAAGTACACGAGCCCCCAGGCCTTCACACCCGGGAGCGGGAAGGCCTCCAGGAATGCCGCCCAGGGGCGGTGCGCCAGGGCCAGGAGCTCGGCCAGCAGGGGCGGGTAGAGGTAGCAGTCCTGGTACGGCTCGGCGCCGGCCCCCACGGCCCAGGCGGCCTGCACGTAGCAGCGCCAGTCCCAGGAGGCCTGGCTGTACTCCGAGACCAGGAACACCACCTGCAGGCAGGCGGCCACCACCACCGCGAGCGGCGCGAGGGTGGCGGCATCGCGGACCTCCCGCCCGCGCAGCCACAGCGCGGCCAGGCCCAGCACCAGCGCCCCCAGCGCGCCACCGAGCAGCTCGAAGGGCACGTAGTCGGCGCCATAGGTCGAGCCCACGCAGCGGCCGGCGAGCTGCCAGCCGAGCAACGAGAACACCACCGCGAGCACCCAGCCCAGTGCGGCGAGCACGGCCAGGTTCCGGCCATCGCGCTGCGGGCCGAGGGGCAAAGGCTTCATCTCCAGGGGGAAGGGCAAAAATACTTGCGGGGGGGCGCCGAGGCAAGCGCCCAGCCCAGAACCGACGACCCGGGGGGCCGCTCCGGCGGACGGCCCTTCGCGGGCGGGTGCCACCTGGCCGCCGGCCACTCCACCGGCGGTTATCCGGTGCCCATGCTCACCCCCCTCGCGCTCCTGCTCGCCTGCCACGCCCCCGGGGTCCAGGTGGTGGACGCCCGGGAGCTCGGCTCCCTGGAGCAGTCCGCCTGGATCACGGGGCGCGACGGAGGCTACGCGGGCCCGGCCTTCGGCCAGGACGTCTGGCTCTACGGTGACACGATCCTGTCCGTGGAGAACGAGGACGGCGCCACCTGGTGCAACAACACCGCCTCCTGGACCGCGGATCTGGACGCCTCCGACGGCCTGACCGACTTCACG
Organism: Pseudomonadota bacterium; assembly: GCA_043814015.1. GTDB lineage: Bacteria > Myxococcota_A > UBA796 > UBA796 > JAFGLY01 > JBDRKM01. The sequence goes on from JBDRKM010000081.1 coordinate 13,163, forward strand.
GACTGGGCCGACGGCCGGGGCGTCCCGGTGGAGTTTCTGCCGCGCACCGACGAAGAAGCGGCGTTCAACGCGGCCCACGAGGGCGATGACTGCGCCGAGGAGCCCTGCGGTGCGCGCTGGGCCCTGTGGCCGGCGGCGCTGGTGGCCGACGAGCCCCGCGAGCGGGCGCTGGTCTTCTACCACCTGATCTACGCGGAGCCCGGCGAGTGGAACTTCTCGGCGGCGGGCGGGGGTATCGCCACCTGGGGCGGGCTGGATCTGGCCCCCGAGCGCCCCGAGGTCAGCCCGGGCGCGGAGCACCCCACCCTGCTCTTCCAGGCGGGCGAGCCCGAGCTCGGCGCGGCCGCCCTGGTGGAGGGGGACGACCTCTACGCCTTCGCCTGCGAGGGCGGCTACGCCAAGCCCTGTGTGCTGGGCCGGGTGCCGCTGTCCGACGCCCTGGATCGCGGCGCCTGGGCCTTCTGGGACGGCGGGGGCTGGAGCGCCGAGGTGGGCGCCGCGGAGGCGCTGTTCGACGCCCACACCATGCTCTCGGTGCAGCACCTCGCGGCGTTCGACCTCTACATCGCCCTCTACAACCGCCCCATGGACGACCGCGTGTACCTGCGCAGCGCCCCCGCGCTCACCGGCCCCTGGTCGCGCGACGAGGCGGTGTTCGTGGCCGAGCCCTCCTGGGACGGCGCCGCGGCCTACGGGGCCATGGCCCACCCCGAGCTGGATCGGGGGGATGGCCGCTTCATCTACCTCACGTACTTCCGCTCCCCGGCCGACTGGGAGGGCGAGATCCGGCTGGTGGAGCTGGAGCTGTCGGCCCGCTGACGGAACCGCCGCCTCGCCCGTGGGTCTGCACCCCCGAACGCTCCCCGAGGTCCCTCATGCGCCCCTGGCTCGCCGCCCTGCTCCTGCTCACCGCCTGCCTCCACAAGCCCTGGGTCCAGGCCGCCGCGGGCCAGCGCACCGTGGGGATCCAGCCGGGCGAGGGGGTGGGCAACGTGGATCTCGGCATGCGCGCCGGGCAGGTCCGCCGCCGGCTCGGCGAGCCGAGTGCCGAGGACCGCTTCGACGGCGGCGAGGTCTACTGGACCTACCCCTGGCTGGGCCTCTCCGTGCGCCTGCTCGACGGGCACGCCGTCTCCTTCTTCTGCTACAGCGGCCTGCACGGCGGCTGGGAGAGTCGCGACTACCAGCCCTTCCCGGGCACCACCCCGGCGGGGGTCGGGGTGCAGTCCGACCGGGCGGAGATCCTGGCCACCTACGGGCCCCCCACCAGGTTCGAGCCGGCCGACGGGGCCCCCATCCCGGCCTACTGGATGACCTACCCCGAGGGCCTGGGCTTCTGCCTCACCCAGCGCGGGGACCGCGTGGTGTACCTGTCGCTGGATCGGTGATCAGCGCAGGTAGAATTCCATCACGTTCACCCCCTCGTAGGTGCCGATCCCGAAGTAGCTGTGGATCGCGGCGCCCGACGGGCAGGTGTCCGCCACGGTCAGGCCGTCCAGATCGGCGGTGACGTCCAGGTAGTTGGCCATGGGGTGGGGCTCGTCGGTCCAGGCGGTGCCCTTGAACGTGGGGCAGGTGGAGCAGCAGCCGCCGTAGAACCAGGGGACGCCGTAGTTGGGGACCAGGACGCAGGAGGTGGCGGAGCCCAGGTCCGTGGCGCTCAGCGTGGTGCTGTTGGTGAGGGAGACCGAGGCCGCCAGGCCGCTGATGGTGGTCAAGGAGGTGTCGACGGTCAGGGTCGCGCCGGTGCCCTTGTACCGCAGGGGCGCGCAGTCCGAGCCATCGCCGCCGTCGCGGGCCACCATCACGGCCAGGACGTCGCCGTCCACGTTCAGGTCGGGCCACATCAGGCCCGGCAGGCGGTAGGCGGAGCCCTCGTCGGCGTCGCCCTGCTGATCGTCGGTCCACTCCTTGTAGGTGGTCCAGAGGACATGGGACTCGGCCCAGCCCCACAGGGTGCGCTGCACCAGGGTCCAGCCGCCGCCGTCGGTGGTCATGTCGCACCAGACCTCCTCGCTGCCGCCCAGCCCGCCGATGTCCACCTCGTACAGACCGTCGGTGGTGTACCCGTCGTCCAGGGCGGCGGCGCAGGAGCCGCAGAGGTCGGGCTCGATACCGTCGCAGTCCATGTCGGGGCCCGAGCAGGGCTCGAAGGCTGCCGGGTGGACGGTCGGATCGGCGTCGTCGCAGTCACCCCCGTCGGCGATGTAGCCGGAGGGTGGCGTGCAGCCGTAGACGACCTCGGCGGGATCGCCGTAGCCGTCGCCGTCCAGATCGGGGAAGGAGACGTCGCCGTCCAGCGGGTCCTCGTCCGTCTCGCCGTCGCAGTCCTCGTCCACCCCGTCGCAGTGCTCCTCGGCCTCGGGGTTGACGGCGGGATCCGCGTCGTCGCAGTCGCTGCCGTCCTCCAGCGTGCCGGAGGGCTGGGTGCAGGCCAGGATCGGGCTGGCGGCGTCGCCGAAGCCGTCAGCGTCGGTGTCGGGGTAGAAGGTGGAGGCGTCGCTGATGTCGGGGTCGTCCTCGTCGAGCAGGCCGTCGCAGTCCTGGTCCAGGCCGTCGCAGATCTCGATGGCGGCCGGGTTCACGGCCGGATCAGCGTCGTCGCAGTCGCCGCCGGACAGCACACCGCCCGCGGGCACGAGGCAGGCCTCGGCGGCGGTGGCGTCGTCGCCGTAGCCGTCGGCGTCGGCGTCGGCGTACCAGGTGGTGCGGTCCAGGGTGTCGGGGTCGTCGTCGTCCGCCAGCCCGTCGCAGTCTTCGTCCACGCCGTCGCAGTGCTCGTCGGCGCCCGGAAAGACCGTGTCGAGCACGTCGTCGCAGTCGGTGGCGTCGGTGACGAAGTCCGAGGGCGCGCTGCAGGCGAGGGTGGTGACGCCCGCGTCGCCGAAGCCATCGCCGTCGGCGTCGGCGTAGAAGGTGAGGGCGTCCGCCACCTCGGGGTCGTCCTCGTCCACGAGGCCGTCGCAGTCGTCGTCCTGGCCGTCGCACAGCTCGACGGCGCCGGGGTAGACCGTGTCGTCGGCGTCGTCGCAGTCGGTGGCGTCGCTCACGAAATCCGAGGGCGCGCTGCAGGCGAGGGTGGTGACCCCTACGTCGCCGACGCCGTCACCGTCGGCGTCGGCGTAGAAGGTGGCGGCGTCGCGCAGATCGGGGTCGTCCTCGTCCACGAGGCCGTCGCAGTCGTCGTCCTGGCCGTCGCAGACCTCGTCGGCGCCGGGGTGGACGCCGGCGTCTCCGTCGTCGCAGTCGGTGGCGTCGGCGCCGTAGCCCGAGGGGGGCTCGCAGGCCGCAGCGGCGCTGGTGGCGTCGCCGAACCCGTCGGCGTCGGTGTCGGCGTACCAGGTGGAGAGCACACCCTCGTCCACATCCCCATCGCAGTCCTGGTCCACCCCGTCACAGACCTCCGTGGCGCCGGGGAAGACGTCGGCGCGCCCATCGTCGCAGTCGGTGGCGTCGGCGCCGTAGCCCGAAGGGGGCTCGCAGGCCGCGGCGGTCACCGCCGGGTCGCCGAAGCCGTCGGCGTCGGCGTCGGCGTACCAGGTGGAGAGCACGCCCTCGTCCGTCTCGCCGTCGCAGTCCTGGTCGGCGCCGTCGCAGACCTCCTCCGCGCCCGGGTGCACGTCGGCCCGGCCGTCGTCGCAGTCGTCGCCCACCACCACCCAGCCCGCGCCGGGCGTGCAGGCCAGCTGGCTGTCCTCGGGATCGCCGTGCCCGTCGCCGTCGGCGTCGCGGTACCAGGTGGTCTCGCCGTCCTCGTCCGTCTCGCCGTCGCAGTCGTCGTCCACCCCGTTGCAGGGCTCGTCGGCGCCGGGGTGGACCGTGGCCTCGGTGTCATCGCAGTCGGTCGCGTCGGTGACGTAGCCCGCGGGGGCCTCGCAGGCCTCGACGCCGCCGCCGGCATCACCGAATCCGTCGGCGTCCATGTCCGGGTAGAACGTTGAAAGCAGATCTTCGTCCACTGCGCCGTCGCAGTCGTCGTCCACGCCGTTGCAGCGCTCCTCGGCGCCGGGGTGCACGCTCGCGTCGAGATCGTCGCAGTCCTCGCCGGCTCCGTGGCCGTCCTGATCGGCGTCCTCGCCCAGGGGGCCGGTGTCCGCGGGGGGGGCGCTGTCCGGACGCGTGGGCCGCGGGGGGCAGCCCAACGCGAAGCCCGCGACCAGCATGACCGTTCCAAGATGTTTCCTGGACGAGAACGACATGGGGGTCTCCTTGCGACCTCCGAGGGTACCACAGTCCGGCGTCCCGACCGCCACGGACGGGCGGGCGGTCAGCGGCGTTTGCGCCGGGGGCAGGATACTCCGCGCCGCCCGAGGAAGGAGGCACACATGGACGAGGAGACCCTGCTGGAGCTGGTGCAAGAGGCCGTGAAGGACGCGATCCACGAGGAGCTGGGCGGCGCCGAGCTGCCCATCGCCCGCCGCCTGCTGAACGGGCGCGTGCTGTTCGAGGACGACCAGGGCCGCGAGGTGCGGGCCGTCTCGACCCTGGCCGTGTTCAAGAAGGTCACGGCGGTGCGCGAGAAGCTGCGCGTGCTGGAGCAGAAGATCAACAACTGCGGCGCGCTGGACGAGGCCGAGCGCGCCGAATGGCAGGGCCAGATCACCCGGGCCTACGGCTCGCTGACCACCTTCAACTTCCTCTTCCGCGACGAGGAGGATTTCTTCAGGGGCACGGGCGGCTGATCGGCGGCACAGGCTGGCGCCCCGGCGCTACCTCAACCAGGCGGGGTTCTCCGTCAGCGGCGAGCCGAAGTACTCGCCCCAGGTGTTGCCGCAGTCGCGACAGGTGACGTTCACGATGGGCAGCAGCACGCTCTCGACGGTGAAGATGGTGGCCAGGGAGGGGTCGCCCCCCTCGCCGCCGTTCTGGCGGCAGCCGTCCTGCTCCACGGTGACGCTGTAGGGCAGGTAGGAGGCCGCCCCGTAGGGGGTGACGGAGCCGTCCCAGAGCTGGAAGCCGAAGGCGTAGGAGTAGGTGCTGCCGGCGGTGTAGTAGTAGTGGATGACGTGCTCGCAGAGGCCCACGTAGGTCTGCCAGCCCTCCGTGGACAGATCCTGGATGGCCTGGATCTGCGCGTCGTCGAAATCGAAGGTGAACTCGGTGGGCAGCCAGTACCACTGGTCGCTGTCGGTGAAGTGCTGGGCGTAGGCCAGATCGTCGGCGTAGTCGATGGCGGTCCAGCCGCCGCCGTCGGTGGTCATGTCGCAGTAGACCTCGAAGGGATCGAGGCCGGAGCCCCAGCCGTCGGGGTCGATGGTGTAGAGGCCGTCACCCACGGAGTAGCCGCCGTCCAGCACGTCCAGGCAGGTGGTGCCCAGCGCGCAGCCGCCGCCGACCTCGGGCAAAATCAGCGGGTCGGCGTCGTCGCAGTCGTCGCCGCCGCAGGCCGCGTCCGCGTAGCCGTCGCCATCACCGTCGTTGTCCACGAGACCATCGCAGTCCCAGTCGCCGCCGTCGCAGCCGGGGGTGGCGCCCGGGTAGGCGGCGGCCTCGAGATCGTCGCAGTCGCCGGAGGTGGCCACGTAGTAGGAGGTGGGCGCGGTGCAGGCGGTGACGGCGCTGGCTGCCACGCCGTAGCCGTCGCCGTCGTAGTCCAGGTACCAGGTGGTGGTCACGCCCTCGTCCACGCTGCCGTCGCAGTCGTCGTCCACACCGTTGCAGGCCTCGCTCGCGCCGGGGTGGATGCTGGCGGCGCCGTCGTTGCAGTCGGTGGCGTCGGCGACGTACCCGCTGGGCGCGACGCAGGCGCGGCGGGTGTAGCTGGCCCCGCCGTAGCCGTCGCCGTCCGCGTCCGCGTACCAGGTGGCGGTGCCGGTGACCCCGGGATCGGCGTCGTCCGTGAGGCCGTCGCAGTCGTCGTCGGCGCCGTTGCAGGTCTCGGTGGCGCCCGGATGGACGCTCCCATCGCCGTCATCGCAGTCGGTGGCGTCCGCCACGTACCCGGTGGGCGCGGCGCAGGCGCGGGTGACGACGCCGGCGTCGCCGTAGCCGTCGCCATCGCCGTCGGCGTACCAGGGCAGGGTGTCCACGGCGCCGTCGTCCGCGGTGCCATCGCAGTCCTCGTCCACCCCGTCGCAGTGCTCGGTGGCCCGGGGGTGGATGGTGGAATCGGTGTCGTCGCAGTCGGTGGCGGTGGTCACGCTGCCCGAGGGCGCCGTGCACGCGGCGGTGGCCGAGGCGGGATCGCCGTAGCCGTCACCGTCGGCGTCGGCGTACCAGGTGCGGGCGTCCACGGGGGTATCATCCACGGTGCCGTCACAGTCCTCGTCCACCCCGTCGCAGTGCTCGGGGGCGCCGGGGTAGACGTCGTCGTCGTGATCATCGCAGTCCGTGGCGTCGGCCACGTAGCCGCTGGGGGCGGTGCAGGAGACGGTGGCGGCGGAGAGGTCGCCGTAGCCGTCGGCGTCCAGATCGCGGTACCAGGTGGGGGCGTCCACGGCCCCGGCCTCGTCGATGGCGCCGTCGCAGTCTTCATCGACGCCGTCGCAGTGCTCGGCCGCGCCGGGGTGGGTGCCGGACGCGGCGTCATCGCAGTCGGTGGCGTCGGCGACGAAGCCGGCGGGGGCCGCGCAGGCGTCGGTGGTGACGCCGGCGTCGCCGTAGCCGTCGCCGTCGGAATCGGCGTAGAAGGTGGAGGTCACGCCCTCGTCCACGTCACCGTCGCAGTCCTGGTCCACGCCGTCGCAGACCTCGGTGGCGCGGGGGTGGATGGTGGCGTCGCCGTCGTCGCAGTCGCCCACGTTGGCGACGTAGCCCCGGGGGCTGGTGCAGGCGACCTGGGCGGTGGCCGCGTCGCCGTAGCCGTCGTAGTCGGCGTCGGCGTACCAGGTGGAGGCGTCCAGCGCGTCGGGCTCGTCCACGGTGCCGTCGCAGTCGTTGTCCACGCTGTCGCAGACCTCCTCGGCGTCCGGGTTGACCGCCGGGTCCGTGTCGTCACACTCGGCGCAGGCGGCCCAGCCGTCGCCGTCCACGTCGGCGTAGCCGGTGGAGCCGTCGCAGTTGTAGTCGTTGGGATCGGTGCAGTCGGCCTCGATAGCACCCGGGTTGTAGGCTGCGTCGGTGTCGTCGCAGTCGCCGCCCAGGGCGGCGGTGCCGGAGGGCTGGGTGCAGGCCAGGGTGGTGAGGGTGTCGTCGCCGTAGCCGTCCGCGTCCGCGTCCGCGTACCAGGTGGCCAGGTCGGTCACGTCCGGGTCGGCGTCGTCCACGAGGCCGTCGCAGTCGTCGTCCAGCCCGTCGCAGCGCTCGGCCGCGCCGGGGTGGATGGCGGAGTTGGCGTCGTCGCAGTCGCCGGCCTCGGCGACCCAGCCGGGGCCCGGATCGCAGGCCTCGGTGGTGGCCTCGGGATCGCCGTAGCCGTCCCCGTCGGCGTCCGCGTACCAGGTGGACTCCAGGCCCTCGTCCACCGCGCCGTCGCAGTCCTGGTCCACGCCGTCGCAGACCTCCTCGGCGCCCGGGAAGATGGTGTCGTCACCGTCGTCGCAGTCGCCGTCGATGGCGGCCCAGCCGGCGCCGGGATCGCAGCTCTCGAGGGGGACGTCCGTGTCGCCGAACCCGTCGGCGTCGGCGTCCAGGTACCACAGCCCGACGACCTCCTCGTCGATCTCGCCATCGCAGTCGTCGTCCACCTCGTTGCAGCGCTCGGGGGCGCCAGGGTGGATCTGCGCATCGGCGTCGTCGCAGTCCGTGCCGTCCGACACCATGCCCGTCGGCGCGCTGCAGGCCTGCACCGCGCTCTCCGGGTCGCCGTAGCCGTCGGCGTCGGCGTCGGCGTACCAGGCGGGGGCGTCCGCGGCGCCCTCGTCCACCTCACCGTCGCAGTCCTGATCCAGCCCGTCGCAGCGCTCGGCCGCCTCCGGGTTGATGGCCGGATCACCGTCGTCGCAATCCGAGTCGTCGGCCACCAGGCCGGCGGCGGGCTCCCCGCAGGCGCCCTCCACAGGGGTGGCCGCGTCTCCGAAGCCGTCGTCGTCGGCGTCGGTGTACCAGGTGCAGGTGGGGTCGGGATCGGCCGTGTCCACCTTGGAGTCTTCCGTCCGGCAGGCGGACAGCGAGATGGCGAGCGGCAGCAGGGCGAGGACGGTGCGCATGGTTCCTCCAGGAACGGACCCGCCCATGGTACCACCCCCGCCCCCCGGATGCAGCGGCAGCGGCGCGGGGCTATGGCGGGGGTGACCTTCTACGGCGAGGCGCCCCGTGCCCATCGTCTTCGAGCTGGGAAAACACGTTCGCTGCGACATCGTCGCCTGGGGCGGGGTGGGCTTCAGCGGCAAGCGCGGCGTGGTGCGGGTCTTCCCCGCCGGCAACATCCAGGGCTCGCTGGAGCCGGCCGACATGAACGCCGTGGTCATCCGCGCCTTCCACGGCACCCGCGTGATCCTGGCCACCCGCCCCGAGGGCGACTTCGAGGAGGGCCCCTGGCGCTGCGTGCGCGTCCTGCCCGGCCACAGCCTCGCCGCCGAGAAGGATGTCGGCCTGCCCGGCGTGCGCATCCCCGATCTGGACCGCCTCGACGCGCACTCGGCCCGCCGCACCGCCACCGATCTCGAGCAGAGCTACCCCCTGGTGCGCCGCTTCGAGGAGGGCGAGGGCTGGACCTTCGGCACGGTGGGCTTCCCCGAGCTCAAAGGCCACGTGCGCCGCATCATCATCGAGAAGGACGACGCGCCCCGGGCGCGCCCCCTCACCGAGGGCGAGCGGGTGGCCCGCGCCGTGCTGGCCCGCGCCCGCGAGGTGGCGCCCGAGGCCGTGGACGCCCTGCTGGCGGCGGCCGGCGAGGAGCTCGGAACGCGCGAACATGACGCGCTGAAGGCCTGGTTGGACGAGTAGATGTGGCGCCTGCGCGCCGCGCTCCTGGCCGCGCTCGTGCCGCCGGTCGGGTGTTCGACGGTCTACGAGCGGGTCTTGGCCGCGCGCTGCGCCCGTTCGGAGGAATGCCACGCGCACGGTGCCTGCGGGGTGCGCACCTGGCGCGCCGGCGACCGCGGCTGGCGCTGCGCGGTCGAGGCGGCCCAGGACTGCGCCGCGTCGG
>JBDRKM010000082.1:0-4266 GCA_043814015.1 Pseudomonadota bacterium
GGCGGGACCGATCGGCACGACCACAACATTGCCCACCTACATCGCGCCATACGGATCGGCAAGCCGGCCCTTCATCGGGCACCGATCAAATCAGGCCTTCCAAGCCGACAATTGACGCATCCGCGCGTGGCTGACGCAGTAGTCCCATCACTATCGTAGCACAACCACGCGGCGCGGAGGCGAAACGGCAGCGGCAGCCGAGTCAGTCCGCTCGGGCCATCGCCTCTCCCGGAGGGTAGCCGAGCAGGGTCAGCCAGTCGTCTACGCGCTCGCCCGTGAGCAGCTCGTGGGCGCTGGTACCCTTGTGAGGGCCCCACTCCCTGATCCTGGTGTTCCAATAGAAGCGGAAGAGGTCCAGGAAGCACTGGCTCGTGCTCTTTTGCACGACGAGGTAGGGGCGCAGGACGCTGTTGAGGTTCTCGATGGCGCTGGAGGCCCGGTGGCGTTGAGCCAGCACGGGGAAGACCGCCGAGATGGCCTTCCACAGGGCCGCTGGCTCTCTCTCGGTCACCTCGATGAGCTCCTTGGCTGCCAGGCCCAGCTCCTGTTCACGGTCTCGTTTGTCCCACCTGGGCCCACGCCTGGAGTGCACCAGGCTTGCCTGGTAGGCACGGACAGTGGCCTCGACGACGAGCTCGCCCCCCGCCTCTTCGGTGACCTCGTCGAGTCGCCGCACCAGGTCGTCAAGGTAGCGGCCCAGGCCCTTGGCCCTGTTGTGGATGTAGCGGGCGACGCCGCGTACGTGCTTGCCGCCGATGGCCTTCATGGCCTCCGCCACCCTCTCGAGGACCTCGACCACCTCTGTCGAGGTCCGCAACCGGCCGCTTCCACGGTCTGCCAGCTCCAGCACCCTCTCGGCTTCTCGCCGCAGCGCGTCGAATCGGTCGAAACGATCGATGGCCTTGGCTTCCTGCTTCCGTGCGTAGGCGAGCTGCTGCCCGAGGCTGCGGCGCAGACTCGATGGGCCGTCCACGTGTTTGGCCCGCCGGACCTCGAGCGCGTCAACGTAGGCGATCGCGGCGTAGGCGCTGCGCTCCAGGCGGAGGGCCACCTTGCCCATGGCAAACTTGGCGTGGAACAGGTCGTCGTTCTCCTGGATGCCGGGGAAAGCCTCACCCACCCCCTTGGCCAAGCCCGTCCCTGCGTCCTTCACCACGCTCCCCGGGTGCAGACCCTGGCGGTCGCGGAGCCGGCCCAGGGATGTGGCCCATGCCTCTCCCGAGCGCGTCTCGTGGACCTCCAGCTGGAACAGGTACTGCGTGTCCAGGTCGATCCCGGCGAACACCGGCTGCCCCTGGCTGAACATCTCGTCCAGTGCGACGCACTCGATGGACGACAGATCCGGCGCTGCAGACAGCTCGGCAGCACGTCGGCCAGCCTCCACCAGCACGGCCTGGATCTTTCCGAAGCTCCACCCCACGCCGTAGATGATGGGCAGCATGGCCACCTCGTCACGGATCGAGGCCGGCGTCACCACACGCAGCGCGATGACCGTGCGGGCGATGTCCGTTTCCGTCACCGTGAGCTGAAAGCTGCCGGCGGGGGCTCGGCCAGGCGCGGTGAATCCTCCTTCCAAGGTCGCTCTCGCCCGGTCTCGGAGGGCGTACACCGCGTGACGCGACACCCCGTGATCTTTCGCGAGTTCGGTCACGGCGCCGTACTCGCCTTGTCGTTGCAGCGCTGACAGGGCAAGTACCAGGTGCGAGGAGGGCGGAAGCTGGGGTGCAAGGCTGGCCATCGTTGCTTGCTCCTTGGTTTTTTTGAACGCCCTGCCTACCACCTCCTCGCCTTCTGCGCTTCCCCTACCGCTCGCTCGCCCTCATCCCGGGTGATGGCCTGGGCGCCGCCCTTGACACACCCGAACTGTCAGCCCCTTTGAGCGGTGCCGTCATTTTTTTCCTTCCTGGGAGCAGGCGACCGAACGCCAAGGGGTAGCAAGAAGGCGGGAAACCAGCGACGCCGATCATCGTCCAGTTACCGCTCCCGCGGATGTGTGATATGTGCAAAGACGGCGTAGAAAAGGCAAACATCCGCGTTGACATCTCCATCTACCGGCTTACGGTAGAACGTCAGATATCACGGAGAAACAAACGTGGATGCAACCCCTTTTCCCGATAGCCGCGCCTGGTACCAGTTTACCCAGCCCTTCCTCCCCTTCTCCGACGGCATGGCCCGATACGGCACGGCGGCGGACGCCGTCTTCCGGGGCTTCGACCTCGGGTTGCTGCTGGCGCTCGAGGCCCGATACCTCGTCGAGGCGGCCCGACTGGCCCAGCGCGAGGAACGCGTCGCACTGCTCACCGAGCAGCACGGCTTCGCGGACGCGCTGGGCGAGAAACACATCTGCCCGCGCATGCTGGAGATGCTGCTCGACGTCCTGCCCGAGGACGAGCCGGTACCCGCGCCCCAGGGGCCCGGCGGAGCACCCAGGATCCCGTTCGGCAGCATGCTCTCCGCCTTCGTGCTGGCCCCGTTCTACGAGGTCGAGGACAACAGCGCGGCGGTGTGGCGCGCGCTCGCCAACAACCCGAGCTACCTCGAGCGGTGCCGGTTCCCGCGGAACCGGCTCCCCGATGTCCGCTCCTTCCAGCGGTTCAACAAGGTGATGAACGTCGCCGGCCTGTGGGGTGAGGCCAAGCGCTTGATCGTGAGAGCGAACCTGGGCAGCGGCGCGCTGGAGCCTCCGCGGCGTCTGGCCATCGATCCGGGACACGAGGATGCCTACGCCACGGTGGGTCGCTCCTGCCAGGCTTGCCGGCTGTGCAACGGGTGCCCCAAGGACGAGCAGGTCCGCACCTGCGACGTGACCGACATCGTGGCGAAGCGGCGGACCTACCAGTTCCCGGGCGTGAAGGGCGTCTTCGTGACCGACCCGGATCAGGAGATGCCGCTGACGGTCCACGCGGTCAACGCCAGGACCTTCGATGGGCGGACGGGCGCGGAGACGGCCGCCGTCTTCGCCGAGGAGTACCCCGAGCTGGTGGCGGGCGTGGAGGAGGTGTCCCTGGACGGAGCCTACGACATCCGCGACGAGAAGGAGAGGATCTCCGCCTCGCTGGATGGCGTCGAGGTGCTCACGCCCATCAACCCCAGAGCCAGGAAGAGTGAGCCCATCGTGGGGACCACCGGGATCGACCACATCGATCCCTACGGGGTTCCCCACTGCATCCAGGGCCTGGCGATGCTCTTCCTCGGCCGCGACCTGCAGCGGGAGGACTTCGTCTGGGGCTGCCCCGCCTTCAACCGCGAGACGGGTACCCTGGACTGCGAGAACCGGGGGCGCTGCTGCCCCAACCCCGGCAAGGCCGGCAGGCGTTACCGGGTGCCGAGGGAGAAGACCCCCCAGGTGGACTGGGACAACCCCCAGCACTCCCAGGACTTCAAAGACCGCTACGCCGGCCGCACTGCCGTCGAGCGCACCATTGGCCGCACCAAGCGCTCGTTCCCCTTCGAGCGTCACTGGGGCCGTGGCCGCGCCGCCTTCCAGGGGCATCTGGACAAGGGCGTGTTGGCCTTCCATGTCCTGCTCGCCGCCGCCCACGCCCTGGGCGTCACGCACAAGGGGCGCTCACCGCTGACCTTCCATCGAATCGACGAGGAGCGACAGGTCGCCTGACTGCGGCTGGTGCTCGACACCGCCGCCCCTGTCATTCGCGCACGCATCCGGACGATGCGCCAGGGCGGAGCCTCGCCTGAACAGGCCAACCGCTGCTCATCGAGCACGCATGAAGGCCGCGCGGCGGGAGTGGAGAGCCACTTTGGCCCCGATTCGAGCGCGGATTGACCGTTGACCCTCCTGCTGCGGCCCGCCATGCTGCTCGGGCAGGGCAGCCCGGAGGCTGGCTCCGAGTTTTGTCGCCTGCTCCCAGGACGATGGACTCCGGTGTTGCCGCAGACGCGGTGATGTACTGGATCCAGTCTTCCACGGTCTCACCACGGTTTGCCTCCTGTGACCGCGCCGGGTCCGGGACAGGAACACTGGCGACAAGGGGGGTTGGATCGAAGCCGCTGGCATACATCCGCAGCACGCCGTCGTCGTCCACGATGGTGGAGGTGGAGGTGAGGCCGGTGAGGTTTGTAGAGGTCCCATACTGATCGATGAGCTCGATTGCCTGGCTTTCCGTCCACACCATGTCGATTCTCCTTTCTCACCGCCCCATGGCATCTTCCTGAGTAGATATCCTGGTGGTGGTGTTTCCTATCGTTGCCTATCGTTGATTCGGGTTGTCGATGAGATACGCCGCCCCAGCTCGATATTCTGTATCC
>JBDRKM010000083.1:0-9552 GCA_043814015.1 Pseudomonadota bacterium
CTCCTGGCGGCGTTGAGCCGCGGCGCCCGCGCCGTCGGCTCGAACTCCGCCCGTGGCGGCCGCCGCAGGTCGGCCGACCACGTCGTTTGGCCACTTGAGCTGCAGGCCCACGGTCTCCGCGACCGCCACCCCAGCGGCCAGGGTGATCAGGGGGGTGTCTGCCGGGGCCGTACCCGGGCGCAACACCAGGCTGAACAGCAGGTCTTCCCCCGGGCTCGAGACCCATGTGCGCCCCAGCCGGCCGCGCCCGGCGGCCTGCCGCTCGGCCAGCACCAGCGCGCCGTGGGGGGCGCCCTCGCTCGCGAGCCGTACGGCCTCGTCGTTGGTGGAGCCGATCTCGGGGAAGAACCACGTCGGCCGCCCGAAACGAGCAGACAGGCGCGCGTGGGGCCGGGCCTCGCGCATGGTCAGCCCTCGAGATCCAGCGCCACGTCCACCCAGCGGGCCTGGTGGATGAGCCCGCCGATGCTCACCTGATCGGGGTGGATTCCGCGCGCCCGCAGGCGCTCGAGGCGGGCCACGTCCATGCCACCGCTGGCCTCCAGCAGCACCCGCCCTGTCAGGGCCGCGACCACCGTGGCGAGGGTGTCGTCGTCCATGTTGTCCAGCAGCAGGGCGTCGGCCCCGGCCTTGATGGCCTCGCGGGCCTGAGCCAGGCTCTCCACCTCTACCTGAACGCGCAGCAGATGGTGGGCGTGGGCGCGGGCCTCGTGCACCGCGGCCTCGATGGAGCCCGCCGCCAGGATGTGGTTGTCCTTGACGAGCACCCCGTCATAGAGGGCGAAGCGAGGGTTCGGGCCGCCGCCGGGCCGCACGGCGGCCTTCTCGAGGCCGCGGTGCAGGGGGGTGGACTTGCGGGTGTCCACCACCTCGAAGGCCCCGCCCGCGGCGTCCACGTGGCGCCGGGTGTGGGTGGCGATTCCCGAGAGCCAGCCCAGGAAGTTGAGCGCCAGGCGTTCGGCGGTGAGGATGCCGCGCACCGGGCCGCTGGCGCGCCCGAGCAGCGCGCCGGCCTGAGCCACCTCGCCGTCGGCCAGCGCCGGCTCGTAGCGCACCCCGAGCCGGGCGAAGACCGCCTGCGCCGGGACCTGGCCGGACACCACCAGCCGCTGCCGGGCCACCACGCGCGCCTGCCCCTGCTGCCCGGCGGACACGCAGGCCTCGGTGGTGACGTCTCCTGGGCCGATGTCCTCCTGCAGCGCCAGCGTCACGAGCGTCTCGATGTCCATGGGATCCTCGGGCGGCCGTGCTCGGGCCGCGGGGCGATGGGCCCTACTCCATAGCCATCCCCAGCCGCTCCCGACAGGTGCTCCGGTGCGCCGGCAGCCCGATCAGCCCAGACGCTCGCGCAGCGCGCGCTCCAGCGCCGCCGGGAGCTGCTCGGCCACCGCGCGCTCTACCGCCTCCTCGACGACACGGCGCAGGCTGCCGGGGCTGCCCATGGAGCGCTCCAGCACGGCCTCGACGGTCTCGGGGAGGACCGCCAGCACCGCCCGCTCCAGCGCCACCGAGACCTCCTCGCGGTCGATGCGGACCACGGGCAGCTCTTTGTAGTCACCCGGGATGAAGGCTGCGAGGCGCTCTGTGCCCAGCAGGGGCACCAGCGCGTCATCTTCGGGTGGAGACCTGGAATCGGCCCCGTCGAGGGGCTCGAAGCTGCCGACCGGCAGGGTCTCCTCCGTGTCCTCCACCGGCTGCAGGTCCGCCGAGGCCACCGGCACCGCCCCGATGGCGTTCTCCACCACCGCCAGCACCGCGTCGGCTGACAGGGGACGCCGCAGGCTGCCACAGGCGCCGACCTCCGCCACGCGTCTCTCGTCGAGCACTTCGAACCCGCCCCAGAGCATGTAGACCGCGATCCATGGGGTCTCGTCGCGCAGGCGGCGCGCCAGATCGTAGCCGCTGGCCCCGGGCAGGGAGACCGCCACCAGGGCCACCACCGCGCCATCACGGTTGGCGGCCTCCAGCGCGGCGGGCAGATCGCGGGCCACCCGGACCTCCACGTCCGCGCCATCGAGCGCGCGGGTCACCCGGCGCGCCGTCGCCGTGTCCGCGTCAACCACCAGCAGTGCGTTTCTTGCCATCGCGAGCTGCCCAGGTGCAAAGGAGCGCGGGATCCGCCCGCGCGACGGTTCGTCTCTATCTCGCTGCGCCCCGACCCCATCCAGGCCGTGTGGGGTGCTGGACGATGGGACTAGTCGGGCAGCACCGCCACATGCATGGCGCGCGTGGCCACCTCGACCTTCTGGCCGTCCTCCATCTCCACCATGTGATGGTTCTGGAAGGCCACGTAGACATTGTTGATCACGCTGCCGAGGTTCTCGGTGGTCATCCCCCAGACGTCCTCGCCGAGGTGGAAGGAGTCGAGCCCCGTGACGTTGCAGGTGACGGACTCCCAGGCCTCGCCTTCGCGCTCGCGCCGGACCTGGATCCAGGACTCGTCCCAGCCCTCCACGTCCCAGTCGATGTCGATCTCCTCGCCGTACTGGAAGCCCATCTCCTCGTAGTCGGAGGTGGAGATCATGGTGACGTCGTGGATCGTGCCCGGATCCGGCGTGACCGCCCCGGTGAGCGAACCGGCCCCGATGAGGTGCGTACCGCCGATGAGCAGATCGTCGGCCGTGGTGCAGTTGTGGACGTTCTCGAAGACCTCGTCGTAGTACCAGCCCTCGAAGACGTTCTTCAGCTCGCCGGAGTCGTTGTCGGTCTCCCAGCGGGGCTCGTCCACCACCTCCGGGATGTTCTGCAGATCGCTGTTGGTGTCGGCCCCGAACATGGACAGCTCCGCGGAGCAGCCGCCGGGCGCCGGCAGGGCGCGCGGCACCAGGGCGTCGGGCGCCACCTCGAGGGAGACGTTGAAGCCGAACACCCCCTCCCAGTTCTCGGCCCCTTCGGCCTCGCACTGCCAGGTGTAGAGATCGGCCACGAAGCGGGCGTCGTTCTCGGGACCCTCCCCGAACGAGGCGCCACCCCGGGGCTTGCAGGCCAGGGCGCTCAGGGCGAGGAGAGCGATGATGCGAGTGGACATGGGACCTCCAGGGTAAAGACGCGCTCAGCGCGATTATACCGTTCTCCGCACCGACCCTGAGCGAAGTTCGTCAAGAAATGGTGCGCGCTCGTCCCTTGCCAGGCCGCCGCCAGCGTGCGAGGTTGGCGAACCGAGGCCAGCGGGCCCCGGAAGCTCTTTGGGGGCGTGGCGGAATGGCAGACGCGGTGGACTCAAAATCCACTGTTCATTGAACATGAGGGTTCGAGTCCCTCCGCCCCCACCACTCGCAGCGCAACCTCTTGAGAACAGGTCTGTTTTCAAGCTGCACCTCCATCCGGGGAACACCTGGGGAGCATCTACCCTCCCCTCGCCTGCCGCTCGCGCTCCAGATCGACGACGCTGGAAGCACCTGCACCCAGCGCAGGGATGCGATCAACGAGGTCTTGAAGCTGGTAGGCACGCGGGTCCGTGTAAACGCCCCGAAGCCCCATGCTGTGGCCGACGTAGTACTCAACGGCCTCGTTGTCGGCCCCTGCAAGCTTCATCTCGGTGATGAAGCCTTTGCGGAAGCAATGGTGGGGCTGACGGCGCACAGGCACGGGTACGCCAGCCCGCTCCCAGGCTCGGCGCATGTCCCGCGCCCTCGACAGGCGCTCTCGCGGCCCTCCCCTCGCTCTGTTGCTGTTGATGATCCAGTCGCTTTGCCGTTCCCAGGTCTTTACCTCGTCCAGAAGGTGCCGACACACAGGGATGACGCGCCCGCGCCGCTCGTTCGTGCTCTTTCCCAGATCGGGGAGAATCCGTAGCGTACCAGCCCCCATGTCCAGGTCGTCCCAGCGCAGGCGCATCGCCTGCTGAACCCGAAGTCCAGTGAACCTGAGTATGACGGCAAGCTGGCGGTGCCATCCATTGCACGCGGTGATGCCCGCGTCCATCTCGACCCAGTTGGGGGCCACCGTGGCTCCAGGCGGTTCCCGCTTCAATCGGAGCCTACGGGGTCGCTGGATGACCCCAGGCCATCGTCCAGATTCCTCAGCCCACACCCAGGCCAGTTCCACGCCCTCGATGATTTTCACGGCGGTGTTGTGTACGCGCCCACCACCGTGAAGGCTGTTGTCCGGCTCCATCAGCCACCAGTGAAAATCCTCCAGCAGGCTTCGCGAGAGTAGATCGACGGTCAGGGACGAGCGCGGGTCTCTCCACAGTAGAAACCGCAGGTACAGGTCACCGAACAAGGCGTAGCGATCAACCGTGCTCTGCTCGGCGACAGTCAGCGCCTTCTGCTGCAAGTATTTCCGGAACATCTCCTGCAGCGTGGGGAGCGCCTCGGCGTCACGAGGTTCCCATCGGTGGCCGAGGGAGATAGCGATCTCCACCTCCAGCTTCAGGTCGCATGCCGCTTTTTTTGTCGGGCAGGTGCGTGATCGCTGCCTGCCGTCCGGGTCGCGCCACTTGACCTGGTATTTCCCGCGCCCCTCGTAGATGCTGGCCATATGAGTCCTCCTTGTCCGATTCAGGCGGTTGCCAAGCGGCGAGCAAAGGACCGCAGGTCGTCCTTCGCCGGAGAATCCCTACGGGCCCTTCCCCGTGCCGAGGGCGCTTTCTTCTTGCGCTTCATGCGGGCCTGCTTGCGCTCGTCGTCCTGGC
Organism: Pseudomonadota bacterium; assembly: GCA_043814015.1. Taxonomy (GTDB): domain Bacteria; phylum Myxococcota_A; class UBA796; order UBA796; family JAFGLY01; genus JBDRKM01. Next base: position 4,637 of record JBDRKM010000083.1, read on the forward strand.
TCTCTCGCCAAAGGCCATAGGCGCGCATCCATCGAGCAAGGTCCTCTCTGGCCCACCGGTAGAGCTTCCGCTTTTTGCCCACTCCTGCGGGCACAGGTGCTCCAGGAAGGTCGCCGGGTGCCTCGCTGACCATCCTCTTGAGTGTCCGAAGATCGATATCCAGAACCTGAGCAGCGTCCTCCAGGGACAGCCACGCATTCCAGTTCTCCTGGGCGACGCACCGTTGCACGATCTTCCGCGCGACGGCCAGGATCTTCAGGTAGCCGACGCGCCCGACGTAGATGCGCTGTGCGTAGTACCGGCGCTCGGCCTCCGAGAACCCGCTCATCATCACGTCCACCCCATGCTGGGGCTCATCACCCCACCAGTCCTCCCTGAAAACGAGCAGCCCGTTCTGGAACAAGCTCTCCGTGTCGCCTTCGTGGACGAGGGCACCGAGGTATTCCTTAGCCCAACGCTGGCTTTCGGTGAGGTCGATCATGGTGCCCTCCTCCAGAGGGATCAACGGCAAGACCGTCAATCGGTCTTGGCCACGAGGTTGCTGATGGTCTGCGGGGCCCACGCCCCTCCCTTCCTGGGGTGGTGCCCAAGCGCAGTCAGGCGAGCGCCGATGGCACGCAGGGGCATCCCCTCCGCCCTCATCTCACGAACGAGGCGAATCACGTTCTGCTCGGCCTCGTTCCCCACCAGGGTTTCGCCGTCCTTCGCGGTTTCGTAGCCGTAGGGGGCGACCCTACTGACCTTGCGCCGCGTCCTCTTGGCCGCTCTCATCCCCGCCTTGATCCGCACCTGGCGGTCCAGCGTGTAGAACACCCGGAACGGTTCGGCCATGACTCGCAGGGCATCAATGAGGGGTCGCTGCCCCTCCGCCGTGCAGCAGAGGTCTGCCCCGTGCACGTTGAGCAGTGCCACCGCCATGGCTTGGTGGCTCGGGTCCGGTGAGAGGGTCGCTGGGGTTTCGACCAGGAGCAGACCCGCGTGCGCTTGCCACAGCGCGACCAGGGCGTCCGCGAATCCCGGGCGTTTGTCCAGGGTGACCTCTGGGGGGCAGTCGTCGCAACAGGTCGCCGCGAGGAGGATGCCGTTCTCCGAGGCCCGTACTGCCATGCACGCGGCGGCCTCCGCGTGCTCAACGGCGGGACCCAGGTAGTACCCGACGGCCTTCTTGGGGTCGCCTGGAGAGAAGGTGTGAGATCTGCGGGGCATGGGGGCCTCCTGGATACCGATGTACATGCACCTATCCTGTCTGTCAAGTTCCTATGACTGTTGACGCCGGGACAAGACACCACGCAGCCTCGCTTGTCGACGCGAGGTTCCCTCCAAGGGGTATCGATGTTCCCTCCTGAGGGTATCCGCTCCACCCCCTCCGTTCTGCTACACTCGTCCCCCCGAGGGACGCCCCGCAGCCCAGCCCGGCCCCCTCGGTCGTGACTGGAGGAGCCATGACCACGCCCGAGCAGCAAGCCCGCGAGCGCATCGACGCCATGCTCCAGGAGGCGGGCTGGGCCGTCCAGGATCTGAGCGCCCTCAACCCCTACGAGAAGCTGGGCGTGGCTGTCCGTGAGTACCCGACCGACGCACTCTAATAACGGGCCGAGGATGCCCACCTGTTCAGAGCGCGCCAGTCGATTCGAGCCCGCAGTTCTGCCACGGAAAGGCACTTGCCCTTGGTCCTGTGGGTCATACGGTGGCAGTTGGCGCACAGCACGATGAGATCCGTTCTGGGATCGGTCTCCCGTTCGCCTGCTGGGCCGTCACCCAGGGGTTGACGATGGTGGACCTCCGCGAAGCCCTCGCCCCACTTGCCGTAGACCGCGCCGAAGTCGAAACCGCAGACGGCGCACTTGTGGCCGTGGAAGGCCAGGGCCTCGCCACGCAGCCTAGGATCGCGCTCCTTCCTCACCGAGACGACCAGCATCTCACCACCCTCAGTGCGGGCGGTCAGCCCCCGGGATGCGGGATCGATTTCGGCCTCCAGGTCCCTGACCACCGAGCGCGGGGCTGCGCCAGCTCCCAGGTCAGCGTAGGGCTCGATGGCCTCCCACACCTGGACCTCGGTAGCGGCGTCCCAGCGCCGGAAGATGCGCTCAGCCTCGCTGGTCAGCGCGAGCGGCTTGCGCTGGGGACCATCTTGCCTCCAGCCGACGCGGCCCGAGTCGACGTGACCATCGAAGAGGTCACGCGCGTTCTTGAGTGAGTTGAGGAACGTGGAGGGTGTACGCCCCTCTCCAAGCGCAGCGTAGAACACGAGGAAAGCACTGTTCCAGTGGTCTGTGCCGAGGCGGCCAGGGGGCAGGGTGCCCTTCTCGGTCGGCCTGCCAAACTTGGCGAGGTAGAAGCCCGCCAGCACCATCTCAGGGGATCGTTTCGTCGCCATCGCTGTTGACCTCCGACAAGGTGCTCTGCGTCGTCTACCTACTCGTTCCAGCGGGACAGCTGGAAGCCCGACCGCTCAGGCCACTCGATGATCCAAGGGGTGAGGGTGGTAGCTGTTCCGTCAGATACCAGTTTCCCTGTCACATCGTAGTAGTACACGGCTCCACGACGAGGGTCTGCGTCGTCCTCTTCGCCGTGCCACTGGCGGATGATGAGGAGCATCGTCCAATCCTGATGCTCCGAAGCCTGTACGACTCGCTCAATTTGGGCCTCCACTTCTGCCTCTCCCAGGTCCGTCCACACCAGTGCCACCCGAAGCTTTGCATCGGAGCCCAGGAGCTTGTCGATGGTGACGATGAACCGGTGGCGGTCATTTTCACTCTCCAAATGGAGTACCGGTCGATCGTTGTCCTCATCGAACCACTCCAGGTCCCGCTGGAGGCGTTCGGCCTTGGGGTAGTAGCCGTAGGCTAGCCCGGTCTTCCAGAACCAGTTGATGAAAGCGTGGGTCTCCCCAGCTCGATCTCCCACTCCCTCGGCCCAGGAGCCGACTGCCAGGAGAAGTCCGTTGTAGCTGTTGACGAACCCGGTGTAGAGCCTCTCTGCCTTGAAATCCATGATTCCTCCTCTGCGCTTATGCTCGGTCTCGCGCTGTTGGCGCAGTGCCTGGTGTTTCTTTATCGAGCATCCCCCACTTCTTGAGCGTCGTCAGCAACCGCACCAGGGGCTCGTCGCCCTCCAGGTGGCCCAGCTTGTCCAGCATCGGGCGCAGCATGCCGTCCACCCACTTGACCTGTATGCCGGGGCGCAGCAGCTTCCTGGCCCCCTCGCCCTCGTCACGTGCTCTTGGGCCTGCGAAGAACAGCACACGCTCGTAGGTGGGGCCCAGGAGGTAGCTGGCAGCCTCGTCGGCAGCGGTCTGTCGCGCCTGGAGCTTCTCGCGCTCGCCCGCCGTGAGGCGCAGGTCAGTGTGGTCGAGATCCAGGACCGACGAGTACTCCCTGGCGAAGGCGCGGAGGTAGCCGGGGGTCAGGCTGTGCTCCAGGTGGGCCTTGACCTCGCCCCACATGCGCTCGGTCACCTCGCCAGTGTCCTCGTTGAGCCTCACGGCGATCACGTCCAGGTCCGAGTACCCACCCGGGACCTGGTAGCGGGTGTCGCTGCGGACGATCCAGCGGTCGGCCTCAAGGAGAACGCGGACGAGGTCTTGGATGGGTTCCACGGGGCTGCTCCTACATTGAGCCGCAGCCTGTGCGCAAGCGCGGCTCTGCAAGGGGGAAGGCGCTCTACTCCTCCGCGAGCAGTTCTTCAGACCACGCCAGTTCATCGAGGACCTGGTCGCACTCCTGAAGCGCATGGTCCTTCATGCACGACACGCACAGCACCAAGGGCACGGTAGGGCCGATTGCTGCTGACCTGGCCCAGGATGGAAGCACCTCAGCGCGCTTCCGAAGCGCCTGAGCGAGCGGTTGCCTCGCGCGCATTTCCTCACCACAGCGTTGGAGGCTAGCGGGGCTTTGGCTTCTCCGAAGGGGCTCCATCTCCCTGCCCAGCTTCTCCAGGCGGCGGGCCTCCGCCATGATCGCTCGCGCCTCGCTGATGTCGGCATCGGACACGTCACGACTCCCCGCTGGTACTCCAGCCGAGGGGGAACCGCCCGACTCGGGCTGCTGTTGGTCCACCATGGTCTTCTCTTCGGCGGGAGTGACCTGGCTGGCCTCCTCCAAGCTGGGAAGCCTGTCAGCCCCGTAGTCGTCCACAACCGTCGGTTGACTGCTACCGCCATCGAGAGAGCCGGCTCCCAGCAGAGCGAACAGGGCCAGGGCCAACACGGAAGTGGCCTGCCGCTTCCGCGGCTGCACTCCAGCAGGCGCGTCTGAACGCCCGACCGATGAACCAACATCGAAGTTCGCATCGCCCATCCCCAGCGACTCGTTCTTCCTCGCCTCCCACGGGTGCATCAGACACCTCCTCGGTGTAGCGAGCCTACCACGCGCAAGGTGTCGGTGGTCCCCGGCCCGGTGGTCTGAGTGTCAACGCTTGCAGATCATCTACTAAGGGCAAGCGTTGACACCCTCGGTGGAGCGCAGCCCGTTCAGTGATCGAAGATCAGGGGGATGGACGTGATCGCCCGCCCCCCCGGGGCGGGTTTGCCTGCCTGTGCTACTCCTCCGCGCACCGCAGCGTGGCCTCGTGCCGAGTCGTGGCATCATCGGTCTCTACCTCAAGGAGGACGCATGGCACGCCGCTGGCTCATCGTCCCTGACCTAGTTCCCCACAGCGTGGTCTTCTTCCACTACCGCAACGACAAGCGTGCTCCTGGTCGGTCCTGGCGCATCCGGGACTACTCCAGCGGGCGTGAGGTCGTCTACGGGCCCGAGCGGTGGGCGCATCCCTACACCCACTCGCTCCGGATCGCCATATTAGGCATACATGGCCACGTATCGCGACACTAGACAGCGGTATCCGGATCGGCTATCCCAGGAGGCCCTCCGGGGATGATCCCCGGAGGGTATCGGTCGCAGACACCTTGAGCGAGG
>JBDRKM010000084.1:0-7057 GCA_043814015.1 Pseudomonadota bacterium
CGGCGCCGTGGTGCGCGCCACCACCGACGGCGGCGATCCCCGCACGGCGGGCATGGAGGGCGACCCGCTGGTTTTCGCCCTCGACGGCACCACCGTGGTGCGCGCCGTGGTGCTGCTGGACGGCGTCCCCCTGGGCTTCCCGGTGGCGCACACCTACCTGTTCCCCGACCAGATCCCCGACCAGCGGGCCCCCGAGGGTGCCCCGTCGGTCTGGTGGACCTGGTCCAGCGCGGGTCATGGGGGCTCCTCGGGTGCGGCCCGGAGGTCGCCGTTCGCGTCGAAGGTGTCGGTCAGCTCCATCAACGCCTCCCAGGCGCCGCAGCGCTGGGCCACATGGTAGGCGGCCAGCCAGGAGGTGGGCTGCTCGCGGACCTCTGCGGTGCGTAACACCTGCGAGAGCTGGGCCCTGGGGGGCAGCAGGGGCAGGCGCGGGCGACGGTGGGCGTTGGCGTCGGAGCGCTCCCACAGGAGCGACCCGGCCTCGCCGGCGAGCAGGGCCTCGATGGTGGTCTCGTCGTGCACCAGGCCCGAGTTGTAGACCAGCGAGCCCACCACGAGCTGGGCGGCAGGGCTGCGCGTGTGGAGGGGTGCGCGGCCACCGGCGATCAGGTCGGCCGCGGCGCGCGCCTTCTCCCAGCGCCACATCAGCGCGGTGCCCACCACGCCCTCCTCGAAGGTCAGCGGCCGCGCCAGCCAGGCCCAGCGGCCGTCCACCTCGTCGAGGCGCCCGATCACCTCCTCCGGCGGAGCGTCGGGCTCGCGCAGGCCGAACCAGCCGCGCTCGCCGTAGATCACGGTCTCCGCCAGGGCCGTTCCGCAGGTGGAATCCAGCCGAGCCACCAGCGCGGGCTCGGCCCGCATGACGTGGGCGATGTCGTCCATGCCGAGGTCGTGCACAGGGTGCAGGTCGTCGGCCAGGTTCACGAGGGGCCCCAGCAGCAGGGCGCCGCCCTCGGCCAGGAAGGTCACGGCCACCTCGGCGTCGTGGATGCGGAGCGGGTCGCCCTGCTCCGCCTGCCAGGCGTTGACCACGCCGGTGGCGCAGCGGGTCGTGTCCATGAGCACGCGCTCGCGGGCGGCGGTGTCACCGCGCCCATCGAAGTAGCCGAAGTAGCGCTTGGGGGCGGCCCCGTTGGTGATGTAGCGCTCCAGGCGGAAGGCCTCCCAGTGGACCACGGTGCGCGCGATGGTGTCGGCGTCCAGGAACAGCGGGGGCCGAAGGGCGAGCTTGGTCTGGAGGTTGTCCACGATCCAGGCCAAGAGCACGACGTGCAGGCGCTCGGGTTCGAGGTCGTCCACGGCACCCAGGACCATGGCCAGGCGGGCGGCCTCCTGCTGAGACAGGGCGGCCAGGGCCACCTGCTCGGCGGGCATCACACCGTGCTCGACCAGGGCCGCCGTGAAGGCGGTGGCCAGGGCCGGGGCGTCCAGCGGCACGGCCTGGGCGCTCCATGCGCACTCGGGCGCCTGCTTCCCCTGTGCGTTGGGGGGCCAGAGCACGCCGGGGGGCCGCGGCGCGTTCAGATCACAGCCGTCCTCTTCCCAGCGCCCCCACACCCACTCCTCACCCCGCCGTTCCCAGACCCACACGCTGCCGTCGTCGCTGTTGTAGAGCCAGAAGCGCTCCTCCATGTCCCAGGTCCAGTACGCGCTGAAATTCACCCAGAGCTCCTCCGGGGCCTCCTGGTGCACCACCTCTCCGGCGTCGTTTCGGATGGTGATCTGCCAGTGCGGGCCGCGGTAGTCCACCTCGGCCACGAACCCGCCCCCTGAAGACAGGGACGCGGGGCGCTGGTTGGGGGCCGGCTCGGGGGCCAGGAGCCAGGAGACGGCCATGAAGAGCGCCAGGGGCAGGGGGTACAGCGCCCAGCGCAGCCAGGTGCGGGCGCCGAGCGACACAGCGGCCACGTGCAGCACGACGATGACGAGCGAGCAGGCGACTCCCAGGGCCACGCCGCCCGCACAAGCGAGCAGCAGGCCGAGCGCTGGGCCATCGGTGTCCCAGGGGCGCAGCATGAGCACGATGGCGGCCACGTCGAGGGCCAAGGCCGCCCCCAACGCGCCGGCATGCCAGCGGCGGGGCGGTCGCGGGTGCTCGTCACTGGGCTCCATGGGGGGAGTGTATCCAGAAGCAGCGCGTTTCCGGGCCAGGGATCTCCCACACTACCCGCACCTGACGCCAGGGCGGGCCCAGACACGACAGCGCCCGGCCCGGATGGTTCATCTCCCCCCAGCCGTGTCGGGCCACGCCGGTGTAAGTTGTCCCCGCCCGCGCCCGGAGCCCCCATGTCCCCTGCCCTCCCGCTGCTGCTGCTCCTGCTCCCCGCTCGCGCCGACATGGTCAGCGGGCCCTGGATCCAGGCCGTCACCGAGGATGAGGCCTGGGTGCTGTGGGAGGGCGAAGCCACCGGCCTGGTGCTGCCGCCCGCCTCCTTGCGGGTGCGAGCCAGCCTGCGCAGGTCCGAGGAGCGGTCGACTCGCGCACCGCGGAGCGCCCTGCACGCCGCCAGTTGACTCCAGAGCACCCCGCAACCGCCGCCTGAACGTGCGGAGTGAGAGAGGTGTGGGCAAAGACGGCCTTCGGGAGTCCCCTCGTGGCCGTCGGGACCACGCTCGCGACCCGCAGGAGCCCGGATCGGCGCCCCCCGGGAATAGCGCCGGCTCGTTCGAAGGCCCGCACTGCTCTGCGCGGGTGGAGTGCGCCGTCGTCAGCCCCTGCGGAGCGCCTCGAGAGGCCCAGAGCGGGGCGGGGCGCTTGGTCGCGCCCCGAAAATGACCATGCCTTCAAGGCCGAATTCTCGCCGATTGGCCGAAACCTGGGTCATGGCCGGGTAGCGCCTACTCCTCGCCGTCCCGGTCTTCCCTGAGGGCCTCGGTGTTGCCGCCGAACACCCCGCCGGGCAGCGGCACAGAGACGGGCGCGTCCATGAGGGTGTGCGCAGGCTGGGCCTCGCCCTGTGCGGCCAGCTCGGCCTGGCGCGCCTCGGCGGCGGCCTGGGCCTGGGCCAGGCGCTCCACCAGGGTGGGGACGTCGGCCTTGACCGACTCGGGGAGGTTGGGGTCGTTCTGAGCGGCCTGGTAGTACTGGTACATGGCCGAGAGCGCGTGGTGCACGTAGTCGATGCGGATCTTGGTCTCGTTCATGGCGTAGCGGATGCCACCGTGCGCCATGGCCGGGCGTGAGAAGGCGTAGGTGTTGAGATCGTCGAACTGCATCTGCATGGCGAAGCGCACGGTCTCGCGGGTGGCCTTCTCGTAGTAGGCGGACTCCTCGGGGCGGGCGCGCAGCGACAGGGCGTAGGCCGCGGCCGTGCCCTCGGCGTAGCAGAAGGCCTGCATGGCCGGCAGCTCGTAGGGCAGCTTGTAGTAGCCGCCCACGTAGTCGGGGAAGGGGGCGGTCTCCTCCGTCCACTCGTAGGAGTCGATCATGAAGTGGGCGATATCGAGGCCGAACTTGGCCACGTTCTCATCACCCGTGACCTCGTGGTAGGCGTTGGCCGCCATGACCGACCAGGGACCGAACTGCACCAGCTCCAGGCGGGTGTCGTTGTCGTAGACCATGGTGGGCCAGGGGGCGTCGTCGTGCCGCTTGGTGGCGCGTTCGTAGTACCAGGGCTCGTAGTACTCCCAGTACTTCTTGAGGGGCTCGATGTACTGCGGGTCGTTGAAGTACTTGGACAGCTCCACCAGGGCCAGCGCGGCCTCGCCGGGGACGATGTCGTTGACCTGGTTGGCGTAGGGGTGGTCGTCGTCCACGTAGTAGGGCCGGAACTTGCCGGAGTCCTCCTGCATGAACAGCGTGAAGTTGGCCCACTTCCTCATCAGCTCGTCGTTCGAGTGATCGCCGGTGATGCGGGCGACCTCGATCATGCCGAGCAGGCCCACCACGACCGTGCCGAGCTTCACGACGTCGTTGAAGTCCACATAGGCCATGTCACCCTCCTCCTTGAGGAACTTGAGGGTGAAGTCCTGGGCCTTGATGGCGCCGTCGATGTACTCCTGGCGCGGGTCGAGGCGGTAGGCGAGGGCCAGGTTCCAGGTGGCCAGGGCGTGGCGCACGATGTTGTACTCGTTGGACTCGCGGTTCTCGGCGGGCCACCACTTGTAGACCACGGAGCCGTCGGGCTTCATGTTGTAGAGCCACCAGTCGGCGGCCGAGAGGATGGAGGTGCGGGTGTTGTCCAGGGTGGCCAGCTCCATGGGGACCGGCGGCTGGCCGCGGTACAGGAAGACCAGGCCCTTGCCGGGCATCTCGCGGTACTCCTGGTCGCGCACCATCTCGAGGGAGATGTCCGCGTCACGCCAGGGGCGCTTCTCCTCGAAGCCGTGGAAGTCGGCCGCGTGGCGCAGGAACTGATCCGCCGCGCGCAGGCCCCGGGTGTAGGACACGGAGCCGGGGAAGACCGCCACCTTGCGGGCCTCGAAGTCGCGGATGATGGCGCCGTCGATGCCCATCTCCCAGAGATCCTCCAGGTCCGTCTCGCCGCGGGGCTCCACCGGGGCCCGCTCGGTGATGCGGTGGACCTCGATGGTGAGGTCCTTCATGTTCTGCTGGATGGGCGGGAAGCCGTCCCACTCGTGGTAGCGGCGGTGGATGCGCTCGATGTCGCGGGCCAGCTCCAGCATGACGGCGTTCAGGTTCTTGCCGTGGGCCAGGCCGATGCCGAGCTCGCGGCCCTGGCCGCGCACGGAGGCCATCAGCTCCCACTCACCGTCGCGGGGCGGCGGCACCTTCGAGAGGTCGATGCCGCGCCCGGTGGTCAGCAGGCTGCGCAGGGACATGGTGACGGCGGCTGCCAGCTGGGGCGGGAAGACCACGGGGGCCTCGAGCACCTTGTAGATCAGGAGCTCGTCGGTGATGCGCTGCAGCTGGAAGCGGTTGAGCTCGTCGTGGTGGAAGAGGCGCGAGGCCACGCGGCCGCCGCGGTCGATGGCCGACTGCAGCCGCCAGTGGACCACCACCGCCTGGACCTTCTGCTCCAGCAGCTTGTCCGCCAGGGCAGCCTCGTCGGAGCCGATCAGCAGCTCCACCACCGCGGGATCGCCCAGCAGGGGCTGGACGGTGACGGCCTCGGGCAGCCCGCGGACTTTGTTCGGCGCGTCCACCAGGAAGATCCCGGTGGCCTGCTCGAGGCTCTTGCGCGCCTCGGTGCCCAGGGTCTCCGTGGAGGCGTGGGTGACGGCCGCCTCGAGCCGGCCCTTGAAGTCGGGGGCGTGGACCACCACGCCCTGGGCGGACATGGCCGCTTCGTCGCACGAGGTGAGGGCGACGGGGCTCAGCGCGAGCAGCAGGACGAGGGCGGACCAGGAGACGCGGGGGTTCATGCTCCCTCCGGAGCCGGCAGGTCGGGCTTGCGATGCCCCTCGATCAGCAGCACGGCGATCATGCCGACGCAGTAGATCAGGAGCAGCCAGCCGAGCCAGCCGATGACGAAGATACGGTTGCCGCCCAGGTGCTGCTGGGCGAGGTTGCAGAAGAGGTCGATGCCGAGCAGCCAGACCAGCGCCACCATGTGGCGCGTGCGTCTCAGGCCCTCGGAGTGGACCAGGAACAGGGGGGCCCGGACCACGAAGTAGTAGTAGCTGGCGGTGGCCATGGCGAAGAAGGCGATGAAGCCCATGGCGTAGGCCTCGGTGCGGTCGGCCCGGCGCAGGGCCCAGCCGAGCGCGAGCAGCAGGGCCAGCCCCACGGCCTTGCGCACAGGCTCCTGGCGCTCCACGATGTCGATGCGATCGAAGCTCCAGGGCTCGTGCACCTGGCCCCGGTAGGCCATGGCGATGGCCAGGCCCAGGCGCCGGGAGGAGAGGTTCTCCGGATCCATGTGCTCGGTCATGCCCTTCCAGTGGGTCACGATGGGCTCGGTCCCGTAGCGGGCCGCGAAGTTGAGCTCCAGCGCGCCCATCCAGACCACGGCGCCCACGAAGAAGAGCACGGCGAAGCGGCTGACGCGGCGGTGGCGCACCAACTGCCAGGCGCCCTCGACCCCCGGCCCATAGAACCAGGTGAGGGGGAAGAGCCGCATGGCCGCGGCGTGCCCGGCGAAGAGCCCGGCCAGCAGGGGCTTGCCCTTCTTGACCATGGCCGTGGCGAGGATCAGGGCCACGGCGTAGTCGTAGCGCATGATGGCCCAGGAGATGGTGGGCCAGCGCGTGCTGTAGGTGGTGAGCAGGAAGAAGAAGAGGAAGGCCGCGGACCAGCCGCCGAACGCCCACCAGGCCACCCCCACCGCGACCAGCAGGATCAGCACATCGCCGTAGCAGAGCCACTTGACGTGCTCTACCGGGAACAGCTCCACCATGGGCGCGACGTACCCGGCCCAGGCCGGGGTGCCGTTGAAGCCGTGATCGTTGATGAGCTGGTACCAGTAGTCGCGGGTGAGGCCGTAGTACTCGCGCTGCAGGGTGGTGAAGTCGTGGACGAAGGCCTCCCAGCGCGCAGGCGTGAAGCGCTCCTTGACCGCCTGGCCGCGCACCAGGGCGGCCTGGAAGGGCAGGACCTCGTAGCCCTCGGCGGTCTGCGCCTGGTAGGTGGGCGGGTCGGGCTTGAAGTGCGTGCCCGCCTCGTGATCCGCCAGGATACAGGCGGGGTAGAGGTCGAAGTAGCCGAGCTCGGGGAAGTACTTGGGGCCCAGGTAGTAGTGGATGACGTCGTAGACATCGATGCGGTCGCGAACCAGCTTGAGCCCGTAGCGGCCGTAGTTGAGGGTGGCCGAGAAGCAGAGGGCCAGCATGAGGAAGGCCAGCAGGTGGCGTGTCCAGGCGGCGGCGGCGGTCTTCTTCGGCTCCATCCAGCGCAGCCAGGCCCAGCGGCCGACGGCGAGGAGCATGGCGATCCCGATCAGGAGGATCTTGATGGACTCGGAGTCGTTGCGGCCGACGGTGACCTTGGCGAGGAGGGTGGCGTCGAGCAGCGCGTAGGCGCCCACCAGGACGGCGAGCGCCAGGAGCCAGGCGGCGGCGCGCTTCAGGGAGTCGGCACGGCTGGACACGGTGCACCTCCTCATGTGGACCGGGGTCAGACACACGAGCCCGCCGCATATCACGGCTAGGGCCGACC
>JBDRKM010000085.1:0-30739 GCA_043814015.1 Pseudomonadota bacterium
GGGCTTAAGTTTTTCAAAAAACTTAAGCCCTAGTGCCTGACACCCCCGGCCCACCCCCGGCCCCCTGGCCATTGGCCTGCTCCTCGGTCCTGGCCCGCTTCTTGCGAAGCTTCCTGATGGTCTGCGGGGCTCGCCCGCGGAACCGCAGTTTCCTCCCTCTCTCGGAGCCCTCCTTGTCGCGTCGGCGGGACCTTTCTGGGGCAGCCGCCGGGGTGTTCGCGCCCCGGGCTTCCCATCCGCGCCCCGATGCGGCTATCATTCCTGACGCAGGCAGGTGCCCCATGCGAACAAGGCGTTCCGGTCAGACCACCGTCGAGTACATGTTGACCGTCTCGGTCATCGTCATCGCCATCATGGCGGTGGTCTACACGCTCACGGGCGTGATCTACACCGAGTCGCGCAGCCTCGGCCGCAGCCTCAGCACCAGCCTCACCACGGACGGGGTGCAGTAGGCGCCGTCAGGGCGCCACGTCCTTGCCCTCGGCGTCGAGGATGTGGAACTCGACGCGGCGGTTGCGCTGCTTGCCCGCGGTGGTGGTGTTGGTGTCGATGGGGCGGGTCTCACCGAAGCCCTGGGTGATCAGGCGCCGGGCGTCGATGCCCTTGGCGATGACGTACTCGAAGACCGCGTCGGCCCTGCGCTTTGAGAGCTCGAGGTTGGAGGCGTCGGGGCCATCGCTGTCGGTGTGGCCTTCGATTCGGACCTTGATCTCCGGGTAGTCCTTGAGAACCTGCACCACGTCATCGAGCACCGGGTAGGAGACCGGGCGGATGGTGGCCTTGCCGGTCTCGAACTGGATCTGCTCCTTGATGACGATCTGCTGCTTGGTGACCTCGATGCGGGAGGGCTTCTGATCGGGGCAGCCGTCTTCGTCCATGTACTGGTTGACGGTCTCGGGCGCGGTGGGGCATGCGTCGGAGTCGTCGGGGATACCGTCGCCGTCCGCATCGACATCGGGGCAGCCGTCGGAGTCGCGGTCGCCGTCCAGATCCTCGGCCTCGGTGGGGCAGCGATCCGCGGTGTCCGGGAGGCCGTCGTTGTCGTTGTCGAGATCGGGGCAGCCGTCGGCGTCGGAGAAGCCGTCGAAGTCCTCGGCGGCCATGGGGCAGGCGTCCATGCCATCGACGATGCCGTCGCCGTCGTTGTCCAGCTCGGGGCAGCCGTCGGCGTCCTTGAAGCTGTCGAGATCCTCGGGGACGTCAGGGCACTCGTCCACGTTGTCGGCGATGCCGTCGCCGTCCATGTCGCCAGGGGCGGGCGGGGGCGGCAGAGGCACGGGCGGGGGGGCCACGACCTCGGGCTCCTCGGGGCAGCCGTCCTCGTCCCCCTCGCCGTCCATGTCCTCGGCCTCGGTGGGGCAGGCGTCGTCGCCATCGGCGATGCCGTCGCCGTCCATGTCTTTGGGGATGCAGGCCTGGGCGGCCTTGCGGGCCTCCTCGGCGTAGCGCCGGGAGATGTCGAGGTGCTCTGCGGCGCGGGCGATGTCGCCCTCCTCGAACTCGACCTCGGCGAAGTGGCGGTGCGCCTGGGCCATGGCGAAGGCCTGGGGCGCGCACTGCAGGGCGTACTTGTCGGCCTCGAGCTGGGTCATCACCGCCACGAGGGCCTGGTGATCGCGCTGCAGCGGGGAGAGATTGGCGCAGCCGACGAAGAGGGGCAGGAGCAGCAGGGATGCCGACCGCATGGGTTCACTCCTCGTCCAGATCGTCGTGCAACGGGGTCTCGTACTCCTGCTCGATGGTGCCGGCCTCGTCGGGGACCTCCTGGCCCATCTCCTGGAGCATCAGGTCGCGCTCGGTGGTGCCGTACTCGGCGACGGCCTGGGCCTTGGACGACCACTCCTGGGAGGCGCGGGCCAACTGCTCGGCCTCCCCGTAGTCGGCGTAGCCCTGCTCCTCGCGCGCCTTGAGCAGGTACTCGTGGGCGAGGGTGTACTCGTAGATCGCCTTGCTCTCGGCCTCGAGGGCGAGCGCGGCGCGGAACTCCTGCTCCGCGGACCAGAGGTAGTAGGTGCTCTTGCCCGCGGCGCAGCCTGCGAGGGCCAGCAGGGGGATGAGGTACGAGGGGCGCATGCTTCGCTCCTTCCAAGACCAGTCAGCGGTGTAACCCGGTCGCCGCGCGCGTCACTGGGCCGCGATCCCCGAGGGGTCCACCGTGAGGGTGTAGGAGTCGTTCTCCACGGTCTGCTGGGAGGGGGTGGTGTCGTCCTGAAGCAGGAAGTACAGGCCCACGCCACCGCCGGCGACCACGGCCGTGAGGCCGGTCCAGAACCACCAGGTCTCGGTGACAGGCTTGCGGTCGTAGTGGATGCCGGAGACCTTGTGCCCGTCGCGGCCGGTGCGCCGCCGGCGCTGGTTGTGGCTGTAGGAGGAGCCCTGGTCCGTGAGGTGGCCGCCGTCGGAGGTGCCGATGCTCGCGGCCGGGCCCACGGGGGTGACGGTGGGCTCGACCACGGGGATCTCGTGGAAATCGTCGAGGTCTTCCTCGCCGTCGGGGCTGTGCCTGGTGCCCAGGGTGGGGGCGGGGGCCGGAGAGGACTGGCCGCCCACCAGGCGTGAGGCCAGGTCGAGGAAGAAGGGATCGCCGGGGTAGAGCGGCAGCTCGTCGGCGTAGTCGTTGACCTCGGTGACCAGGCGACCATCCTGGTAGAGACCCACGTGGACCGTCCCGTCGGCGACGACGTAGCCGGTGACCACGTAGCGGGCCGAGAGGCGCTCGCCGATGGTGGCGATGCGCGAGCCCGGCACCGTACGGCGCTCGGACTCCTCGAGCTGTCGCAGCGCGCTCTCGAACATGGAGCTCATGTTCGCGGGCACGTCTACCGCGCGGTCCTTGGCGTAGCCGGGGTAGAGGTAGACGCACTCCACGAGGTGGTCCACGGCCTCGGTGGTGCGCCCGAGGCGCGCCAGGGCCACGGCGGTGAAGAAGTGGGCGTCGGCCAGCTCAGGTCGCCGGGCCACCCAGGACCAGGCGTTCTCGTGCAGGCTCAGCACCTCGGCCAGCTCGCGCAGCGCCCCGGCGTTGTCCCCGGCGTCCATCTTCTGGCGCGCGCCGGCGAGCAGCTCGCGGCTGCGTCGCAGCGCATCGCCCTGCCCCATGGACAGGCCTTCGGCGATGTCGTAGCCCGAGAGGGGATCGAAGGTGGCCTCCTCGAGGAAGCCATCGCGCACGCCCTGGGTCATGACCTGGGTGGTCTCCCAGGGGATGCCGTAGCCGTCGAGATCGAGCACGGCGACGGTCTCGATGGCCAGCGCGACCCGGGGGAGCAGCAGCCAGACCGCCAGCGCCAGGATCGCGACCCAGGACCGGCGGCCGGCGCGGGCCAGGCGATGCGGAAGGGACGGGATCATCGGGACTCCAGAGGCCAAAGCCCCCCGATGATAACCCACCCTCGGGGCGACCGGGGAGAAAGGCCTGGATGTTCATTGACTCGTCAAGATCATTCCTTGGCGTACCGTCGAGTGGAGTGGTAGCATGTGGGCGTCTGCCTCGCGGCGCGGGAGACCCTCATGCCGATCGCCATCCTCACCTGTCTGCTCGCGGCGGCCCAGGCCGCGGACCCGGCCCCGGATCGTCCCCTGGCCACGGCCGGGGGCTACCTGGTGGCCTCGCGCAGCCTGGAGCTGGAGGTCGGCGGCCTGTGGAAGCGCGGCTTCACCGTGCCTGCGCGGATCAAGTTCGGCGCGGGGCAGTACTTCGAGCCGCGGGTGGCCGTGGACCTCTCCGGGCTCGATCAGAAGCGCCCCGGGTTGATGCTGGAGGGCAAGATCGGCATCGCCCAGCAGGAGGGTATCGGGCTGGCGGCCTTCGTGGCCTCGGCCTTCCCCGTGGCCGACGACGAGCGCTGGAGCGGCACCCTGCGGGGGCTGATGAGCTTGCCCATCAAGGAGGCCACCCTCAGGGCCAACGCGGGCGTGGACCTGGGCGCGAGGGAGGGCGGCGGCATCGCCTTCGCGGGCGTGCCCGTGCTGCTGGCCGTGGAGATCCCCTTCGGCCGGTCCGTGGGCTCCTGGCTGGAGGCCGGCACCGTGGTGGAGGCCGCCTGGCAGCGGGCCATCTTCGACGGCGGCCTGACCCTGCGCGTGACCGACATCCTGGTGGGCGATGTGGGCGCCGGCTGGGATCTCGCGGCCGACAGCCCCTTCGTGACCGTGGGCCTCACCGCGAACCTGGGGCGGGTCGGCGGGTAGTCAGCCGCGCGGCGCGGTGAGCATGGCCAGCAGGATGGCGTTGCCGATCCCGCCGCCCGTCACGAACCAGCGGCCTCCATGGAGGGGGATCGGGAGGCCGCAGATGCAGGCGGTGCGCAGGATGCGGCGGTAGGTGGCTCTGTCACCGTGGGCGCGGGCGCCGGCCAGGGCGAAGCCGGTGGCGGAGATCCCGAGGCCCAGGATGACGGGGCCCGAGTCGATGTCGGCGGGGCCTCGGGTGCCGCGGGCGTACTCGCGCACGGCGCCGAGGCCGAGGGTGTGGACCTCAGGCAGGGCGGCGTAGAGCTCGCCGGAGAGGCCAGGGTCGGCGTACACGAGGAAGTAGCTGGCGAAGGCGGTGCCGGAGCCACGGGGCAGGTCCGCGGGGCGCCCGCTCGTGGGCGAGAGGCGCTGGATGAGCATGCCCGTGGCGGGGTCCACGGCCTCGCGGCGGTAGGTGGCGAGCCAGCGGTCGAGGGCGGGATCGGCCGTCTGGCCGGTGGCGCGGTCGTGGAGGGCGACCGTGGCGGCCACGGTCGCCAGGTCGGGTGGGTAGGTCTGGCCCGGGTAGGTCTGGAAGGCGGCCACGCCGTGAGCCAGGCCGGTCCGGGCGTCGACGGCGAGCCTGTCGTGCAGGTCGGCCCAGGGGGAGTCGGGCTGCAGCAGGCGGCGCACGCCCAGCGCCACCCCGAGGTAGCCGAGGTAGGCGTGCTCGCCGCGCGCGAGGCCCTGACCGTCGAGGCCGTCGTAGCCCCACATGCGGGTGCCGAAGGCGCGGGCCTCGGGGGTGACGAGCCAGGCCACGCAGCGGTCCATGGCCGGCAGGTAGCTTTCCTGGAGATCGGGGTGCTCCAGGGCCACCTGACCGAGGCCGGCCACCGCCATGACGCAGGCGCCAAACGCCCACTCGCCGTCGAAGAGGGGGCCACCCGGGGAGCCCACGGTGCCGGGGCCGTCGGTGAGCGCCCAGTCGGCCACGGCGTCGGCGAGGGCGGGGCTGGCGGAGCCCTCGTAGAGGCGGTGCGCCCAGCAGCCGGCGGCCTGGTGCAGGGCCAGCAGGACGAGGGCGGCGAGGAGGAGGCGGAGGAGGCGGCGCATGGGTGGGAGGGTGACATGGCGAGCGAGGAGCGGCTCGGGGCCGGAGGGTGAACGGTCGAAGCCAGGGGGCGGACGGTCGGCGCGGGGTGGCGAGCGGGCTGGCGGTCAAAACGGCGCCAGTGGCGTACCACTGCCCCGAAGATGGCCGCCCAGGGAGGCGCCGCGTGGTGGGGGCACTGCGTACCGGGACCGGATGAAAAAGTGGTTCCCACCCCGGGCCCCTCGCGTGTGTCCAGGGCAGGCACGGCACGGACACCGGCCTCGAGGAGTCACCATGAAGCCCACCACCCTGATCATCGCAGCGCTCGTCGCCCCCTTCGCCACCGCCTGTGGCGACATCACCCGCGCCACCGGGGAGCTGGGCAACCTCGAGTACGAGCTGTTCACCGACTACGAGATGGGCCTTGCCCGGCTCGACGAGGTCGCGATCCTCACGGGTCACACCCAGACCCTGTACCTCGACCTGGCCGACGAGGACGACGCGGACCGCCTCGACCTCTCCACGGTGCACCACGCCGTCTCCCCCTCCGCGGGCGTCACCCTGGACTACCACGCCGACGAGGACGGCCTCTTCGACCTCGACATCCTGGTGGAGCAGCCCGGCGAATACACCCTCACCACCGAGATCGAGGGTGAGGTCTTCGACTACGTCTACTTGCGCTTCGACGCGCCGACGGCGTTGGAGTCGGCCACCTGGGTCCGCGCCCCCGGTGCCGAGGACTTCGAGCGGGCGCCCGGCGACGGCCTCGTCATCGCCGAGGGCACCCAGATCTCATTCGTGCCCATCCCGCTGGACGCCGGCGGCGACCGCATCGTGGGGCGCATCGCCGTGGTCACCACCTCGGATCCGGCGGAGGCCACCGTCCCGAGCTTCACCGACCTGGGCACCTACGAGGACGGCGTGGTGGGCTCCATCGACACCACCTCCGTCTACGTCATCGAGCCCGGGCCCCTGACCATGATGCTGACGGACGAGCCCAACGGGGTGACCTTCGAGCAGGTGTTCGACGTGCGGTAGGGGGGCCGCGCGGCCGGGTCCCGCTGCTGGCAGCCCGACGGTTATCCGGACAGAGAAGACCCACCCGAGAGAAGCCCATGGCCCCCCGCCACCTGCTCTGCTGCCTGCTGCCGCTGGCCGCCTGCGAAGGCCCAGACGGGCAGGTACTCCGACACGGCGACCCGACCGACACCGACGCCGACGCCGACACCGACACCGACACCGACGCCGACACCGACGCCGACGCCGACGCCGACACCGATCCCGGTGGCATGCAGCGCTACACCGAGGAGCCCTACCCAGCCGAGGATCCCTACCGGATCAAGGGACTGCAGCCGGACTTCTGGCCCAACCCTGAGGAGATCGCGGGCAACCAGGCGGGCTCCGTGGCCATGAACCTGGTCTGGGCCTCCTGGCAGCCCGAGCAGCGCGCCGCGCCCTGCGACGACGGGCAGGTGGCCTATAACGGCTGGTGCTTCCAGCCGGACGGGTCGGTGGACGCGGCCATCGCCGACTGGAGCGCGCGGGGGCTGGCGGTCACCGCCGTGGTCTACGGCGTGCCGACCTGGGCGCGCACCGGGCGCGACTGCTCGCCCGCGGCGGCGGGCTTCGAGATCTTCTGCGCCCCGGACGACGCCGCGGACTACGCCCGCTTCGCGGGTATGCTGGCGCGACGCTACAACGGCCACAACGGGCTGGGGCGGGTGTCGGACTTCGTCATCCACAACGAGGTGAACAGCAACATCTGGTTCGACATCGGCTGCGGCCAGGGCGACCCCTGCGACGCCGACGCCTGGACCGCCACCTACGCGGACAACTACGTCCAGGCCTTCGACGCCATCCGCGCGGAGCAGGCTTACGCCAAGGTCTTCCTCTCCCTCGACCATCACTTCGCCAGCCCAAGCTACGACCAACCCTCGGCCCACGACCCGCTCCTCGCCGGCCAGACCGTGATCATGGCGGTGGCCGCCGCGGCCGGCGCGCGGGACTGGCGGGTGGCCTACCACCCCTACCCGCCGGACCTGCTGTCGCCCGCCTTCTCGGCCGACGACTGGCCCAGGGTGACCTACGGCAACCTCGGCGCCTTGCCGGGCTGGCTCTTCGCGACCTGGCCAGAGGGTGCCGCCGCGGGCGACCTCCACCTCACCGAGAGCGGGATCAACTCCCTGTCCCCCTCCTCCCAGGCCGCCCAGTCTTCCGCCCTGTGCGACAGCTTCGTCAATGTGCTGGGGACCCCAGGGATCACCCGCTACATCTACCACCGGATGCAGGACCACCCGGACGAGACCGCTGCGGGCCTGGGCCTGGGCCTGCGTGCCACCGACGGCTCGGCCAAGGTCGCCTGGAGCACCTGGGCCCTGGCGAACCGCGCCGACCTGTCGCCCCCGCAGCTCTCCTGCGGCTTCGAGGACCTGCCGTATACGGTGCTCACCCGCTCGTACTCCCCCTCCCGCGGCCACTGGGCCTCTACCCGCATCGCGCCCGGGGGCTTCTCTGCCGAGTCGAGCTGGCGCCTGTGGCGCGCCGAGCAGGCGAACACCACCCTGCTCTTCGAGTGCGCCGTGGGCGATCACAACCTGCTGACGCCCGACCCTGACTGCGAGGGGCTGCGGTCCATGGGCCCGGTGGGCTGGATCTCCGATCGGCAGGTCGCCGGGAGCGTCGCCCTGTTCCGCTGCTACGTGCCCAGCAACGGCGATCACTTCGTGAGCGACGACGCCGGCTGCGAGGGGCTGGTGGTCGAGCAGCGGCTGGGCTGGGCGTTGGAGTGAGGCCTGTGGCTGGTCAAAAAAGGAAAAAAGAAAAAAGGTGTCAGGCACTAGGAATCAAGCTTTTTTTGTTCAATGCTTGATTCCTAGTGCCTGACACCTGTTCCCAGCCTCCAGCCTCCGGTCGCGCTGTTTCTGGTTAGCCCTCCCCCCTGGCCTCCCTCCTGCACTTGTCAGCCCAGGATCTCGCCCATCGCATCCGCCGCGGGGATCTGCGCCCCGAGGCCGTGGTGGAGGCCCACATCCGGCGTGTACAGCGGGTCGATCCCGCGCTCAACGCCCTGGTCTCCGAGCGCTTCGAGGCGGCGCGGGCCGAGGCCGCGGTGGCCGGCGAGCGGGTGCGGGCGGCCCATCAGGATGATGTGTTGCCGCCACTGCTCGGCGTGCCCTGCACCATCAAGGAGTTCCTGGCGGCCGAGGGGCTGGCCTGGACCGCCGGGATACCGGCGCGACGGGGGCGCGTGGCCGAGCGCGATGCCACCGCCGTGGCCCGCATCAGGGCGGCCGGCGCCATCATCCTCGGACAGACCAACATGGCTGAGGGCGGGCTGTGGATGGAGGCCAGAAACCCCCTGTTCGGCGCGGTCAACAACCCCTGGGACCCGACGCGCACCGCGGGCGGCTCCAGCGGCGGCTGTGGGGCGCTGGTGGCCAGCGGGGCGGTGCCCTTCTCGCTGGGGGCCGACATCGGCGGCTCCATCCGCATCCCGGCGGCCTTCTGCGGCACTGTGGGGCACAAGCCCAGCGGGCGGATGGTGCCTACCACGGGGCATCTGCCCCAGCCCGACGGCGAGGCACGGGCGCTCTTGTGCCTGGGACCCTTGGCACGGCACGCCCGCGATCTGCTGCCGCTGCTGCGCCTGCTGGCCGGCCCCGACGGACACGACCCGGTGGTGCGCTCCTACGACCTCGCGGAGCGCGTTCTCGACCCCCGGGAGCTCACGGTCTACCCGGCCGACGATCACCTCGGGGTGGCGGTCTGGCCCGCGGCCCGTCGGGCTGTGCGCCGCGCGGCCCGCGCCCTGGAGCGCCTCGGCGCCCGGGTACGGCCGGCCTCGGAGCTGCGTCTCGGCAACGGCATCCTGCCCTGGAGCGCGGCGCTGATGGTGCCGGGCAGCACCGGCTACGCGGAGATCCTGGGGGACGGCGAGCGCCTGCCCTGGGTGCGGGAGATCCTGGCCAAGGCGGTGGGCCGCGGTCGGCACAGCGGTGTGCCCCTCGCGGTCTGCCTGCTGGAAGCCCTGCTCGGGCACCTGCCAGGCGACTACCCCCGCACCTTGGCGCGGCTGACCGCCCAGCGCGCCGAGCTCGAGGCCCGCCTCGGCCCCTGCGGCGTGATCCTGCACCCGCCCTGGAGCCGGCCCGCGCCGCCGCACCGCGCCGCCCTGTTGACCCCCTTCGACTTCGCCTGCACCGCCCTGTTCAACGCCCTGGAGCTGCCGGGCACGGTGGTCCCCGTGGGCTTCGAGCGCCATGGGCTGCCCATCGCGGTGCAGATCGTGGGGCCGCGCGGGGCGGACCCCTTGACCATCGCCGTGGCGGGCCTGCTCGAGCGCGAATTGGGCGGCTGGGTCATGGCCGACCCCCGGGAGGTACTCCGATGAACACGCTCTGGTGGCTGCTGGCTTGCACCGTGCCGTCGCCACCGGAGGGCGTGGCGGTGCCCGCGCCGGACCCGGCGTGCGTGGTGGAGGGCGCTTTCCCGCCCACCGCGGCCGCCCTGGTGGAGGCCTCCGGGCCCGAACTGGCGGCCTGCCTCACCCGGACGGAGGGGGCTTTCGCCGACGGATTCTACCTCCTGAACGTGTCCTTCACCGCCAGCCTCCCCGCGGGCGGCAGCCTGGCGCGCGGCCGCTCCTGGTCGGGACCTGTCCACCCCGATCCCGAGGCATGCCGCTGCATCGACGGGGTCCTGCGGCGCCTGGAGGAGGGGAACCTGGAGCTGCAACCCACGGGCGAGGGCGGCGTCTCCTGCGCGCTGGCGCTGGCGGCGCCGGGGTAGGGCCTGCCGCACCAGCGCTGGCCGCCAGGCGCCCGCCTCGGGCCCGGAGACGGCAGGGAACAGCCCAGATGATTCATCTCGGGGCGCTCTGTCGCCGCCGGCGCGCGATCCGCGACGCTCCTCGCCCAGATGATTCATCTCGGGGCGCTCTGTCGCCGCCGGCGCGCGATCCGCGACGCTCCTCGCCCAGATGATTCATCTGCCCCTGGCGGGGTCTGGACCGGGTCTGCCTCCTTCTCTCCACTGCGGGTTCCGGCCAGTCGGATGGGAGTGTGAGCTGCGCGGTGAGGCTCGAGGCGCCGGGGTAGGGCCTACCGGCCACCCACCCACACCAGGCTCGCCAACAACCCCACCGCGGTGAGCGCCCAGGCGGCCAGGGTGACGGTGGGGTTCCAGGCGGCGATGCGCGCGATCTCGTGGCCGACGCGCTGGGTGAAGGTGATCGGGCACTGGATGGGGATGCGGCCGTCGGCGCGAGCGTCCAGGCGGTCGAGCATGGCGCGCACCGAGGGGAAGCGCCGGGCCGGTTCCTTGGCCAACCCAGCCTTGACGTACCAGAGCAGATCCATGGGGACCCGGGGCTGGGAGGGGTGCTTCTTCAGGAAGAAGAGATCGGGCTCCCGCACGCGCACGGCCTCGATGATCTCTTCGGGGTCGTCGAGGCCGTCCAGGTAGTGTCGCAGGCCGAGCAGCTCGTGCAGGATGACGCTCAGGGCGTAGACATCGCTGCGGGCGTCCAGCGGCTCACCGCGGGCCTGCTCGGGGGACATGTAGGCGGGGGTACCGAGCACCTGGCCGCGGCGGGTGTCGGTGATGCGGTCGCCGCTGCCGACGGAGGCTGTCGGGGCCCCGCCCCCCGCGGGCTCGGGGGCGGCCGGGTCCAGCGGGCGCGCCAGACCCCAGTCGAGCACGGTGACCTCACCGTGGCCGCCCACCATGATGTTGGCCGGCTTGAGGTCGCGGTGCAGCACGCCACGGTCGTGGGCGAAGGCCACGGCGTCCAGCACGCCGCGGAAGATCCGCACCCGCTCCTCCATGGGAAAGCGCGCGTGGGTTTCGGGATCGCCGGCCTTCAGGCGCCTGAGGATGGCATAGAGGGTCTCCCCCTCGACGTGCTTCATCACGAAGTAGTGCCGACCGAGCTCGTCGAGGCCGACGTCGTGGATCGGGACGATGTTGGGGTGCTCCAGCCGGCCCACGGTGCGGATCTCGTCGGCGAAACGCGCCAGCCCTTCGGCGTCCTCCAGCCCGGGGCGGCGACGCTTGATGGCCACCAGACGCCCGATGTCGTTGTCCGTGGCGGCCTCGACCTCGCCCATGCCTCCGCGGCCCAGCTGCTCGGCCACGGTGAAGCGCGGCAGCGGAGATGCTGGGCCGGCCAGGGCGACGCGGGGCAGGACGGTCACGCGCGCGCTGCTGTCGGCCGTGAGGGGGCTACCACCGCCGAAGACGCCGGGTGAAGCCTGCGCCATGGGGCGCAGATCGGTGTCGGGGCCGCCCGGGGTGGGGGGCCGCCCCTCCTCCCAGGTGGCCGAGGGGTCGGGCAGGGGCAGGGTGGGGGTGTCGAGGCGCGGGGCGGGCATCCGGCCCTCCGATCAGCGGCGGTTCAGCCGGTGCAGGATGCCACGGTTCTCCCTGTGCAGCGCCTGAAACACGGTGAAGCGTTCGTCATGGAGGGCGCGCTGGCCGCCAGCGGGCAGAAAGCGCGCCTCCACCGGCACCAGGGCCGGGACCTCGGCGAAGGCGATCTCCCCCAGGGCCACGGCCGCGATGAGGGCCGCACCGCGCGCGTTGGCCTGGCGCGGCGCCACGACCCGGTGCAGGGGGCGGTCCAGCACGTCGGCCAGGATCTGGCACCAGACGTCCGAGCGGGCACCACCTCCGATGACGCGGATGGGATCGAGCCGCCGGCCCACCAGGCGCTCCAGGGGCCCGAGCAGCCAGCGGGTGTTGTAGGCCACGCCTTCATAGACCGCGCGGACCAACTCCGGCGCGCCGCTGCCCAGCCCGAGGTTGTGGAAGCCGCCGCGCAGCTTCTCGTCGTCCACCGGGGTCTTCTCGCCGTTGAGCCAGGGGGTGAACAGCACGCCGCCGGCCCCGGGGGCGACCTGAGCGGCGGCGGCGTCGAGGCGCGCGTGCAGGTCGTCGGGTGCGCCGACGCCCAGCGGAGCGCCCGGGAAGAGCAGCCGCCCGAGCCAGTCCAGGCAGGCGCCGGCGGAGTCCTGCTCGTTGGCCGCGATCCAGCGGCCTGGGATGGCGGCGGGCAGCGACGCGATGGCGTGGAGCGGATCCGTGCGCCGGAAGGGGAGGTGGCACAGCAGCCAGGAGGAGGTGCCCAGGTAGAGGTGGGCCTCGAAGTCGCGCACCGCGCCGGAGCCCACGCAGGCGCTCTGCAGATCGGCGGCCCCGGCCACCACCGCCACCCCCTCGGGCAGGCCCAGCTCGGCGGCCACCTCGGGGCGCAGTGGCCCGAGCAGCGTGGGCGCCGGCACCAGGGGCCCGAGCCGCGCGACATCCACGCCCAGGGCCCTCGCCAGGCGCGGCAGATAGCGCACATCGCGGGCGTCACGGTTGTCGGTGAGCCAGAAGAGGGCGGCCGAGTCGAAGCTGGCTGCGGCGCGGCCCGAGAGCATCAGGTTGAACCAGTCCTTGCTGCCGAGGAACCAGCGCGCCGCGGAAAAAACCTCGGGGCGAGCGTGCTTCCAGAACAGCAGGTGGGCCGCATCGTCCTTGCCCGACAGCGTGGGGGCGCCGCCGGTGGCGGGGTACCAGCGGGCCAGGGCGCGCGCGCCGTAGCCCTGGATCGGCCCACCGACCAGGCGGCGCACGTAGGGGGCGCCGCGGGCGTCCTGCCACGAGAGCGCGGGGGCCACGGGGGTGCCGTCGGCCGCGCAGGCTACGGTGGTGGAGAAGGTGGAGGAGCACGCCACGGCCACCACCCGCGCCCGCGCGGCGCCGGTCAGCACCTCGCGCGCCCCCTCGAGGAAGGCCGCCCACCAGCTCATGGGGTCCTGCTCGACCCCACCGTCGGGCAGACGCTCCGTGGGGGTGGGCCGGTCGGCGAAGGCCAGCACCTCGCCGCGGGCGGTGCACAGCGCGGTGCGCACGCCCGAGCTGCCGTGGTCGATGGCGAGGATGAGGCGGGTGGGCAGGGAGGCCTCCTGCCCAGTGGCGTAACCGGGTGGGAGCGCCGTCAGCGTTCAGCCACCAGCTTTGAATCCGGCGATGGGCTCCCTCTCGCCGCAAGCGCGGCCGAGGCCCGAGGACCTCAGGAACCCAGGCACATCCAGGCGATCAGCCCCACCGTCGCGGACACGACCGCCCAGCCGGCCGCGGCCGCCACGCGCCAGGGCGTGCTCTCGGCGCGCCGGATGCTCACGGGCAGGGCCATGGCCAGCAGGCCGCCGGCGAGCAGACCGCCCACATGGGCGGCGTGGTCGGCCCCCATCACGAAGCCGAAGATGAACATGTAGAGGATCCAGCGGAGCATGCTGTTCCGGATGCGGATCCCGAGGTGGGTGCGGTCGAGGTGGCCCCAGACCGCCATCATGCCGATGAGCCCCGCGATGCCCCCCGAGGCGCCGATGGAGACCATGTCGCGCTGCATCAGCGTGGCCCAGACCAGCGAGAAGGTGCCGGCCATGAGCGCGGCGGCCAGGAAGGTGATCAGGGCCTTGGCGCCACCGTAGATCTCCCGCACGGGCGGGGCGATGAACAGCAGGGCCACGCAGTTGAAGCCGATGTGCACCAGGCCGGCGTGCAGGAAGGCGTAGGTCAGCAGGCGGAAGTACTGGAGATCGAGGGTGGGGCGCGCCTGCCAGGGGTACTGCGACCAGGGGATGCCGGGCTCGACGCTGTAGTAGTTCGCGCCGGCGTGGATCAGGTCGTGGGTGTCGAGGCTCCAGAGGGTGGAGGCCTCGCCGCCGGTCATGACCAGGGCGTAGGCCAGCACGAAGAGCGCCACCAGCACGGTCTCCGTGCCGAAGCCGAGGTTGAACTGGCGCAGGGCGCGCGCCATGATGTCCACGGGGCGGCTGTGCAGCTTGGCCCCGCAGTGGGCGCAGACCTTGTCGTCGGCGGCGCTGATGCCGTTGCAGGCGGGGCAGGTCTTGTGCGCGCGCCGCACCGCCTTGGCCTTGTCGGCGACCCGCTTGCCGCGGCCCTTCTGGCGATCCTGCCAGGTGCGCAGCTTCCAGCGGATGCGCACGGGGTTCATGCCCAGGGCCTTGCCCAGGCGGACCACGAACTCGATCCAGTCGTACTCGTCGCGCTTCTCAGGAGGCATGGTGGCTCCGCAGGGGGCCAGCCTAACGCGCTTGGAGTGCTGTCCGGGCTATTGTCACGGCATGTGGTCGATGATCGCCGCTACCGCGGTCCTGTCCGCGTTCGCCGCCCTGCCGTTCGCGGCCCCCCGTGCCGGGCCGGCGCCCGCGCGCCGGCTGGACCGTTTCACGCCGGCGCTGGCCGTGGTCTGCCTGCTGCTGTACGCCAACCAGGTGGCCTTCCAGGTCTATGTTTTCGAAGAGCAGGGAGGGAGCACGGCTTTCATCGGCCGCGCGTTCCCGCCGGTGTTCTTCGACCGCATGGCGCCGGACCACCCGCCGGTGCGCTGGCTACGGGGGGCACTGCCCGACGCCACCTTCCTGGCCCCTGCCGTGCTGCGCGTCCAGGCGGCGCTGGAGTTGCCCTTCGCCCTGTTGGCCTTCCTGGGCGTGGCTCGCCTGCTGGACCGGGCGGTGGCGCACCAGATCGCGACAGGCCCGCTCGGGGTGCTGGCCTGCGTCTCCTACAGCGTGGTCCTCTCGGCCATCGAGATCCTGCTCTGGAACCGCTACACCGTGGATGACCTCTGGCTGCGGGGGGTGGCCTGCGCCCTGACCATCCCGCTGCTCCGGCTCCTGGCCGGTCCCGCCGGTCCCGCCGATCCGCCATCGCTGGCGCGGCTCTACCGGCTGGGTCTGGGTCTGGCGGGCATGGCCGCGGTGGTGGTGGTCGTGAACTTCGTGGCGCTGCTGTACAACCTCGGCTGGCTGGGTCCCCTGGCCGTGCCCCTGATCCTGGGCGCGGGCATGTTGGCCTGGGCGACCTGGGAGCCACGGACCGCGCCGCCCGAGAGCAAGAGCCGCCTGGTGGCCGCCCTGTTCGCCTTCGGCCGCCGCTTCGCCCTGCTCTTTGCCGGCCCGGCCCTGGCCATCCGCTACGGCGCCAGCCACCCCGCCAGCCGGCTGTGGGCGGGCATCGCCATGGCGGTGGTGGTGCTGGCCGCGGCGATCCTCGGGCTCTCCGATGCCTGGCGCACGCTGCCGGTGGAGCGCCGTGGGGGCTGGATCGTCTGTGCGTCGGTCGCCCTGCTCGGGGCCAGCCTGGCGCCCCTGCTCGACCTGGCCGCGCTGCTGCACCAGCCACTTCTCGCGGCCTCCGACGCCTGGTTCCTGCAGAAGGCCGCGCTGGCCTTCGTGGGCTTCGTGGCGGGCTGGGGCGTGGCTGCGCTCCTCTCACCCTGGCGCCCCTCGCAGGGGTGAGCCCACAGCGGATCGCGAGGCGCGCGCAGATCCCGTGCAACCGCTCGGGCCCTGCTGCCGCCCGGGTTAGAACCCCAGCCCCATCCTCCCCGGAGCCAAGATGGCACGCGCCAAGGTCGCCCTCCTCAAGACCTCCCCCCGCACGGTCCTGTCCGACTACCACGAGCTCATGAACCTCGCGGGCTACCAGGACGTGGTGGCCAAGGACGCCGACACCGCCCTGAAGATCAACATCTCCTGGCACTACTTCTTCCCCGCCGCCTCCACGACCCCCTGGCAGCTCGAGGGCGTCATCCGGGCCATGAAAGCCGACGGCTACGACCCCGACCTCATCCACGGCTGCCACAACCGCACGGTGGTCATCGACGCCCACCTCGGAGAGCGCGAGAACAAGCAGGTCAACGTTGTCGAGGCCCACGGGCTGCGCAACCTGCACCTGTACGAGGGCGAGCCCTGGATCCCCATCCGCGAGGCCGTGGGCGATCTGGCCGACAAGTTCACGGTGCTCAACCAGGTCTACCCCCAGGGCTTCTCCATCCCGAAGCGCTTCATCGGGGAGAACATCATCCACCTGCCCACGGTCAAGACCCACGTCTTCACCCACACCACCGGCGCCATGAAGAACGCGTTTGGCGGCCTGCTCAACGAGCATCGCCACTGGACCCACCCGGTCATCCACGAGACCCTCGTCGATCTCCTCATGATCCAGAAGAAGATCCACCGCGGCGTCTTCGCCGTGATGGACGGCACCTTCGCGGGCGATGGGCCCGGCCCGCGCTGCATGGTGCCCCACGTGAAGAACGTGATCCTGGCCTCCGACGATCAGGTGGCCATCGACGCCGTGGCCGCCAGGCTGATGGGCTTCGATCCGCTCTCCATCAAGTTCATCCGCATGGCCCACGACATGGGCCTGGGCTGCGGCGATCCGCGCGAGATCGAGATCGTGGGCGACACCGTGACCGGCAATGAGGACTGGCACTTCGACGGCCCGTACAAGGAGATGACCTTCGCCTCCAGGAACCAGCACCGCATCTACTGGGGCCCGCTGAAGGGCCCGATGGAGTGGTCGCTCAAGACCTGGATGGCGCCCTGGGCCTACATCGCCTCGGTCATCTACCACGACATGTACTGGTACCCGAGGAACGGCAACGAGCGCGTGCTGGACGTCCTCAACAGCGACTGGGGCCGCCTGTTCCACAACTGGGAGCGGCTCACCCCGGACGAGCGCGGCTGGACCGAGTTCGGCGAGCCGCCCCACGGCTACAAGCGCGACACCCCGGCCCTGCTCAAGAAGGGCGTGGGCCTGGTCTGGGGTGCCCTCAAGGAGTCCCCCGAGGTGGCCAACCGCCTGCGCCGGCGCGCCCAGGGCAAGGCCGACGACGGCACCTGCTGCGGTCACTGATCCGCCCGTCAAGGGTTCCCGGTCCGTGCGGCGTCGGCCGGATAGCCTTCCCCCATGCGTATCCCCCTCCTCGCCCTCCTCCTCCTGCCGGCCTGTCACCCCACCGCGCCGGTGGACAGCGCGCCTCCCGGCGACAGCGCGCCCTCCGACTCCTCACCGGATGACACCGCCGCCCCCGTCGCGGGCCTGCGCGGTGGGTTGCAGCTGCTCGAGTTCGGCGGTGACGCGGCGGGCTCCACCGCGGCCTGGGCCTGGGGGCCCTACGACCGCCCCATGGTGGGGCAGATCTTCGGAGTGGTCTGGTCCTTCCGCTGGGAGGTCACCCTGAGCGAGGGCGAGTGCGACTTCGTCTCAGTCATGGAGGAGGGCACCTGCGATCCGGCCTGCGCCGACACGCAGTACTGCTCCCACGAGGACGCCTGCGAGCCCTGGCCCGTCTACGCACCGGCCGGCGCCTGGAGCCTCGATGGCCTCACCGGCGAGCTCGAGTTCATCCTCACGGAGCGCGGCGAGTACCTGGCGGACGGGTTCCCCGACGACCTGTTCGACGCCGGCGCCACCGTCACCCTGGAGGCCGCGGGGGGCCAGACCCCGGCCTTCGCGGTGTCCGCCGTGGCCCCGGTCGCGCTCGCCGAGGACCCGGCCTGCGATCTCAGCTGGGTCCCGGGAGAGCCCATCGAGGTCACCTGGAGCCCGGGGGACACCGACGCCCGCGTGCGCTGGGAGATGATCTCGCTCATGCATGCGGGCAATGGCCCCCAGGTGGTCTGCGAGAGCGATGACGACGGCCTGATCGTGGTCCCGGGCGGCATCACGGCGGCCTACGAGCCCTGGCGGACCGAGTGGGAGACCTGGCAGATCACCCGCTTCCGGCGCGGGGAGGTGTCCCTGGACGACGGGGGTGCGTTCGGTCTGGAATTGGCCGCTCAACGGATGTGTTTCCACACGCCATGAAGGCTGGCAGGACCGGTCCGGCGGGCTGACGGGTTACCCGGTGTCCTGCCTGGAGGTCCCATGGAGGCCTTGCCCCACGATGTCCACCTGGTGGACTGCCACTACGTCCGACCCGAGCTGGCCGGTGCCTACATCGTCCGGGCCGGGGACCGGGCGGCCTTCGTCGAGTGCAACACCAGCCTGGCCGTACCGCGCCTGCTGGCCGCGCTGGACGCCATCGGCCTGGCGCGCGACGCCGTGGACTGGGTCTTCGTCACCCACGTCCACCTCGATCACGCCGGTGGTGCCGGAGCCCTGCTGCGGGAGCTGCCCGCCGCGCGGCTGGTGGTCCACCCCAAGGGCGCGCGCCACCTGATCGACCCGCGCCGTCTGATCGAGGGCGCCACCGCGGTCTACGGCCCTGAGCGCATGACCGCGCTGTACGGCGAGATCGCGCCCGTGCCGGCGGCGCGGGTGCACAGCCCCGAGGACGGCGCCATCGTCGAGGTCGGCGGGCGGCCCCTGCGCGTGCTGCACACCCCCGGCCACGCCCGACACCACATCGCCGTGCACGACCCAACGAGCGCGGGCGTCTTCACCGGCGATGTCTACGGCCTGGCCTACCGCGCCATGGCCACGCCCGAGGGCCCCTTCCTCTTCCCCAGCACCGCCCCGAACCAGCTCGATCCGCCCGCCATGCTGGCCTCCATGGCCCGCATCGAGGCCTGCGAGCCCCGCACCCTGTACCTCACCCACTACGGCGCCATCCCCTTCGAGCCCAGCCTGGGGGAGGGGCTGCGCGCCCTGCTGTCCTCCTGGACCCACCTGGCCCGCGCGGCGGTCCAACATCACAGCGATCCCGCCGCCATGCTCGCGGCGCTCAGCCGCCAGGTCCACTTCTCCCTGTGGAGCCGCTACATCCGCGCCCTCGGCGCCGCAGGCGACGAAGCCCTGTTCGGGACCTGGATGGCGCTCGACGCCGATATCGGCTCCCAGGGTTTGTTGCATTGGGCCCGTACCAGCCCCGAGGGTTGATCGAAGAAACCTGTGGAAGGTTTGACGGGTCAACCCACAATCGGCGCTACTACATCGATGAAAACTGAAAAATCGAAAATACCCCGAGCCCGGGCGCCTATGGAAAACCGGTGGAAGCCGTGAATGGCCTCGTCGGACCATCACGAGGGGAGGTGCACAGTCAGGGGGGCCAGCCCGCCGGAATCGTCGGCAACGCCGTCCAGGGGGGCCGCGGAGCGTGATATCCTGCAAGCTCGAAGCGCCAGGCGGCCGCGGGGCCACTGGGAGGTGTCCGTGGACAAGGTGATCGTGCTCGGCGGTGCAGGCGCCGTCGGACGGGTGGCCGCGCGCACCCTGGCCTCCTTCGGGGGCCTGGGCCGCGTGGTGGTGGCGGATCGCGACGTGGAGGCCGCGCTGGCTGTCCAGGGCGAGCTCGGTCCCGAGCGGATGGAGGTCGCGGCGGTGGATGTGACCGACGCGCCCGGCCTGCGGGCGCTGATCCAGGGCGCGCGGGTGGTGCTCAACTGCACCGGGCCGTACTACCGCTTCGCCCGCCCCGTCCTGGAGGCATGCCTCGACGAGCGGGTCGACTACGTGGACGTCTGCGACGACGTGGACGCCACCTGCGCCCTGCTCGAGCTCGCCGCGGCCGCGCGCGCGGCCGGGGTGCGGGCCTTGATCGGCATGGGCAACTCCCCGGGCATCACCAACCTGCTCGGCCGGCTGGCCGCGGATCTGCTGCTGCAGGAGGTCGAGGCCATCGATATCTACCACGCCCACGGCGGCGAGCGCTTCGAGGGCCCCGGGGTGGTGGCCCACCGCCTGCACGGCATGGGCATGGACATCCCCGTCTTCCTCGACGGCGCCCTCGAGACCGTGCGCTTCTTTGAGCCCGAAGGCATCGCCCTGCGGGAGCGGGTGGACTTTCACCTCGTCGGCCGCGACGTGCACGTCTACCCCTACCCCCACCCCGAGCAGATCACGATGCCGCGGCACATCCGCTGCCGCCAGGTCACCAACCGCGGCACGGTGCTGCCAGACGCCTACTTCACGCTCACCACCGAGGTCGCGCGCCTCGGGCTGACAGGCACCGAGCCCATCGCCGTGGGTGGGAGCCCGGTGGTCCCGCGGGACTTCGCCATCGCCTGGCTGCTCGGCCAGCGCGAGCGCCTGCTGCGGGAGCCCCCCTTCGGCCCCCAGCGCGGCTGCACCAAGGTCGTGGTCAGGGGGTTGCGGAAAGGTGAGCCCACCAGCTTCGTGTTCTCCCTGGCCTCCACGGATCAGGCCCTCGGGGAGGGCACCGGCATCCCGGCGGCCATGGGCGTGATCCTGATGCTGCGTGGCGAGGTGAAGGGCCCCGGCGTGTTGCCCCCCGAGGCCGCCATCGCCCCGCTGAGCTTCCTGGCCCTGGTCAAGCCGGTGCTGGCCAGCACAGGCCAGCAGGGCAACTTCCAGGGCGTGCTCGTGGAGCGCATCCGGGCGGACGGGAGCGTGGAGAAGGTGGATCTGCCGTTCTGACGTAGCCCTTCCGCGAGGCCCGTGCTGGTGTCGAGCGCTGGACGCTGATGGCTAGAGGTCGCTCTCGAAGGCCCAGAGCTTGCCCTCCATCGGGTAGTAGGCGCCCAGGATCGCGTCATCGTCGCCGTCGCCGTCGTAGTCCGTGAACGCCGCGGACCAGCCGTAGAGGTCGTCTTCGTACTTGGAGGCGAAGAACATGGTGCTGTCCTCGGCGTAGGTGGCGCCGCCGGCGGCGATGGTGTCTGCGAGCACGATGTAGTTGCGCGACTTGATGCTCGAGACCATGTCGCCGAAGTGGACCATCACGAGGTCGCCCGCGCCGTCGCCGTCGAAGTCGGCCGGCTCCTCGGCCACCGTACCGTAGCCGTACTCGATGGCGCCGTAGATGGTGAGGCTGGCCAGGCTGGAGGCGGTGCCGCCGCCCATGGCGGCCTCGCCGGGGATGACGTAGACCGCGCCGCAGTGGTCGAGATCGGGGCTGTCCGCGTAGAACGCCGAGGCCAGGAACTCGTCGTAGCCGTCGCCGTCGGCGTCGTAGGTCCAGGAGGTCTTCCAGCCGACGCCTTCGTCGTCGCTGCCGCTGATGAGCACGGCGTTGCTGCTGGTGAAGGTGCCGCCGGCCTGCAGGTCGGCGCCGGACAGGAGGTAGATCTTGCCCGCCTTGCCCTCCATCACCTCGAACTTGCCGGAGGGATCGGGCACCCAGTCGAGGCCATCCACACCGGTCGCCACCTCGCTCAGGCCGTCACCGTCGAGATCGCCGACGGCGCGGGTGTCGCCACCGTACCCGGCGCTGCTGGAGAAGGAGGCGAAGGCCGCGCTGGTGTTGACCAGCCCGCCCCCCGCGACCGTGGCCCCCGACCAGATGTGGAAGGCCTGGGAGTTGACGGACATCTCGGAGCCCTTGCCCGCCAGCACCTCCGGCACGCCGTCACCGTCGAGATCCGGGATGGCGGCCACGTCGAAGCCGTAGTAGTCCGTGCCGTAGAGCGTGGCGATGGCGTCGGCCGTGGACAGCTCGCCGTAGCGCTGGATATCCGCGCCGGAGTAGACGAGGGCGGCGCCGGAGGTGGAGGCCACCGCGTAGAGCGGCGCCCCGGCCGCCAGATCGTCGATGCCATCACCGTCCAGATCGCCGGTCACGGCCATGCCGAAGCCCAGGTAGGAGTCGGCGCTGCCGATCACGGCGCCGATCTGGTTGGCGAGGAAGGCGCTGTCGCTGCCGGGCTGCACCGAGGGCACCACGTAGCAGCGGCCCTGGACGTAGGACGCCTTGTCGTAGCTGCAGTACCCCCAGTAGGGACCGCAGGCGACGATGTCCTTCAGGCCGTCGCCGTCCATGTCCTGGATCCAGTCGGCGCGGAAGCCAATGTAGTAGTCGTAGTCGTAGTAGTTGTCGCCCATGTACTCGGTGAAGGCGTCGGCCTGATCCAGGCGGTCGGGCTCGCCGTTGCAGTCGTGGTCCACGCCGTCGAGCAGCTCCCTGGCGCCGTAGTAGACGTCGGCGCGGGTGTCGTCGCAGTCATCGCCGCCGTAGGCGTCGTACTGCTGGCCGTCGCCATCCTGATCGTAGTCGTCCTCCATGTCGCAGTTGCCGTCGATGCCGTCGTACCAGACCTCTTCGGCGCCCGGGTAGGACTCGGGGATGTCGTCGTTGCAGTCTTCCCAGCGGTCGTAGCCGTCGCCATCGCAGTCGTCGGACTGGCCGGAGCCGTCGCAGTCACGATCGACGCCGTTGTAGACGTCCTGGCAGGTCTCCTCGGCGCCCGGATGGATCTCGGGGTTGCCGTCGTTGCAGTCGTCGCCGCCCGCCATGGTGCCGACGTAGCCATCGCCATCCCAGTCCACGAGGTCGCCGTCGCCGGCGCAGTCGTTGTCCTTGCCGTCGTAGGGGACTTCGTCGGCGCCATCGTAGGTGTAGGGATCGTTGTCGTCGCAGTCCTGTGGGGGGGCCTGGCAGTCGCCGTCCTGATCCTGGTCCGGGGGCGGGCAGGTGTTGGTGTCCACGGGGCCGTCGCCGGTGTCGTCCTTCTCCTTGCAGCCGAGGGAGAGGGCGATGACGGGGATCAGGAGGAGATAGGCCGTGCGCATGGTGTACTCCTGGGGCGAGACGCCGCCATCATATCCCGAGGGGCGCGCGGGAGGGGGAGGAAGGCGCCAGGGGGCCGCGCAGGAGCCCGTTTCCCAGCGGGGCGGGCTTGCGCGATGTCCGGGCGCCGGATGGGCTCGGGCCCCGGATCGGCGACGCTCCTCGCCCAGATGAGCCATCTCGGGGAGTTCTGTCGCGCGGGGCCCCGGATCGGCGACGCTCCTCGCCCAGATGAGCCATCTCGGGGAGTTCTGTCGCGCGGGGCCGCAGAGCTCCCCCACCCCAGGGCGGCGTTCAGCCGCGGCGCGTAGCGCCGCCGGTTGGAACGCCGCCGGCGAACCCCGCGGACGCAGAGCTCCCCCACCCCAGGGCGGCGTTCAGCCGCGGCGCGTAGCGCCGCCGGTTGGAACGCCGCCGGCGAACCCCGCGGCCGCAGAGCTCCCCCACCCCAGGGCGGCGTTCAGCCGCGGCGCGTAGCGCCGCCGGTTGGAACGCCGCCGGCGAACCCCGCGGCCGCAGGCCGCCGGGGTTCGCCTATTTGTGGCGAAAGACGATGCGGCCTTTGGTGAGGTCGTAGGGCGACACAGCCACGGTCACCCTGTCACCCAGCACCACGCGGATGCGGTAGCGCCGGAGCTTGCCCGCCAGGTGCGCCTGCACCGTGGTGCCCGCGGTGGTGTCCACCAGGAAGCTGCCGCCCGGGTGGACTTCCTTGATCACGCCTTCAATCTCAATCAGGTCTTCGCTCGCCACGTAGGTCTCCTGCCTGGGGTGGGGCCACAGGCTAATCGAGGGCGCGCCAGGGCTCAAGCCCGAAAGTGCCCGGGCAGGGCCAGCCCTCCTTGGGCGCGGAGCGATAGCCCGGCGCCGCCCCTGACGCTACGCCGCGTTCGTCGCAGGCCTCCGGGCCCTCCTCCCGCGGCTCGCCCCGGGCCCGGCGCGCGACGGTCCACCGACAAGCTCGGGGGCCAGGCCGCAGGGGAGCCCGCTGTCATCTCATGTCCCGATCCCCACCGCCGCCCACCTGGACCTCCCAGGGCGCCCGCAGCTTCCGATGGGCTCGATGTCACCCCTCGGGCCGCTGGCACGGAGTCCCCGATGAAGCCCTCTCGTCTGCTCGTTCCGCTGGCATGCGCCGCCTTCGGCGCGCTGCTGGTCCCGTCTTCGGCCCAAGCGGGTCGCCCCGTCGCCGCCGCCAGCCCCGTGGCCGTGGGCACCGTGCCGCCCGCACTGGCCAACCAGGAGGGCCTGGCGGTGCCCGGACGGCCCGCACTGGTCCTCTCCGGCGAGCAGCTCGCCGAGGCTCGAGAGCTGCGGTCCCTGGACGAGTCCCAGGTGCGCTGGCTCAAGCCCAAGGCCTCCGCGCTGCCGCCCAACCCGCACGCCACCACGGACTTCACCGCCCACACGCTGCAGTTCGGCGAGGTGAAGATCGGCCTGCTGACCGCGGGCGCCGGCGTGCTGCCCAACGTGCAGCTCACCACCATGCCGGCGCTGGACTACCTCGGGCTGCCCAACGCCCAGGTCAAGCTGCGCGCCATCCACGCCGGGCCCGTGGACCTGGCGGTGACCGGGCAGCGCACCTGGATCGGCCAGGAAGGGTTCCGCGCCGCCCTGACCGGGGTGGGCGCGGTGGCCTCCTTGCGCATCGTCCCGTCCTGGTCGATCCACGGCGGGGCCTCCTACTCGGGCCTCTCGGCCAAGGGCGTGCCCGACCTCTGCAGCCTCTCCCCCCTGCTGACCGACGCCTGCCTGCAGACCAACGTGTCCACCTCCCCCACGGAACCGGTGGAGCCCGGCAACCCCTTCGGCATCGCCGGCAACGATCTGTACGGCGAGCTGCTGACCGTGCGGGTGGCCACGGACGTACGCTTCAACCGCCGCGACTCCCTGATCCTGCAGGGCACGGCCGTGCCCTTCGCGCGGGTGCAGCTCGACGAGGACATCGACGTGCCCCACATCGCCCAGCTCGACACGGTCCTGGCCTTCGACGGCCGGGTGCCGCTGACCGAGGCCTACATGGTGAGCCTCGCCTACCAGATGGCCTGGAAGAACGTGCACCTGCGCGTCGGGCTCGGCACCTCGACCCTGCCGATGGCCTGGCTGACCCAGACCACTGAGCTGTCCATGCACTTCGGCGGCAAGGACGCCTTCGAGCGCACCAAGCAGCGCGTGGCCTGGCGCCGGAACAAGCGCGAGGCGAACCGGGGACTCGATGTGTGCGCGGCCAGCCGGCTGGAGTAGGCGGGCTGCGGAGGCGGGTCACTCCACCTGGATCAGGTAGGCCGCTCCGCGCGCTCTCCCGTCCTGGTAGCCCGGAGCGCCGACGAGCAGGGCCGCGCCGTCGCCGTCCGGCACGCTGCCCACGGCCTGACCCGCCAGGTCCTGGGCGTGCTCGCCGGCCAGCACCTCATCGGCCGCGGCCAGAGAGACGCTGCCCTGCGGCATCTCGAAGAAGACGTAGACCGCGCCCCCGCCAAAGGCCGGCACCTGGTGCCGCGGGGCGCCCAGCAGCAGATCGTCGCGGCCGTCGCCGTCCAGGTCGCCCGCACGGCACAGCCCCTGGCCGGCGTAGTCGCCGTCGCTCTCCCCGGTCAGGATGGCGTCGGCCTCGTCCAGATCGAGGTGGCCGCTGAAGGCGCCGCGGAAGAGGTGGGCGCGGCCCGGCCCGCTGCCCGCGAGGGCGGCGCCCAGGGAGGCGACCAGGACGTCGGCGTAGCCGTCAGCGTCGAGATCGCCGGCCCCGGTGACGGGGTAGCCGGAGTAGTCGTTGGCGCTCGCGCCGGCCAGGCGGGCGTCGGCGTCGGCCAGGGAGAGGTCACCCGACAGCGGGCCGCGCACCAGGTAGGTGGCGCCGCGGTCCTACTGGCCGGAGTCGAAACCGAAGGCGCCGATGAGCAGGTCGTGGATGCCGTCGCCGTCCACATCCCCGGCGTCGGCCACGCTGCGGCCGGCGTAGTCGTAGCTGGCCTCGCCCAGCAGGCGGGCGTCGGCGCCAGCCAGGGAGTGGGTGCCCTCGACGGGCTCGTACACGATCCAGGCCGCGCCGCTGTCGTTGCCGCCGAGGTCGGCCTGATGGCCGCCGATGAGCAGGGCCGGCACCCCGGCGTCGTCGGCCTGCTCCACCACGGCCACGGCCATGCCCGTGGCGCCGCCAAAGGACTCGCTGAAGTAGGTGGCCCAGGCCGCGTCCACGCCCTGCGCGCCGGAGAGGGAGGCGTCGAAGAGGTAGACCGCGTCGGCGGCTCGGGCACCCACCACCAGGTCGGTGTTGCCCGGGCGCAGGCTGCCCAGGGCGAGGGCGTCCCAGGTGTCGGAGTAGCGCGCCCCGGAGATGACGGCGTCGGCGTCGGACTCCGCGGTGTGGGTGCCGGCGAGCGCGCCCCGGTAGAGGTACACGGAGGCTTCGCCGCCGAGACGGGCGCCCACGGCCATGAGAGGCTGCCCGTCGCGGTCCAGGCCGCCGGCCACCACACAGCCCAGCTCGGCGCCGTCGGCCTCGGACTGGACCGTGGCCTGGGCCGTCGCCAGGGAGCGCGCGGGGCATGCTTCGTCCTGGCCGTCACAGTCCTGGTCGACGCCGTCGCCGCAGGTCTCCTCGGCGCCGGGGTACACCCCGCCATCGCCGTCGTCGCAGTCGGGCTCGTCCGAGGCGGCGGCGTAGCCCGAGGGGGGATCGCAGGCGGTCTCGGGGCGCTCGGCGGTGGTGAAGCCGTCGCCGTCGCCGTCGGGGTACCAGGCGATGCCGCCCTCTTCGTCCACGAGGCCGTCGCAGTCGTTGTCCAAGCCGTCGCAGACCTCCTCGCTGTGCCAGGTGGCGGTGCCGTCTGTGACGCACTCGTCCACCATCCCGTCGCAGTCGTTGTCCTTGTCGTCCGGGCCCAGGCCCTCCTCCGCCACGCCGGGGTTCACCGCGGCGTCGCCGTCGTCGCAGTCGTCGCCGCCGTGCGCGGCGGCCACGTAGCCATCGCCGTCGGCGTCCAGGCGCGCGGCCTGCTCCTCCTCGTCGATCCACCAACCGCAGGCGGCCAGGAGGAGGGTCGGGATCACTGCACGCACTTGATGAAACCGGCGTCGCATCGCAGCGAGACCTCCTTGCCCGAGGGGACGACCACCTGCCCGGCGGCCACAGGATCGCGTCCGGGGAAACGCGCCTGGACCCGGTATGTGCCGGCGGGCACCAGGCCGGGGGGGAAGACGCCCGCGCTGGAGTGCAGCTCCACCTGCTCGGCATCGCCCGTGACGCGCACCAGGCCCATGCCCGGCAGCAGCGTGTCGTCGGACGGCTCGGCGCTGCCCTCGGCGGCCATCAGGGCCACCACGGTGTCGGCCTCCACGGGCGCGGTGCCGGAGCCCACCACCACGGGTACCACCTCCACGGGGGCTGTGGCCGCGGTGGTGCCAGGCTCCTCCGGCGGGCGCCCGGTGGCCACGGGGACCGGCACCAGGATCGGCTCCCCCCCCGTGGGCGCCGCGGCCCGCGCGGGCGCGGCTCTGGAGGCCGGTGCGGCGCCCTGCGGCGCGGGCTCGAGAGCCGGAGAGCGCGCGACGTACCAGACCCCGCCACCGCCCAGCCCCACCCCCAGCAGGACGACCAGCGGCAGCACGCGACGACGCCGGGGGGACGGCTCGGGCGGCACCTGGGTTGGGGTAGGCGGCGCCAGGGATGGCTCGGCGCTGGCCGCGGCCATGGAGGGAGCGTCGCCGAAGGTAGACCAGGCCCGCGAGGGCGCGAAGGTCCCCTGTACGGAGGCCAGGGGGGGCAACGGCTGCTCGGCGGGCTTGCGCGCCGCCTCCAGAGCCTGGGAGGAGAACGCCACCTGGGGCGCGGGTCCCAGCAGCTCCAACAGCGCCGCGCAGCTCGCGGGGCGCTCGTCGGGGTCCACGCTCAGGCAGCGATCGATGGCGTCGTCGAGGTGGGCGGGCAGGTCGGGCACCACCTCCCGGGCCCGGGTGTAGTCATGGGCGGTGATGGCGGCGTAGACCGAGAGCAGATCGCAGCCCCCGAAGGCCAGCCGGCCGCAGAGCAGCTCGTAGAGGATGCAGCCCAGGGCGAAGACGTCGGCGCGCTCGTCCACGCTCTTGGCATCGCGGATCTGCTCCGGCGCCATGTAGGCGGGCGTGCCCATGGCCGCGCCGGTGCGCGTGCCGCGGGTGGCGCCCAGCTCTTCGGCCAGGGCCTTGGCCAGCCCGAAGTCGGCCACCTTGGGCCGCAAGGTGTCGCCATCACGCAGCAGCAGCACGTTGGCCGGCTTCAAGTCGCGGTGGATGAAGCCGTGGGTGTGGGCGTGGGCCACGGCGGCGACGATGGGCCGGAAGATGGCCAGGGCCTCGTCGAGGCTGGGCCGGTAGC
Source organism: Pseudomonadota bacterium (assembly GCA_043814015.1). Taxonomy (GTDB): domain Bacteria; phylum Myxococcota_A; class UBA796; order UBA796; family JAFGLY01; genus JBDRKM01. Next base: position 27,889 of record JBDRKM010000085.1, read on the forward strand.
GGGAGAGCCAGAGGTCCAGGGCGGGGCCGGGCACGTACTCCATGAGCAGGCCCGAGGTGCCGCCGAGATCGAGCACATCGCTGACGGCCACGATGTGGGGGTGCTCCAGGCTCGCCTGCAGGCGGCCCTCCTGCAGCAGGCGCTGCTGCACGCCGGGGTGCGCCATGAGCAGCACCTTGAGCGCGCGCTCGGTGCCGAGCTGCAGGTGGCGCACCCGAAAGACCTGGGCCATGCCGCCCTGGCCCAGCAGGGCCTGGACCTCGTAGCGATCCACGTGCTGGCCGGCGAGGAGCATGGCTACCAGGTGACCGCGACGGCCACGCCCAGGCCGGCGGTGAAGAGGGCCGCGCCGCCCGAGGCGAGCAGCAGGCCGTTGGCCTGCCCGCGCAGGCGATCCAGATCCTCCTGGCCGTGGGTGGCGGGGTCGGCCCAGGTGGCGGCGGCGTGGCGGGACAGGGCCAGCAGGGTGACGCTGGCCACGGCGGAGGCGCCCGCGCCCGCGAGCAGCGCCAGGGGCGGGCGGTGGGGTGCGGGGGGCGCCACCAGGGGCTCGGCCTCGGGGCGGGGCGCGTAGGTGGGCAGGGGCTCCCCCGGCCACAGCCAGGCGGAGGCCAGCACGGCCCCTTGTTCGTCGAAGAGCTGCACGACGGTGGGCCAGGACGCGGGCCGCTGCAGGCCCTCGCGGCCGTCGAAGGCGAGATGGCCCCGCTGGGGGGCCGGCACCACTTCGAGGGCGGGGTTGTCCACGGGGAAGGACTGGTACTCGTCGTGCACCGGGTTGCCCTGGGGCACCAGGGTCTCGGGGAAGCGGTAGCCGGGCTCGATGAAGCGCGCGGCGGCGAAGGCGCGCCGGGCCTGGTCCATCTCGCGGTCCAGCAGCAGCCGCAGGCCCATGGTGCGCTGGAAGCGCGCGGCCATGGCGCGGGTCACCGGCTCGCCCAGGCAGGCGAGCTGCTGCTGGGCGCGGTCAGTGGAGCTGTGCAGGCCGGTGAGATCGGCGTCGGCCTGGGCGGCCTCGGCCAGCTCCAGCGAGATCACCAACTCGGAGACGGGCACGGGCGCTGGGCAGCCTGCCCAGGCGGTGCCAAGGAGCAGCAACACGAGGTGCCCCGGCATCGGGCCTCCCTTCTCGGCGTGGTGCGGCTGTCGAGGATATCACGATATCGTCTGCGGCCGGAGGACAGCATGGACCACACCCTGGAGCCCGGCCTCACCCGCTCGGCGGCCGCCTCCTTCCTGCAGGTGGGCGCCACCAGCCGCCTGCTCGTGCTCTTCTCCCCCGACGAGGCCGCCCGCGGCCGCATCGCATTGCTGGAGGGCCGGTCCCTGCGCATCGGGCGCCTGGGCCACCTGGCGGGCCCGCTGGCCATCGACGATCCCCTGCTCTCCCGCGAGCACGCCGAGCTGCGGCCGGACGGCGACGGGGGCTGGGCGGTCCACGACCTCGGCTCCAGCAACGGCACCTTCCTGGAGGGGCAGCGCGTGAGCCAGGCCACGCTGGCCTCGGGGGCCATACTGCGCGCCGGCGGTACGCTGCTGCTCTACGAGCACATCGAGCTGGACCCCGACACCCTGCTGGAGCCCGAGGTGCCGGATCTGTTGGGCCCCAGCGTGGCCATGCAGCGCCTGCGCGGCGAGCTCGGGCTGGTGGCGCCCCGCAGGGTGCCCGTGCTCATCCTGGGCGAGAGCGGCGTGGGCAAGGAGCGCGTGGCCAGCGAGCTGCATCGCCGCAGCGGCCGAGAGGGGCCCCTGGTGGCGGTCAACTGCGCGGCCATCCCCGAGAACCTCATCGAGAGCGAGCTGTTCGGCCACGTGGAGGGCGCGTTCTCCGGCGCCACCCGCGCCCGCCTGGGCCTCTTCCACGAGGCGGACGGCGGCACCCTCTTCCTGGACGAGGTGGGCGAGATGCCCGCGGCCCTGCAGCCCAAGCTGCTGCGGGTGCTGGCCGACGGCGAGGTCCGGCGCGTGGGCTCCACCCGCAGCCAGCGCGTGGACGTGCGCGTGGTGGCCGCCACCAACGTGGCCATCCAGGACGCCATCCGCAGGCAGGACTTCCGCGGCGATCTGTACGCCCGCCTCGCCGGCTGGGTGCTGGAGGTCCCGCCGCTCGCGCGCCGCCGCCAGGACATCCTGCCCCTGGCCCAGCACTTTCTGGAGCGCGAAAGCCCGGGGCTCACCCTGCGCGGCAGCACGGCCGAGGCCCTGCTGCTGCATAGCTGGCCCTACAACGTGCGCGAGCTGGAGCAGGCCATGGGCCAGGCCGCCATCCGCGCCACGGACCAGGGCCAGGTGCACCTGCGCCACCTGCCCGCCGACCTGCGCGCCACCCTGCCCCGCAGCGGCAGCCCGAAGGCGGCCGTGCCCCTGGCCCTGCAGGTGGACCGCACCGCCACCCCCGGAGCCCGCGAGCTGGCGCTGGTGCTGCGCCACTACCAGGGGAACCTGGCGCAGGTCGCCGCCTTCTTCGGCAAGGACCGGCGCCAGGTCTACCGCTGGATCCAGCGCCACGGGCTGGACCCAGCGGGTTTTCGCGAGGGCTAGTGCCGCTGCCCGGAAGTCCCTGACCAGGGACTTCCGGCGGCGCTGACGCGCCGGCCGCTACGCGGCGCATCGGCACTATCCCTTTTTCAGGGGGGCCGCGTCGGGGGGCGGAGCCCCCCGCATACGCGCCTATGGCGCTGGGGGGACGGAGTCCCCCCGCAGGCGGGCGGCCGCAGCCGCGGCCGCCAGTGCCCGCGCCGACGGACATCAGAGGGGTGGTCAAAGACTTCCGGGCGCGTGCACTAGGCGGGTTCACGCCGGCACTGCCCACGCCGCGGGCCACGTGGGCGCGGCCAGGGCCTGCCGGGCG
>JBDRKM010000086.1:0-2204 GCA_043814015.1 Pseudomonadota bacterium
CAGGCGGCCGTAGTCGTACAGGCGGAAGGTGAGGTCGCTGGACTGCTGCACCTCGTACACCATCACCCCCCGGCACAGGGCGTGCACCGTGCCCGGCGGCAGGGAGACCACGTCGCCGGGAGCTACCGCGTGGAACTGCACCACCCCCTCCACCGCCCCCGCGCGGATGGCCTGGGCCAGCTCGGCGCGGTCCACCCCATCCTTGAGCCCCAGCGCCACGCGGCCACCGTCCGAGTGCACCACGTACCAGGCCTCCATCTTGCCGAAGGAGCCCAGCTTGCGGGCTCGAACGTACGCGTCGTCCGGGTGCACCTGTACGGACAGGTCCTGGGCCGCGTCGATGAGCTTGATCAGCAGGGGGAAGTCGGGGCCGTACCGCTCCACCGTCGTGCGCCCTACCAGGGCCTCGCCGTATTCGGCCACCAGGCATCCCAGGGCCCGGCCCTCCAGGGGGCCGGAGGCCACGGTGGAGTCGCGCTCCGGGAGGGCGGACACCTCGAAGGACTCGCCGATGGGCCGGCCCGGCGGCAGGGGCTTGCCGTAGAGCTCGGCCAGGCGGCGGCCGCCCCACACCATCTCGCGCAGGTAGGGCTTGAGGGGCAGGACGTCGGGTAGAGCAGCGGCCACGGGGCTCCTCCGGGGTCGGGCCGGCGGCAACATCTGCTGCGTCTCGCCGCCGGCGCTCTGGTGAGGAGCCTAATCTACTGCCCGGTGCCGCACGGGGACAGGCGGCTCGGCCGTCGCTGTTCAGACAAAGGATTCGCTGGCGTCGCCGCGCGTGACCGTGACCTGGCCCTGTTCCTCGAGCTGGCGCACCTGCTGCACGATGCGCAGCTGCACCTCCTCCTCCACCTCGGACAGGCGCATGGGTCCCAGGAACTCCATCTCCTCCTGGATGTACTGCCGCACGCGCTCGGACATGTTGCCCAGGATCTTGTCCTTGAGCTCCTCGTCGGCCGCCTTCAGGGCGATGACCAGGTCCTTCTGCTCCACCTCCTTGAGCAGCACCTGGATCTCGCGGTCCGTGAGCTTGACCAGGTCCGCGAACACGAACATGAGGTTGCGGACGCTCTCGGCCACCTCCGGGTCCGAGGCGTCCATCTGGTCCAGCACGTTCTTCTCCACGCTGCTGCCCGTCAGGTTGAGGATGTCGGCCACCACCTTGGGGCCGCCCACGTCCTGGTTGCCGCCCAGCAGGTCGCGCAGCGAGTTCTCCAGGCTCTCCTCGATCTGGTGCAGCACCGCCGGCGTGATGTTCTCCATCGTGGCAATGCGATAGGCCACGTCCGCCTGCACCCTCTCCGGCAGGTTGGCGAGGATGCCGGCCGCCTGGTCGGGCTCGAGCTGCGACAGGATCAGGGCCACGGTCTGCGGGTGCTCGTACGCGATGAACGGGGCGATCTGCTGGGGCGACACGTTCTTGAGGATGTAGAAGCCCGAGGACACGCGGGTGTTGACGCGGTCGAGGATCTCCTGGGCCTTGCGCGGCCCCACGGCGCGCTCGAGGGCGCCGCGGGCGAAGTCCATGCCGCCCTGGCTCACCCACGCCCCGGCCAGCAGGTGCTGCTCGAACTCCGCCAGCACCTTGTCCTGCAGGCGGACGGTGACATTCTTGAGGTGGGCCACCGCCTGGATGATCTCCTCGATCTCGTAATCGGCGAGGAACTTCATCACCTCGCCGGCGGTTTCCTGGCCCAGGGCGACGAAGAGGATCGCCATCTTCTGCATGGCCGGGATTTCGGCCTCGTCCTCGTCCAGCTCGGAAGCGGCGTTGGCGGGAGCGACGTACTGGGCCATGGCGAGCATTGGTCGGTGATGGGTGGCCCTGCGCCGGCGCAGGGGTAGCCAGAGCCGACCGTCCAGACGAGGCGGGTTGCGTCGCCAGCGCGGTCCATCCCGAAGGAGATCGGGGGATCGTTCCGACGCGAGCTCGGGCCTACCTGAATAACGCATTCCGGGGGAGGGTTCTCAAGTCCGGCGCTGGAGCGCCCCCCCCCTCAATCGCTGGCGCCACGTGCCGGAGGGCAGCCTGCCGGGTACGTCCCAGGCGTCCGGGCGCCCCCCAGCCGGACCCAGGGCGCGGCGGAAACGCGCCACGACGCGGCGGCGGGGCACCTGCGCCAGGGTGGATTCCACACCTGAGTCTGGGGCAGGCGGCCGTGGAAGGTGTTGCATCCGCACTTCTGGGGACCGGATGGAAGGCC
>JBDRKM010000087.1:0-2960 GCA_043814015.1 Pseudomonadota bacterium
CTGGCTCAGCAGGTTCGAGACCGAGTCCAGGCCGCCTCGGAGGCCGAGCTGGACACCTGGCTCGAACGAGTGCTCAGCGCCCGGTCCCTCGAAGAGGTCCTTGCCGAGTAGGCGGGAGGTCCAGCAGCCAGCCGGGAAGCCGTAGCGTCCAGGGCCCTCCCAGGGTCGGTGTCCCGACTCTTGTGTAGCTCCCATCGGGGACGCCTGAGGTCGTTCGGACTGTAGTAGGGCCGTTGTCCCCACGTACTCCACCGAACGATCCCCAGGTTGTCCCCATCGGGGCGTGACCCGCGTCGGGGTACGTCGGAGGAAGACGGGAAGCTCCTCGCTTTGTCAACCAAGACGCCCCGACTGGGGCACGAGGAGCTTCCCGTGAGTGACGTTCGAGGAAACAACGAAGGAATGCAAGGGGTGGTGTCCGACCTGGAGGGCCAGGTGAGGGACGCCGTGATCGAGGGCTGTGTTCGGGACGCGGTGTTCGAGAGGGCCTCCGAGGAAGAGATCCACGCGGACCTGGGCGAGGTGTTCCGGGCTGCTGCGAAGGCTGGCCTGGAGCTGGTCCTCGAGGAGGTGCTGCGCGAGACGGTCGGGGCGGCGAAGTGGGCGAAGGCCAAGAGTCGGAGCGACTCCTACAACGGCAGCTACCTGCGAGGCCTGCTGACGTCGATGGGCCACATCGAGGTCAAGATGCCCCGTGCGCGGAAGGCGGGGGCACCCGTGCATGTGATCGGCGCCTACAAGCGCCGCTTGGCGGAGGTCGACGAGGCGATCGTTGGTGCGTATGTGAAGGGAGTCTCGACCCGGGGCATGGGCTCGGTCGTGGAGGCCCTGGCGGGCGAGGGGCTCAGCAGCTCGGCGGTCAGCCGCGTGACGGCTCGCCTGGAGGAGAGGGTCGAGGAGCTGCGGACTCGCAAGCTCGAGGGCAAGTACCCGTACCTGTTCCTCGACGCGACCTACCTGAAGGCCCGCTGGGCTCGCTCGGTCGAGAGCTTCCCGGCGCTGATCGCCTACGGGGTCAACGAGAAGGGGAAGCGCGAGCTCCTCGCCGTGGAGATCGGCACGGGGGAGAGCGAGGAGACCTGGGTCGACCTGCTTGACGGATTGATCAAGCGGGGGCTCAAGGGTGTCCTGCTCGTGATCTCTGACGCCCACGAGGGGATCTGGGCAGCGGTCCGCAAGCGTCTGCCCGAAGTGCCCCACCAGCGGTGTGTCGTCCACCTGCTCCGGAACGTGGGCAGCAAGGTGCCCCACCGGCTGCGGAAGCGCGTCCTCGGGGAGGTGTCGGCGATCTTCAAGAGCAAGGATCTGGACGAGGCGAAGGAGCGGCTGGCGAAGTTCAAGGCCCGCTGGTCGAAGGAGCTGCCCGAGGCGGCCTCTTGCCTGACGGAGGGGTTTCCCGCGGCGTCACAGTTCTTCGCGTTCCCGACTGAGCATCATGTGCGGATCCGCACGAACAACGGCCTGGAGCGGCTCAACCGGGAGATCAAGCGTCGGATCAAGGCGATCGACTCCTTCCCTGACAGGGTGAGCGCCCTCCGGCTCGTAGTCGTGGTCGCCGCGAACGCGGCACAGGCCTGGGGGAGGCGGCGCTACCTGGACATGTCCCTCCTCGACCTGTAGCGGGCGAGGAGCCTCGTGATCATGACGACATCGGCGACGACTCGAGCTGCGAACGCGTACCTCGCGCGCGGTTGGGCTCCCACTCCGGTGGAAGCTCGGTCGAAGAGCCCGCTCCTCCCTGGCTGGCCAGGGAGGCGCCTCGGCCGCCAGGACCTGGGGCTGTTCGAGGGCAGGAACGTGGGCCTGGTCCTGGGGGACGCCAGCGGTGGGCTGGCTGACGTGGACTGCGACTGGCCGGAGGCGGCCGAGCTCGCCCACGAGCTGCTGCCCCCGACCGGCCTCGTCCACGGACGCGCGAGCAGCCGCCGCAGCCACTGGTGGTACTGCTCGCACGGCGCGCGGAACGGCGTGCTCCGCGTCGAGCGGGCCGCCCGCCGCAAGCAGACCGTCGCCGAGCTACGCGGCTCGGGCCTCATGACCGTCGTGCCTCCCAGCACGCACCCAGGCGGGGAACGCCTCGTGTGGGAGCGCTGGGGGCAGCCGGGCCGGGTTCCGGCTGACGAGCTGAGGCAAGCGGTCGGCAGGCTCGCCCTCGCGGCCGTCCTGCGCGCTCGCGGTTGGAACGCCCAGGAGGCTGTCTCGCTGGTCCGCCGACAGGCCGCCGACGTCGTCAAGACCGTGGAACGCGATCTTCATCCTCTGGTGCCTGTGCGCGCCTGGCTGGGCCTGGAGGAGAGATCTCGGGAAGGAGGACGTGCGGGTCGCTCTGGCGGCCAGCTCGTCCTGGGGTGCGCCTCGTCGTTCACCGAAGCAGTCCTCCTTCACCTGGGAGGAGTGCTCGGCGCGGCCCGGCTCCTTGGGCTCCCTCTGCACGAGGGACGTCAGCCCTGCCCGTTCCACGGCGGTGCGAGCCGTCGCTCGCTTCAGATCACGGGGCACGCGTGGCGGTGTTGGTCAGGCTGCGGCCAGGGCAGCGCGATCCATCTCGCGGCCCGAGCCATGGGGGTCGACTACCGGGAGGCCAGGGCCTGGCTCGCAGCAGAGCTGGGCCTCCGCTCCCACGATCACCCCCCGCCAGCCCGCCGGTAAACCCGAGAGTCGACCCCCGGTCCGGAGGAGAACGAGTCCCTCAACGAAGTCAGCCACCCCTCACCCGGGGATCCGGGCGCCTGCTGGCGCCTCGGTGCACACGAGGTCTGCGCGAACAGCAGGTTCAGTCCACAACTTTGCACATCACTGAAACCCGACCTGGACATCCCGGCCGGCGCCCGGTAGAAGACCCGGCGAGGAGAACCCGCCTGGGCCGGTTACACAGGGATCGGGACACCATCCTCGTCATCCAGGTTCTTGCGAACAGTACGGAGAGGAGTGAGGACAACCTTCGTTATGTCAGCGCCACA
>JBDRKM010000088.1:0-7724 GCA_043814015.1 Pseudomonadota bacterium
GGCTCCGCCGCGGCGGGCGCGGCCCGGACCGGGGTGGGGCAATCGACGGGCGCCGCGCGCCCCCGCCGGAGCAGACGCCGCAGGCGCGCCCGCGCCCGAGCGCGCAGTCCATGTTCACGACCCAGCAAGAGGCTCCTCAGGATTCCCATGGCACACCCGTCACGTTCGGGGCTGCCTAGCACGGTGGGGAGGGCGGCGCCCGACACGGGACGCTGCGCCCCCGATCCGCTATGCTTCCGGCCCATCCACCGCGCGCCCCGAGCCCTCCATGCCCCGTCCACACCTGCGCTCCGCCCTGCGCCGCTTCACCCAGCGCGTCCTGGGCACCTCGCCGCCCGCGCCCGCCGCGGCGCCCTGTCCGCGGCCCGCGAGCGAACTGAAGGGGCTGCCGCCGCTGCAGCCGGGCCGTGGCGAGACCCCGGGCCCCAACCACAAGCAGGACATCAGCCGCGAGTGGGCCAGCGCACAGCTCCTCTCCGGCGTCCCACCCTACTTCATCGACATCCGCCCGGCGGAGGCCTGGGCCCGAGGCCGGATCGAGGGCGCTCACTCCTTCCCGGGCGACGCGGTGCGCGCGCAGCTCGAGGTGCTCCCGGCCACCACCGAGCGCGTGGTGGTCTACGACGACGACGGCAGCGAGGCGGCCGCCGCCCTCGCCGCCTGGCTGCGGGAGCAGGGCTGGGCCCTCGCGCGCCGGCTGGTCGGAGGCTTCCAGGGCTGGGAGGCCCACGGAGAGCCCACCGAGGCGGGAGCCGAGGGCTGATCCCATGCCTCGGCATCCGCGTCCCACGCCCACCGGGCCCCGGGGCGCGCTGCTGCTCGCCCTGGGCCTGGCGCTCACCTCCCGAGACGTGGGCGCTGAAGGGACGCGCGGCGCCTGGTCCACCGGCCTCGCGGTGACCCCCGACGGCGCCTTTCTGCCCGAGCCACCCGCCACCCGCCCGGACCGCCCGATCCCGCCGGGCACCGATCCGGTGGACCTCGCCATGGAGCGCACCCGGCGCGGCGACCTGCAGGGGGCCGTGCTGCTGCTCGAAGACTGGCTGGCGGGCGCCCACCGGGATCTCAAGGCCCGCGGGGGCGGCGAGCGCTGGATCGCCGCGCGCTTCCAGCTCGGCCTGCTCTACATGCGCCAGGAACGCCACAACCTGGCCAGCCTGCAGTTCACCAAGGTGCGCGCCGGCGAGGGCCCCCTGGCCAGCGAGGCGTCCTGGTATGAGGCCCTCTGCGACGAGCTGCGCGACCGCCACGCCGTGGCCGCCCGGGAGTGCGTTCGCTACCGCGAGCGCTGGCCCAGCGGCAGCCACGCCGGCGACTGCCTGGCGCTGATGGGCGAGGCGTACGCCGCCGACGGCCCCTGGTCCTCCGCCCAGGAGGCGTTCCAGCTCGTGCTCGACGCGGATCCGGAGGGGACCGACGCCGAAGCCGCGCGCCTGGGGCAGGCCCTGGCCCTCATCCGCCGCTCGCCCTCCGCGGCGGTGAACGCCCTGCAGGGCATGGCGCTGGACTACAGCTTCGCCACCACCCCCGTGCGCGCCCGCGCCGCCCTCGCCGAGCTGGCCGCCACGGGGCTGGAGACCTCGCTCCCGGATGACGTGGGCGCCCGCAAGCGGCGCCTCTTCTCGGCCCTGCGGGCGCGGGAGTACACCCTCGCCCGGGGCCTCTGGCAGCAGCTCACGAGCGACCCCGACCCGGAGGTCCGCGCCTGGACCACCGAGCATGTGGAGACCATGGGCTGGCGTGGGCGCGACTTTGAGGCATTGGTCGAGCACTTCGCCCGCCGCTACGAGGCCTCCCCCAGCCCCGAGGGCTGCTGGATGGTGCATCGCGCCGCGGCCCGTGGGGCGCTCTGGAAGGAGGCCGCCGCCTGGGGCGAGCGCGGCATGAAGGAGCACAAGGGCAGCTGGCGCTGGGCGCACGCCCAGGACGAGGTCGCGCGCGCCTGGATGCTGGCGGGCGACCAGGACCGGGCCCGGGAGCTCTGGGACCAGGTCGCCAAGCGTGGCGGGGCCGCGGGCGCAGCGGCGCGCTGGTACGGCGCTCTCTCCGCCTGGCTGGCCCGCGACCTCGACGACGCCGCCCAGCGCATGGCCCAGGTGCGCACCACCGACGGCGCGCGCAGCACCCGCGCCCTGTACTACCTGGCCAAGCTGGCCGCCGCGCGCGGCGAGGAGGCGGAGGCCCGGGAGCTGTACGCCCAGGTCGCGGCCGAGGACGACGAAGGCTGGTACGCGCTGCTCGCCAGCAGCCGCCTGCAGCCCCACCTGGGCCCCTCCACCCCGCTGGTGCGGCACGGCGCCTGGCCCTACCCAGCGCCGAGCGGGCGCCCCGAGCCCGCAGCCCTGCCTGTCCGGGCGCCCCCCGGGCTCGCCCCGCGGGCCCAGGCGGGCGCGCTGATCCACCCGCCCACCCGCCCCATCGCCTGGAGCCGGCTCGCCACGCCGCCCTCCACCGCCGCCCTCCTCACGACGCCGGCGCCCCCCGCGGCCGAGCCGCTGACCGGCGAAGCGCCGGTGGACTGCATCCACGACGGGGTCTTCTACGACCGCGACGCAGCCCGCCTGGCCCTGGCCCGCTTCGTGTCCCAGCACAGCGCCCTCTGGCCCCAGCTGCCGGCCATCCAGGCCCTGGCCGACGCGGGCGCCACGGACCTCTCGGGCGAGCTGATGGCCCGGCTGTATGACGAGCTCGAGCGCGCCCAGCGTGGCCGGACCCCGCGCGACGCCCAGCTGCGCGCCGTGCGGCTGAGCACCGCCGAGTGGCGTCCCCTCTTCCTCTACACCCGCTCCTGGTACCTGGTCTCCCGCTTCTGTATGGGCCTGGACAAGTCCGCCGACACCCCCGAGCAGCGCCGTGAGGCCCTGGCCCTGGCGTTTCCGGCGGCCTTCCCCGAGCATGTCTGGCGCTGGTCCCGGGCCCACCGGGTGGATCCGCTGCTGACGCTGGGCGTCATGCGCCAGGAGAGCGCCTACAAGTCCTGGGCCGTCTCCTCCGCGAACGCGGTCGGGCTCCTGCAGATCCTGCCCGTCACCGGTGCTCTGGTGGCCCGCGACCAGGGGTTGGACCGCTTCTCTCCGCGCGACCTCTTGGAGCCGGCCACCAGCATCCGGTACGGGACCTGGTACCTGAGCCGGCTGCTGGTCCGTTTCCACGGCAGGGTCCCCCTGGCGGTGGCGGCCTACAACGCGGGTCCGGGCGCCGTGGGCGGCTGGCTGGCCGCGCGCCCCGAGGGTGAGGAGGTCGACGACTTCGTCGAGCTGATCCCCGTGGACGAGACCCGCAACTACGTGCGCCGCGTGCTGGGCTTCTACGCCCTGAACGTGGCCGTGCACGGCCCGGAGGGGGCACGAGCCGTCCTGGACCTGCCCACCGCGGGTGACGACCCAACCGTCATCGACTACTGATCCATGAAGCTCTGGAGGTTCGCCATTCTCCCCTTCCGCTGGCCTCTCCTGCCTGTCTGGGCGAGCGTCGTCGTGGCCGGTGCCTGGGCCGGGAAGCGCGCCCGGGATCCTGAACCCGCCCAGCCGCCGCCTCCCCCCGTGGAGGAGCCCGCCGCCGAGGAAACCACCGCGCCCGCCCCGCCCCCGGCCCCCGAGGCCGCGGCCACCGGCCCCCTGTTCGCCCAGGGCCTGCCCCTCACCGAGCTGGCCCTGCCCGAAGGCCTGGCCAACCCCACGGCCCAGCAGTGCACCGCCTGCCACGCGCAGATCCACGGCGCCTGGGCCGCCGGCGCCCACGCCTCGGCCTGGGAGGGAGAGCGCTGGAACCAGGCCGTGCGCGACGCGAGCGAACCCACCGCCTGCCTGGCCTGCCACCTGCCCATCGCGGCCCAGCATCCGCGCCGGGTCGTGGCCCTGACAGAGGGCCAGCTCGACTCCCCGCGTCACGAGCTGAACCCCGTCTGGAGCCCCAGCCTGCAGCGCGAAGGCGTCACCTGTGCCGCCTGCCACCTGCGCGATGGCGCCATCGTGGGCCCGCGCGCCTCCGAGTCCGCGCCTCATCCGGTGGTGCAGAGCGATGCGCTGGGCTCACCAGGCCTGTGCGCCGCCTGCCACCAGCTCACCTGGCCGGGCGCGCAGACCGCCTGGTACGACACCTACGGCGAGTGGTACCGCTCCGCCTACCGGGAGGCCGGCATCCGCTGCCAGGACTGCCACATGCCGCTGACCGCCGGCACCCCCACCACCGGGCGCTTCGCCGGCCACGCCAGCCACGCGCTCGCCCTCGATCCGGGCCAGGCCGTGAGCCTCCTCGTGGAGCTGGCGAGCCCCGAGGTGGTGCGCGGCGAGGAGTTCACGTTCACCGTGCGGGTGCAGAACACCGGCGCCGGGCACGCCTTCCCCACCGGCCAGCCGGGCCACGCGCTCTACCTCTCCGCGGTCGTGGTCGATGGCAAGGGCCAGCCCCTGCACGAGCCCCTCGAGAAGGTGCTGGAGCGCTCCGTAGCCGACGAGCCGCCCTTCGCGGTCCAGCAGGACACGCGCGTCCCGGCCCGTGGCGAGCTGACACTGGTGAAAACCACCACCATCCCCCAGAAGAAGCCCGCCGGTCCCGCCCGCCTACGGGTTACTATCGCCGCCAGTCGCGGGGGCGCCCCCCTCGTGGAGCGCTCCTTCCCCCTGACCGTCCTCTAGATCTCCAGGTGACCCATGAGCTACTTCCACGCTTGCACCGACGTCGGCTGCAGCCGGCCCCAGAACGAGGACGCCTTCCTGCGCGATGCGGAGCACGGCCTGTTCGTCGTCGCCGACGGCGTGGGCGGGCGGGCCGCCGGGGAGGTGGCCAGCGCCATCACCATCGAGACCTTCTCCCAGGCCGCCGCCATGCTGCAGGAGGCCGTGCTGCACTACGCGGAGAACCCCACCCTGGCCAACCGCAACTTCGCGCTCGAGGCCCTGGACGAGACCTGCCAGCAGGCCAGCCGGCGGGTGTTCGAGGCGGCCGAGGCGCGCAACCTGCGCGGCATGACCACCACCGTGGTGGTGGCCGCGGTCGGGGGCGGCTGGGCCTTCATCGGGCACGTGGGCGACTCCCGCGGCTACCTCATCCGTGAGGGCGAGGCCCGACAGCTCACCGAAGACCACTCCATGGTCAACGAGCTGGTACGCTCCGGCCAGATGACCCTGGAGGAGGCCCAGCGCAGCCGCTACCGCAACGTCATCACCCGCGCCATCGGACTGCACCCCACGGTCCAGCCCGATCTGCTCGCCATCGAGATGCTCCCGGGCGACCGCATCCTGCTGAACTCCGACGGCCTGTCGGACGTGGTCGGCGAGGACAAGCTCGCCTCCATCGGCTCGCGCCCCGACATCCGCGAGGCCGCCGAGGCCCTGCTGCGGGAGGCGCTGGATCGCGGCGCCCCCGACAACGTCACCCACATCCTGCTGGAGCCCGAGGCCAGCCCGCAGGCCGGCGCCGCCATCACCCGCGCCCAGATCATGGAGGATCTGTTCCTCTTCCGCGATCTGCCCTTCCACGCCCGCCTGCGCGTCTCCCGCATCTGCGACGAGCTGTTCTTCACCCCCGACCAGGTCATCCTGTCCCAGTCCGCCCCCGGCAAGACCATGTACGTGGTGGTCCAGGGCGAGGTCTCCGTCTCGCGCGACGGCGTCGAGCTGGCCCGCCTGGGTCCGGGCGAGCACTTCGGCGAGATCGCCCTGGCGGACCAGCTCCCCCGCTCCGCCACCGTCACCGGCACCGCGTTTGGCTCCCTGATCACCATCGGCCAGGAGCAGGTGCTCGAGTTCTGCCGCCGCGAGCCCGAGCTCGGCAACCAGATCCTCTGGAAGCTCCTGCGCACCCTCGCCCGCCGCCTGCGCGAGACCAACGCCCTGGTGGCCCAGCAGGCCGACACGCAGAGCTAGCCCGGCACCAGCCGCCACCGGTCCCGACGCGGGTCGCGCCCGGCGGTGAGCAGGGTGATGGCATCGCCGACACGCCAGCCAGGCCCCTCCCCTGTCTCGGGCTCGAGGCACAGGGAGTCGTCGCTGGCGCGGTAGCGCAGCCCGAGGGCCTCCTGCAGGTGGTCCACGTAGACCTTGAGCTCGATGGGAGGCTCGTCGAAGCGGACGTACAGCCGGGAGCCGGTCAGGCCGAGGACGGTGCCGGTGCGCCGGGGGCGCTGGAACTCGGGCAGGGCGAGGTCGGCCTCCAGCAGAAAATCCATGGCCAGGCGCTCGCCCGCGCGCGTGATGGTGCGCTGCACCTCCTGCGCCCGCTCGGCCGCGCGCAGCACCTCCGCGCGCAGCGCCTCGTCCGCGGCCGTGTCCCCACGGGGCACCAGCCCCTGCTGCTCCAGCAGCTCTCGGTGGCTGAAGACCCCCACTACCTCGCGCATGGGGGCCGTGAAGCGGCCGTAGCAGGGCAGCCCCAGGGCGTGGTGGGGGCCGGGCTCGGGGTCGTAGTCCGAGCGCTCGTAGCTGTGCAGGATCTGGCGCTGGATGGCGGCGCGGACCCGCCCCTCGCGGCCTTCGGCGGGCAGCCGCGCGAGGAAGTCGGCCACGCTCTCCTGCCCGCGCCGCCAGGCCCAGCGGGCCGAATCGAGCCCGTGGTGCCGCACCAGGGCCTGCACCGTCGCGGCGAAGGCCTCGACACGCTCGAGGGCGGGGTGGGGGTGGACCCGGAAGATGGGCTGGACCCATGGGGCGGGGTGGTCTCTGAGCAACGCGGCCCCCGCGGCGTTGCTCAGGAGCGAGATCTGCTCGTTCCAGCGCTCCACGTCGCAGCGCCGCTCCGTGACGATGCGGAAGCCGGGCGCCGTGGGCCCCGGGGGCTCCCAGGCCACCTCGGGCCGATCGAAGGGCACCATGCCGCGGGCCCGGGCCTGGACCAGCAGCCGCCCGCCCAGCTCACGCAGGGCCGCCAGGACCGATGTGTACTCCTGGCCGGCCAGCGGACTGGCGCCGGGTTCGTCGCACCAGGCCTGGACCCCGTCGTAGGCCAGCTTGGCGCGGCTGCGGACCCGGGCGCGCTGGACTCGGGTGACCACCGGTCGTCCGCCGGCGTCCAGCGCGAGATCCATGACCAGGGCGCGGCGATCCACCCCAGGGTTGAGGGAGACGATCCCCTCGCACAGGGCGCGCGGCAGCATGGGGGCGCACAGGTGGGCCAGGTAGAAGCTCGCCCCCCGGCGCAGCGCCTCGGCCATCAGCGCCGTGCCGGGCCGCACGTACCAGGCGGCGTCGGCCAGCGCGTAGCGCAGCCGCCAGCCCGCTCCCTCCGGGGCGATGTGCAGGGCCTGGTCGAGATCCAGCGAGTGGGCGTAGTCGATGGTGACGAAGGGCAGCTCGGTCAGATCGGTGAGCGCGGGATCGTCGATCCCGGGCGCGGCCGCCAGCGCCGCGGCCTCGGCCTCCACCGCGCCGGGGTGGTCCTGCCGCAGGCCGTGCTCGTCCAGGATGGCGCGCAGCCGGGCATCAGCGTCGACGGGGGCGTGCAGGGGGGCGTCGTGCATGGGCTACGAGGTGCGGGATCCAGGCTGATAGCAGGACCAGAGGTGTCAGGCACTAGGACATAATATTTTCCAAATATTATGTCCTAGTGCCTGACACCGTCGACCCGTCGACACGGTCCGGACGAGGCCCCTGGTGCGCTGCCTGCTGATACCTGACGGCTGACACCTGATGGCTGTTTCTTGATAGTTCCCCATGCCGCGGGGGCCGCGGCTCCCGGAGCCATGAAACAGGAATTTCGCGCAAAGACGCAAAGACGCCAAGGGCAGA
>JBDRKM010000089.1:0-8056 GCA_043814015.1 Pseudomonadota bacterium
ACCAGCGCTGCCTGGCGCTCGGCCTCCGCGATCCGCGCGGAAAGGAACTCGGAAGACAGGACGCCCTGCAGGGCGATGAGACGGGGATCGGTGAGCTCTGGCATGCTCTCCGATCACCGACTGGAGGGGCTCCGGCTACCCAGGGGCTGTTAACGTACTGTCAATATATCGGCCTTGCTCCAAAGAGATCGGCGAACGTCGACTCTCGGGGGGCGCCCCCTGGCCCCTGGGGGATCGGGCCGGACCCCCTGACAGTTCCTGACCTGAATCGGTCGTGGCCTCTCGGAAAAGGTGAACCCGAACGCGGATCAGTCGTCCGACCCGTCGCAGTCGCTGTCCACGCTGTCGCCCTCCTCGTCCGCGGCGCCGGGGTGCACGGCCGCGTCGCCGTCGTCGCAGTCACCACCGTTCTCGGTGGTGCCGTCGCCGTCGTCATCGTACGCGTCGGTGCCCTCGTCCACGGTGCCGTCGCAGTCGTCGTCGATGCCATTGGCGCTCTCGGCGGCGCCCGGCGCGATGGCGGCCTCGCCGTCGTGGCAGTCGCCGTCGGTCTCACTGTAGCCGTCGCCGTCGTCGTCAGAGACCTCGGTGCCCTCGTCGACGGTACCGTCACAGTCCTGGTCGATGCCGTCGGGCAGCTCGGGCTCACCGGGGTGGACGCTGGCGTCGGTGTCGTCGCAGTCGCCGCCCTCTGTGGCGTAGCCGTCGCCGTCCGCGTCACCCGCGGTGAGCACGCCGTCGCAGTCGTAGTCCACACCCTCACGCGCGGCCGTGGAGCCCGGGAAGACGGTGTCGTCGTCGTCCTTGCAGTCGCCGCCCTCCTCTGAGTAGCCGTCGCCGTCGTCGTCGAAGACCGCCGTGCCCTCATCGACGCTCCCGTCGCAGTTGTTGTCCACGCCGTCGGCCAGCTCCACCGCCCCCGGACGGATGGCGTCGTCGCTGTCGTCGCAGTCTCCGCCGCACCAGGTGAACCCGTCGCCATCGGCGTCGTCCACGGCGGCTGCCTCGGCCTCGCAGTCGTTGGCGCGCAGCGCGAGCGTCGCGGTGGAGCCGTCCTCGAAGGTCACGAAGAGCGCGTCGGCGAGCGCATCGCTGCTGGCGATAGTGACCTCCACCTCCAGCGAGGCGCCGGGAGCCAGCTCCTGGCCTTCCAGGGCGGCGTCCACCTCGAACTCGGCGGGCAGCGTGACGGTATCGATCCGGACGGTGGAGAGGCCCTGGTTCAGCAGCGTCGCCCTGGCGCTCTCCTCGTGCAGCACCGCGCCGAAGTCCAGCACCTGCGGGACGAAGGTGGCCTGCACACTGGCGCCGGCGCCGAACAGCGCGATGGAGAGCACGGTCTGGGTCGCGTGGGCCACATCCAGGGTCAGGGTCGCCTCGTACAGGTCGGCCGCCGTGGGGGTGAACGCGAGCGTGAGGGTCTGGTAGTCGGAGCCGTCGTCAGCGCCCGCGATGCCGAGATCCGTCGGATCGGCGAGGAGCTCGAAGGGCACGCCCTCGGGCTCCAGTTGGACGCGTGTGAACTCCACGACGCGCTCGCTCACGTTGCGCAGCTCGATCTGCTCCTCCACCCTGCGGCCCACGGTGACCTGGCCGTAGTCCAGCCAGCCCGGAGAGACCTGTACGTCACCCGGTCCGGGCGGTGTGACGGTGATGTCCTGGCCGCAGCCGAGGAGGAGCAGGGCGCCCAGACCTGCCAGCCCGGTGCGCCCACCTCGACGCCCACGCAGGCCCACCAGCCCGGCGAGCAGCAGGGCCAGCAACCCGCCGGGCGACCCACCAATGGTACTGCAGCCGGTTTCCGGATCGCCGTCTGTGCCATGCTGGCCCTCGCAGTCCTCGTCCACCTCGCCGTCGCAGTCCTCGTCGATGCCGTTGCCCTCGCCGCCCATGCACAGCTCCTGCTGCCCGGGGCCGATGGCCAGGCTGGCGTCATCGCAGTCGCCCTCGTTCTCCGAGTAGCCGTCGCCGTCGTCGTCGTAGGCCTCGGTGCCGTCGTCGATGCGGCCGTTGCAGTCGTTGTCGACTCCGTCCACGATCTCGTTGGCGCCGGGGAAGGTGGCGGCGTCCGTATCGTCGCAGTCGCCCTCGGCCTCGGACAGGCCGTCCCCATCGTCGTCGGCCGTGTCGCTGTCCTCATCCACCACGCCGTCGCAGTCGTCGTCCATCCCGTTGGCCCACTCGGCCGCGCCGGGGTGGATGGTGTCGTCGCTGTCGTCGCAGTCACCACCGTTCTCGGTGTAGCCGTCGCCGTCGTCGTCGTAGCCGGCCGTGCCGTCGTCGGTGGTGCCGTCGCAGTCGTCATCGACGCCGTTGGCCTGCTCGGCGGCACCGGGGTGGACCTCGGCGTCCGCGTCGTCGCAGTCGCCGCCGTTCTCGGTATAGCCGTCGCCGTCGTCGTCGTAGTCGGCCGTGCCCTCGTCCACCAGGCCATCGCAGTCGTCGTCCTTGCCGTTCGCCGTCTCGGTGCCCCCGGGGAAGATGGCGGCGTCCTCGTCGTTGCAGTCGCCGTCGGCCTCGGTGGTGCCGTCACCGTCGTCGTCGGCCGCGGAGGTGCCCTCGTCCACGCTGCCGTCGCAGTCGTTGTCGAGGCCGTCACTGGCTTCGGTGGCGCCCGGATGGGTGCTGGCTACCGCGTCATCGCAGTCGCCACCAGCCTCTGTGTACCCGTCACCGTCATCGTCGCAGTAGGCGGTACCCTCGTCCACGGTGCCATCGCAGTCGTCGTCTACGCCTGTCGTGCCGGTCAGCTCGTCACCGGCGGGCGAGACAGCGGTGTCGCTGTCGTTGCAGTCGGTGCCGCCGGCGAAGTCGGCGTCGTAGCCGTCGCCGTCCGCATCCAGCAGGTCGGCTCCGGAGCAGTCCTGGTCCACGCCGTCGTGGGCGATCTCGGTGCCGGCGGGGCTGGATGTCGCATCCTCGTCGTCGCAGT
Organism: Pseudomonadota bacterium; assembly: GCA_043814015.1. Classification (GTDB taxonomy): domain Bacteria; phylum Myxococcota_A; class UBA796; order UBA796; family JAFGLY01; genus JBDRKM01. The sequence goes on from JBDRKM010000089.1 coordinate 2,933, forward strand.
CGCCCTCGCAGACGCGGTAGCCGTCGCCGTCGTCGTCCTCTTCGTCGGTGGTCAGGCCGTCGCAGTCCTGGTCGATACCGTCGCACAGCTCGGTGGCGCCGGGGTAGACGACCGGGTCGGTGTCGTCGCAGTCGGTGCTATCGGCCACATGCCCCGAGGGGGCGCTGCAGGAGGGCGTGGCGCCAGCGGGGTCGCCGAAGCCGTCGGAGTCGGTGTCGGGGTACCAGGTGGGGGCGTCCGCCGCGTCATCCTCGTCCACCGTGCCGTCGCAGTCATCGTCCATGCTGTTGCACAGCTCGGTGCCAGCGGGGTTGATGGTGGCGTTCGTGTCGTCGCAGTCGGTGGCGTCCGCGACGTAGCCAGTGGGCTGAGCGCAGGCGGCGGTGGGGCTGGTGGCGTCGCCGAAGCCGTCGCCGTCGGTGTCGGCGTACCAGGTGAGGGCGTCGACGGCGCTGTCCTCGTCCACGGTGCCGTCGCAGTTGTCGTCGATGCCATTGCAAAGCTCGGTGGCGGCGGGGTTGACCGCTGCGTCGCTGTCATCGCAGTCGCCGTCGCAGACGCGGTAGCCGTCGCCGTCGTCGTCCTCCTCGTCGGTGGTGAGGCCATCGCAGTCCTGGTCGAGGCCGTCGCACAGCTCGGTGGCGGCCGCGTAGACGAGCGGATCGCTGTCGTCGCAGTCATCGTCGCACTCGCTGAAGCCGTCGCCATCGCCGTCCTCCCAGTGGGTGACCACCACCGAATCGTTGGAGACCACGTCCGAGCTGTAGATCCCATAGGCCTCGACGCGGAAGGCGCCTTCGCTGGCGAAAGTGAAGCTGCCGGCGTCCCAGGCACCGCCGCTCACGGTGGCGGTGGTCTGGAACACCCCGTTGATGAGCACCTGCACCGCGGTGACCGCGGTCGCGCTGCCCTGGACGTCGAAGCTGGTGTCGGTGACGCATGCGCCGCTCGCCGGGGTGTCGATGGTGACCTCGGCGGCGCCGCTGTCGATGACGTAGGCGTGGCCGTCGTAGGGCAGGGCCAGCACCTCCAGCTCGTCGTCGCCGTCCAGGTCGGCGGCGCGCACGTAGTAGACCGGCGCGCCCAGGTAGTAGGTCCACAGTACGGCGGGGCCGCCCTCGTCCAGGGAGAGATCCACGGCGTAGAGGTAGCCGTCGTCGTGGGCGACGATGGCTTCGAGGTAGCCATCCGCATCGATGTCGGCGGTGATGACCTGCAACACGCGACGGGCGCCGGTGGCCGCAGCCGCGCTGCCTTCACCGACCGCCAGGTAGAGCGGGTAGCCGGGGATGACGGAGCCATCCAGGCCCGAGTAGGCGATGATCTCGCCGTAGCCGCCCCCGACGATGAGATCCGCGGCGCCGTCGCCATCGGCGTCGGCGGTGGCGAGGGCCTGGAGCACGTCGTCCCCGCTGTCCAGCGCCACGCGCCAGATCAGTGTGCCGTCCAGCTCGTAGACCTTGGCGAACATGCCACCGACGTCGGCCCAGTTCACCACGCCGCCCATCTCCAGATCTCCGTCGCCATCGAAGTCGTCGACCACGGCCTCGGTGGTCCCTGTGCCACTCCACCCCTCCAGCAGACCGGCGGCACTGCCGTACACCTCGAACGATACGTACCCAGGGAAGATCAGTTCGTCGGTACCGTCCGTGCCCGGGCAGAACGTACCGTCGCAGACATCGGCCGCGATGAGCTGCGAGCCACGCAGGTTTTCCGGGCCGTACAGTGGGGCGAGATGCCTACCGAGCAGCAGGGCTCCGCCGGCGCCGTCCCCCCGGCCGTCCGCGAAGAAGAGGGTGCTGTTTCCGCTACCCCCGCTGTCGGCCGCGAAGAAGGCGAGGTCCGCATCCCCGTCTCCGTCGAAGTCGCCGGCCAACAAGGAGCCCGTCCCTCGTGACCGCGGAGCCGCTGGACAGCCCCGCGGACGGGTCGAGGACGGTGATGTCGGCGGCGTAGTAGGCGACTGCCGAGCTGGAGATGTACTCGTCGTCCCCGTCCCCGTCGGCGTCGAAGGAGGCCCAGTCGCCGAAGTTGTAGGAGGCGCAGCCGGCGTTCGCGCGCTTCACCCGCGGGGTGAACAGGCCCGAGCCGGGTGACTCGCGACGAAGGTGCTTGCTGAAACCTGATACTGAAAGCTGATGGTTCTGTGTCCGACGATTCGGGCACCTGACACCCGGGGGATCCTGGATCAAGGCACCGCGAGAGAGAGCCGGCCCTACTCGCAGTCCGAGCGGGCTGCGCCATTGTCTGACACGTAGACGGAACCGCCGACCGCGATGGACGCCGCGAAGGCCTCGGCTTCGGACTGGCAGAGGGAGTCATTGTGGTGGATGGTCAGCGTGGCGCCTACGGACGAGATGTTCTCCAGACCATCCAGGCTGGTCAGGGCGTCATTGTGGCCGATGTAGAGGTTGTGCCCCACCGAGGTGAGGTTCTCCAGGCCGTGGAGGCTGGTCAGGGCGTCGGCGTCCAGGACGACCAGCGAGTGACCTACCGACGTGAGGTTCTGCTGGCCGTCCAAGCTGGCCAGGGCGTTGTTGTACCGAAGGTCGAGATCTCCGGCCACGGCCTCGAGGCTGGACAGGCCCAGCCTCGCCAGGGAGGGGTTGTTCTGGAGGTTCAGGCTCCCACCCACGGCCTGGAGGCTGGACAAGCCCTCGAGGCTGGTCAGGCCGCTGTCGCTGATCTCCAGGTTGTCGTCCACGGACGCAAGGCTCGGGAGACTGAGGCTGGTCAGAGAGCTGCTCCCTTCGATCTGCAGGAGGTGCAAGCGCGACACCTGCGGCAATTCGACCGCGGACAGGGATGGATTGTTCCCAATGCTGAGTTCCCCTTCCACCGCATCGAGGCAGGGCAGACCCACGACGGCAGTCAGCGAGGGGTTGTCATAGACGCCCAGATATCCACCCACGGTCTCGAGGCTGGACAGCCCTTCGAGGGTGGTCAGCGAGGAGTTGTGCCAGATGCCCATGTTTCCACCCACGGTCTGGAGGCTGGACAGCCCTTCGAGGGTGGTCAGACCATCGCTGTACCAGATGTAGAAGGGGTACTCGCCTGCTGACTTCAGGCCGGACAGGCCGTCGAGGTTGGTCAGGAGGGGGTTGCTCCTGATGTCGAGGCCACCCACGGACTCGAGGCTGGAGAGACCGCGGATGCTGGCCAGGGAGTCGTTCCCCACGAGGGCCAGGAGACCACCCACGGACTCGAGGCTGGAGAGACCATCGAGATCGGTCAGGGAGTGGCTCTCCCACAGCTCCAGGTAGCCGCCGACGGAGGTGAGGCCGGGCATACCGATGGTGGCCAGGGATTCGTTGGTCACGAACAACAGATGTCCTGTCGTGCTGTCCAGGCAGGGGAGGTCGATGTCCGTGAGCCACCCCAGCTCAAAGAACCTTAGCTCGCCGGAGATGCTCCGGCATGCTGCGATAGCCTCCAAGCCGCCCTCATCTTCGATCTCGTAGTCCCCGGCGCAAGGGACGGCGTCCTCGCAGGAGCCTACGTCCGTGTCGGCGTCAGTGTCCGCGTCGGCATCGGTGTCCGCGTCGGCATCGGTGTCCGCGTCGGCGTCGGTGTCAGAGTCGGCATCGGTGTCCGTGTCCGCGTCTGCCTCCGGCGCCCCGCCGGTGTCCTCGTCCTTGCAGGCGAAGGAGAGGACGAGGGCGAGCAGCGCGAGCGGCATTCGAGACATGGCGGACACCTCCTCGCGGCAGAGTACCACGCCTCGCAGCTCGGGGGTGGCCAGCAGGGGGCGGCGGGACCAGGGGAGGGTGACACCGCGGTCCGCATGGACCACTGGCGCACGGGGACGTCGAGCTGCACGCCGTGGATCCGGTGGGCCGCGCGCTCGGCCGTGCGCCGTCGGCGCTGGCGGGGCAGAAGCCGGCGACGTGGCCGCAGGCCAGGGGGATCAGCCGGTGGTGGTCGCGGGAGGGGGCAGTCGTGGTGGAAGAAGCCGTCGTGGCACCGACCGACAGGCTGCCTACTCCTCCATCGCGTCCATCGCGTCCAGCGCGGCCTCGGCCGCGGCCATGCCCGAGGCCAGGGCCACGCTCTGGCCGGCACCGTGGACCCAGGCCCTGGCCTGGTACAGCCCCTCCACGGGGGTCGAGGAGCTGGTGGTGTAGGGGAAGTCGCCGCCGTAGTCCGCCGCCCAGCCGGCCCAGGACCCCCCGGGGTTGGGGATACCGCACATTGGACCTCTGGCCGGAGTATGCGCAGTACCGTGCTTTTCGACAAGCCTTGGCAGCGACCCCGCCCCACGCAGGGCCTCTCGACGCGCTCCGCGGGGGCTGACGACGGCGCGTTCGCCCGGGTACGAACCGGCCCTACACCCTGATCCCGCTCCCCGCCAAACCCCACCTTCAACCTACACCGCCACCCCCGCGCTTCTTACTCCACATAGGGGGGGGATGGGAGGGGGGAGGCGGGGTTTGGGGGGGTGTTCCCGGGGGGTGTTCCCGCAACCGGTGCGAAGGCTCCATGCCGCCCACACTCCTACGCCCTCATGTCGGCTTCCTGACACTCCCTCTGTACTGCATCGTCGGCGCCCGGCCCGTCCGGGCCATCGCCACGCCGGACGGCGGGATGCGGGTCGAAGCCCTCGACTGGAAGACCGGCGCGCTGGTGCCCGAGCCCACCTGGGCCTCGCGGATCCTCATGGGCTACGGCGAGGTGGACTACGTCACCGAGGCCGAGTTCGACGCCGCGCTGGCGACCGCGCGGGCGCGCATCGCCGCGGGTGGGGCCGACGCCCTGTACGCCCCTCCGGGGCTCTACGACTGGGCGCCCGGCGCCCGCGAGCTCATCCGCCAGCAGCTTCCCTGCCCCCTGGCCGTGCTCACGGACCCGGACGGCCTCGGGCGCGGCCTGCGCCTGGTGGCCGAGGTGGGCGGCCGCCGCCTGTACTCCCGCGGCGGCCCGCTGATGTGGGTCGAGGTCCAGGGCACCCAGGCCATGTCCGTGGCCTTCCCCGAGGGCCAGGAAGCGGTGCGCACCTTCGCCGAGCACGGCTTCAGGCTGCCTGAGGATCGCGGGGCGGCCATCCGCGCGGCCCTGGTCCCCGGCGCCGCCCTGGAACCCGCGCTGGACACGCTCTGGGGTCCGCAGCGCCGCGGCCTGCGCCTG
>JBDRKM010000090.1:0-2743 GCA_043814015.1 Pseudomonadota bacterium
CGACATACTGCATAGTCTTATAGGTCGAACCTTTACCTGTGGCAAACTTAGTCGTCCCCCTAAAAGGTTTGCCCGAAGCTACTTTATCATCAGAATCGAATGTGCCGTCTTCTCTTTGAGGGATTGCCCAATGTGTTTTCCCTTGCCGCCAAGTGATGAAACCGAACTTCAACTTCTCATTTATTTCTTCACTTTCTTCAAACTCTTGGAGTCTGGGTGGCAATACTATTCGAATCGGTGTCGGCGTCGGTGTCGGCGTCGGTGTCGGCGTCGGTGTCGGCGTCGGTGTCGGCGTCGGTGTCGGCGTCGGTGTCGGTGTCGGTGTCGGTGTCGGCATCCGTGTCCGTGTCCCCCTCCGGCGGCGCGGTGTCCTCCTTGTCGCCGCATGCGGGCAGTGCGAGGAGGCAGAGCAGGAGGCCGAGAAGCGAGAACGCGCGCATGGTGATCCCCAGGGCTGACCTGATCAGGTGGCACCACGATACCGCAACGATCCATCGGTGTAGGCCGGGATAGGCATCTGACATCATGATCCACCCCGGGGATAGGCATTGTTGAAGAATGGCGCCCGGCCTTCTCCCCCACGCTCCTGCCAGCTCTCGGGTAGCAACGCATCGCTCCCCGTGCTCGTCGTCTGACACGGCACCAGGCTGGGTGAGCGCCATGCCAGCCGACGAGCCCGTGGTGGCAGTGCAGGTCGTGGCGGGGAGCGAGGTCGTGGAAAAGAGGGGGTGGCGTTCACCGTGGTGGTCAGGGAACGTGTTGTTTGCCGACAACAACCCCGAAACCAAGGAGAACGCCCTGGAGAGGTATATCGGCATCGATGTCCACGCAGCCAGCTGCACGCTGGCGGTGGTCTCGGAACGCGGCAGGCTGCTGCGGACGATGGTGGTGGGGGATACCGCACATTAGACCTCCAGCCAGAGTATGCTTCGTGCCGTGGTTTTCGTCAAGCCCCGGCAGATCCTCCACCCCGCGCAGGGCCTCTCGAGGAGCTCCGCACGGGCTGACGACGGCGCGCTCCACCCGCGCAGAGCAGCGCGGGCGCTCGAAGAAGCCGGCGCTCGTCCGGAGGGGTGCCGATCCGGGCCCCTCCGGCCGCGAGCACGCTTCCGACGGCCGCGAGGGCACTCCCGAAGGCCGTCTTCGCCCACACCTCTCCCTCAAGCGCCCTCCAGCGATGGCCGGCAGCCACCGAGGTACTTGGCGCGGTGTCAAGCGGCATGGCGGAGACACCGCTGAAAGTAAGCCGGAAAGCGCCATAACGCGGCACGTCGGAGGTTTGAGCCTCCGCACCAGGCTCACGATTCTACCGCAGTTTTCCGCAGGTGAATGGGCGGGAAGTGGGCCTGCGGGAGTTTCTCCGGGGCCTCGATCCACAACCCGTGGCGCCCGCTCTCCCTCTCCCCCGCCCGGTGGCGCCCTCGCGCCGCTGGGCCTTCGTGGGCGCGTCCAGGGGCCACGCGGCCTCCCGGCGCGACCCTGCCTCACCCTGTGCGTCCGGCGGCCGTGGTGGCTGTCCGGGCGCCTTCACCAGCCGGGGCTCTGTCTCGGCATCAAGGAGTCCACCATGAGCAACCAGCCCCCCCCCAACACGACGCGGCTCGACGCGGCATTCTTGCAGGGTTTCGCCCTGGGCGTGATCCAGGGTCGCGACCTGGCCCGCGAGGAGTGCGTGGCCCCCGCCTGCCTCCCTGCCCAGCCGACGACGCTGGCGGGCGACCCCGTGGCTGCAGAGCAGCGCTCCTCGGCCGGCGCCGAGCGCGACCTCGCGGGCGGCCCCTGCCCTGCCACCCCGGCCACCCCGGCCGGCCGCATGCCCACGCTGGGGGGCGCCGACGCGCCGACGGGTGCCCACCGGCCCCTCTCCGGCGACGACGACGACATCTAGAGCCTGAAGTTGCCGGTCCGGGTTCCACATCCCGAACCGGCGCTCAACCTGCGACATGGAGTATCCGTGAACGCCAGCGAGAAGCCGATCCGCGCCGCCCTCCACTCCCCCGACGTGCAGGGGTAGGCCGTGCGACGCCCACCACCAGGGTGCCGTTCTGACCATGGCCTCGGCCTGCAGGCGGCCCAGCGGATCGACGCCAGCGTGATCGCGGCCGCCGGGAGGCGCCCCGCAGGCAGCCACCGTCCCGGAGGCACGAGTTCTCGGGGACGACTGGCGAGGCCCGCCTTCGACCTCGGGACCACCTGGATCCCGCCACCAACGAGCAAACCCCGGAGCGGGTAACTCCGGGGTTTCTCTGCCACGTCCATCGTCCAACCGCCTTCTTCTACGAAAGGACTGAACGTATGTCCAAAGTACACCCACCACTCCATTCCTGCAACAGCAGATTTCACCCGTCCCACGGCGAGCCCGGCCCCATCAAGATCGACTACGCCCCGGACAAGCCCGCCATCGACACGGTGCGGGAGGCCTGGAAGTGCGCAGAGCTTGGAGGATACCGCGCATCAGACCTCCAGCCAGAGTACGCTCCGTACCGTGCTTTTCGTCAAGCCTGGTAGGGCCCCGCCTCGCGCAGGGCCTCTCGAGGCGCTCCGGAGGGGCTGACGACGGCGCGTTCTGGCCGCCCAGAGCAGCCATGCACGGGCTCGGCGCCGCGGCTACGGTCCACGTTTCGGCCACGGCCTCAACGAGGACCTCGCCCCTTTTTTTGGGGGGGGAAGACAGATTCTTCCCCCCCTGATCGGGCGCGACACGCGCCCTCCCCCCCATCTTCGCCGCCTGATGGGCGGCGCG
>JBDRKM010000091.1:0-54880 GCA_043814015.1 Pseudomonadota bacterium
GGGACGCAGCCCATGCGGGTGGCGCCCTCCCGGCTCGCCAGGCGGGCGCGGATCCATGCGGCCGAGACCTCGTCGGCGCCCACGCCGAGGCGCAGGCGCGCGAGGCGGTCGAACAACGCCAGGAGTGCGCCATCGCCCACCGCCCCGCGCAACCAGGTGGCGGCGTCCACATCGTGCAGGGCCAGATCGTCGTGGCCCCACCAGGCGCGCAGGGTCACCGCGGCCATGCGGGCCTTCTCGCCGATCCCCGCCGGGTAGCCCCAGAACCCGCGCGGGCTGGCCAGGACGTGGGCGCGGCCGTCCACCAGGCAGGCCACCTCGACGTGGCGCCAGACCACCCGCGGCAGCAGGCCGAGCGCGCCCAGGAAGCGCGCCAGGGTGGCGTCGCGCGGGTTGACGTGGTGGTAGGCGATGGGCAAGCGCCGGCCGCCCTGCTCGAAGGAGCGCGCCTGGCCGCCGAGCACCGGCTCGGCCTCCAACAGCGTGACCGCGAGGCCCGCGCGCGCAAGGCGCCAGGCCGCGGCCAGCCCAGCCAGCCCGCCGCCCACCACGACCACATCGCGGGTCGCGGGGACCCCGACAGCGGACGGAGGAGGGCTCGTGTTCATGGGCGCTCGGGCCGAGGGGAGGCTGGACGGAGCCTCGTAACTCCTGGTTGGGGGGGGCGGGACCGGGCGCACTCGGACCGCGGAGAGGGCAGTGCGAACCGCCCGGCGGACGCTACTCGCCTCTCGGGCCGCGGAGACGGGTGGATCCTGCCGGTCCCGTACAGTCCGCGCCCGCCGTGATACCCAGCGCCCATGCCCTCTTCCCTCCTCGCGCTGCTCTTGGCCTGCACCCCGGAGGCGCCGACGCCCGCCCCGGCGCCCCCACCGGTCGCGCCCCCCACCGAGCCCTGGCACGACGCCCTCGCCGTCCCCGTCCCCGACCTCCCCTCCCCCGCCACCTGCCCCGACGCCGACGGCGACGGCTTCCCCAGCGCCCTGGCCTGCCCCGCCACCCCGCCCGACCAGGCGGACTGCGACGATGACGACCGAGAGGTCACCCCCGCCACCGAGCGCTGGGTGCGCCCCGGGCCCTTCCTGATGGGCTCGGCCTCCCCGGAAGCCGGCCACGACGAGCAGCCCGTCCACGTGGTCACCCTGTCCGGCTACTGCCTCGACCGCACCGAGGTGGGCGCCGCCGCCCGCGGCGATCCGGCGCCGGACCGCGCCGACCTCCCCGTAGAAGGCCTCAGCTGGGAGGAAGCGCGCGCGCTCTGCTCCTCGCTCGGCAAGGCCCTGCCCACCGAGGCCCAGTGGGAGAAGGCCGCCCGCGGCGGCTGCGAGGGCGGCGACGACCCCACCCGCTGCGACCCGGGCGATCTGCACCCCTACCCCTGGGGCAGCGCCTCGCCCGACTGCACCCGCGCCAACCACGCCCAGGTCGGCCCGACAGGTCCCCACCCCTGCCAGGGCGAGCCCCTGCCCGTGGGCTCGCTGCCCGCCGGCGCCGGTCCCTACGGGCACCTGGATCTGGCCGGCAACGTCTGGGAGTACGTGGCCGACGCCTACCACCCCACGGTCTACGGCGACGGCACCCCGCGCACCGACCCAGGCGGGCCGGCCGAGGGCACGGTCCACGGCATGCGCGGCGGCGCCTGGGACACCTTCTCCACCAACATGCGCGCCGCCAACCGCTTCCAGGACCTCGTGATGGGCTCCGCCGGCGGTGTGCGCTGCGCGCGGCCCACCGTGGCCCCCGCGCTGGACGCCGTGCCGGCGCTGGCGCTCGTCCACTTCCGGGGCACCGTGGCGCGCACCGACGGTGGCCCGCTGACCGGCCGCGCCCTCTACGTCACCGCCTTCGACGCCCGCGACCTCGCCCCCGGCGGCCTGCCCCTCCCCGGCCGCTCCCCCCTGGCCGAGGTCCGCCTCGCCCCCACGGGTGCGGCGGCCCTGGCGTTCGATCTCCCCGTGCCCCAGGGGGCGCAGGTGCTGATCGCGGCCGCCCTGGATGCCGGCGCCCCCGCGCCCGGCGCACCACCCAGCGGCAGCGGCGGTGTGGGCCAGCTCGACCATCTCCTGCGCGCCGACGCCGACCACGACGCCCTGGAGCTGCGCCTCGATCCGCTGCCCGCGGGCGGGCCGCCTGCGCCATGATCCGCCTCTTCATCGTGGTTCTGGCCGCCTGCACTCCGCAGCCGCAGCCGAACACCCCCGTCGCCGTGCCCGCCCCCCCACCGGGCCCCACCCAGAACCTGGACCACGGCCAGCGGGATCCGCCCCTGCCGGCCGACAACCCCTCCTGGCGCTGGAACGCGGGCGGCTTCGTGGCCGATCCCCACTGGTACGGCGAGCACGACTGGGCCGCCGTGCGCATGCGCGTGGCCGGGCACATGGCCGCCGCCGGGCGCGACCTCGCGCGCCTCCGGGCCAGCCGCGGGGACTACGCCGGCGCCGCGCAGGCCTACGCCGACCTCGCCGCCACCCTGGATGCCATCCCCGCACCCCAGGAGGGCATCGCCGCCGAGATCGAGGGGCTGCTGGAGGACGCCGCGCGCCGCGATGCCGCGCTGTGCGCCGCCCTGGCCGGAGGCGCCCCCATGCCTGCCGCCGCTGGGCTGGCGAGGCAGCGCATCCGCCTGCTGGACCTGGAGCGCAGCCACGCCGCCGGTGAGGACGTGGCCGCCGGGGCCCAGGCCCTGCAAGCGGACCTGGGCTCCTACCTGACGCTGCGAGGCGATCTCGATCTCGACGCCTTCCGCGACTTCGACGATCGCCACCGCCTGCGGGTCCTCCTGGTGCAAGCCGCCCTGGACGCCCAGGACCCCCTCGGGTTGAACGAGCGCTGGGGCTACTGGGAGCCCTCCGAGATCCGCCGCCAGGCCCTGATCCTCGGCCTCGCGGCGGGCGAGCTCGGGGGCGACCCGTGGGACGCGCGCCTGGCGGGCGCGCTGGAGGGCACCGTCCCGCCCCCCGGGCCCGATCCGCTGCTGCGGCCCTCCGAGATCGCGGCCGCCCTGCGCGATCCGGACCAACGCCCCGGCTTCGGCCCGGAGGAGCTCGGCCGCCTGCCCACCGGCGACAGCCTGGTGGACGTGGCCGCTTTCCCAGGCCCACGCGCCATCGGCCGCCTGGAGCGCCGCGGCCTGGAGGATCCCGAACACCTGGCCTGGTTGACCGCTCAGGCCGACGCGCTCAACGCCGCCCTGGCCGACAACCCGGGCGAGGCGCTCGCCCTCGGCCGCGAGGCCGCCGCCTGGCTCGACCAGGACCCCCACGACAGCCGCTACTACAACGTCAAGCAGCTCCGCAACGCCCTGGTCCGGCAGCTCGCGCTCGCCGGCCAGCACGATCTGGCCCTCGTCGCCCTGGACGATGCCTGGCCCCTGCACAACCAGGACTGGGCCTGCCCCAACCGCGCCGGGATCCTCATGGCCATCCAGGGCCGCCTGCAGGCCGAGGCCGGCAACCCCCAGGCCGAAGCCACCCTCGAAGCCGCGATGCGGGAAAGCCGCGACTTCCTCCGCCAGGTGGACGAGGCCGAGGCGGCGGGGGCCGCCCCATGAACCGCCGCGCCGCGCGCGCCGTCCTGCTGGCCGGCGGCCTCCTGGTCGGCCTGGTCCTGGCCGAGGCGGGCGCGCGCCTCCTGGGTCCCGCCGCCGACGCCGACATGCTGTTCGACTCCTTCGCGGGCGAGCCCGCCGGCATGATCGTGGACCACCCCACCCTGATCAACGCCCTCACGCCCGGCTTCGAGGGCGAGGTGGTCGGCCCCGGGATCCGCGTCCCCATCCGCATCGACACCCACGGCCTGCGCGGCCCCGACCCCGGCCCCCATGAGGGCTTCCGCTGGCTGGCGCTCGGTGACTCCTTCACCTTCGCCGCCCAGGTCCCGGAGGAAGAGACCTTCGAGGCCCTCCTGGCCGCACGTCTCGGCCAGCAGGTGCTCAACGCGGGCGTGGATGGCGACGGCACCTGGCAGTCCACCCGTCGCTGGCTCGCGCTGGACGAGGCCCTGCAGCCGGACGGCCTGCTGCTGGTCTTCTTCCTGGGCAACGACCTGGTGGACGACACCGTGCTCCGGGCGCGCGTGCTCCAGGGCCCGGCCCCCGGGGCCCCGGCCGTCCCGCGGCCCGCCCCCTCTCCCCTCGCCCGCTGGCTGCTGGCCAACTCACGGCTCTACGCCCACACCCGCGTCGCGCTGCACCGCCGCGCCCTGCGCGCCGACGCCGCCCGCGTCGAGCGCTGGCGCCAGGAGCTGGCCCTCTTCACCGGCGGCGGGCGCCAGGCCCTCGAGACCATGCTGCCCCACGCCGAGGACGCCCTGACCGAGCTGCGCGACGCCGCCGAGGCCCGCGGGCGCCGGCTGGTGGTGGCCACGGCCCCCCCGGCCTTCGTGGTGGAACCCGCGCGCCTGGAGCCCACCCTCACGCTCGTGGGCCTGGACCCGGCAAGCGCCGAGCCCGAGGCTCCGGGCCGGGCCGTCACCGACCTGCTGCGCCGCCTGGGCATCGCCCACTGCGATCTGACCCCCGCGCTGCTGGCCGCCGAGGCCGCGGGCCAGCGCACCTACCTGGCCTACGACGGCCACTGGAGCGCCGCCGGCCACCGGGCCGTGGCCGGGGCCCTGGCCTCCTGCCTCTGAACGTCAGGGGGTGGCTGGCGCCTCACCGGCGGGAGGAGCCTCCGCCGCGGGCAGCGCGCCCTCGGAGGATGGCGCGCCCTCGGCGGGGTCAGGCCCCACCGCCTGGAACGGCGGCTGGGGCTGCATGGGGTGGCTGGAGTCTGGCTCGAGGGTGATGCTCACGTCCTCGCTGCCGAGGACGAGGGGGGCCTTCGCCGACGCCTTCGCGCCGTCAGGGTTCGGGCGTCCTTCTTCGTCAAGGGTGCATGCGGAGACGAACAGCTTGCGCCCGAAGTCGGCCGGAGCGGTCACGTCGAAGGTGCTGGTCGCGAAGTGCTGGATGTGGATGGCCTCGGCGCGACCCTCTCCGAGCGCGTCGCCCTCGAAGGCCGTGAAGTCGATCTGGCCCGCCTCGACTCCGTTGATCGCCACGTGGATGGTCACGGTGGGGGCGCCGGGATCGAGGTAGCGGGCGAAGGAATACCCGCTCGGATCCACGGCCGCCATCTGTCCTTCTCCAGCTGTCGGCGAAGAGACGACGCCCTCCGCAGGGGCCTCGAAAGAGGCCTCCAGGCCCGGCTCCGACAACGGCGCCTCTTGATCGGGTGGGGGAGGGCCTGGCGGGCAGCCGAACAGCGACATGGCACAAAGGAGCAGGATGGGGAGACCACTGCGGGGCATCGGACCACCTCACGCCAGAGGAGAAGTTGGGGGGCGCGATGGACCTACCACACCGCCCCAGCGCCCTCAAGCGCCACCGGACCCCGAGCGGCCCGCCGTAGCTCCGGGCCCACACGCCCGGCGGGTTACCAGCGCTCCATGCCGCGCGCCCTCCCGCTCCTGCTCGCCGCCACCCTGGCCCTCGCCGGCCCCGCCCCAGGGGTGGACATGGTGAGGGTCGAGCCCGCCTCCGGCGCTCCCTTCGGCATCGACCGCGCTGAAGTCGACCTGGCCGCGTTCGAGCGCTTCGCCGCCTCCGGCTACCAGCAGCCCGAGCTGTGGAGCGCCGAGGGTCGCGCCTGGCTCGCGTCCCATCCGGGCGGGGCCGGGCCCGCGGTGCGCGCCTCGGGGCGCGGCGTCGAGCACCCCGTGGTGGCGGTGACCTGGTACGAGGCCGAGGCTTTCTGCCGCTGGCGCGGCGGGCGCCTGCCCTCCGGGGCCGAGTGGCGGCGGGCGGCCTGCGGCGAAGGCGGAGGCCCCTATCCCTGGGGCGCCGGCGAGCCTGAGGGAATCGCATGGTTCGACGAGGGCAAGTATGGCATGGTAGAGCGGGTCGCCACGGCCCCGGCCACCGTACAGGCCGAGGCGCTGCGCTCCCGGGACGGCCTCCTCCATGCGGCCGGCAACGTCTGGGAGTGGACCACGGAGGCCTGGCCCGGCGCACCCGACGGGCCCTGGAAGGTCCTTCGGGGCGGCTCCTACGCCAACCTCCCCTCCTACTGCTCCTGCGGGCACGAAGAGCCCGCGCGGCCCGACGAGCCCCGGCTCACGGCAGGGTTCCGATGCGCCTACGACATCTGATCCCCCTGTGCTCCGCCGCCTGCTCGGTCCCGCCCCCGGCGCCGCCCTCCGAGGTGGCCCCTCCCGATCCCGAGCCGGCTCAGGTCCATGTCCCCGAGGGCATGATCGCCGTCCCCGGCGCTGAAGTCCTGCTCGGCCGCTCCCAGGGGGGCGAGCTGCCCCCGCCACCTCCCGAGGGCCCCCTGGGCGCCGCCCCGGGCGGTCCCATCCACCGCTCCGCACCCGAGACCCTCGATCCCCGCCGCGTGCGGGTGAGCCCCTTCCTCATCGATCGCACCGAGGTCACCCGCCGCGCCTACCAGGCCTTCCTGCTGGACACCGGCTACCGCGCCCCGCGCGTGGACGAGCCCTGGGCCGACGACGGCTGGAGCTGGCGGGGCACCGATTTCCCCCCCGGCACCGCCGAGCACCCCGTCGTGCTGGTCTCCTGGTACGACGCGCGCGAGTACTGCCGCTGGGCCGGCAAACGCCTGCCCACCGAGGCCGAGTGGCAGCTGGCCGTGCTCGGCCCAGCCGACCGCGAGACCATCTTCCCCTGGGGCGACACCTACGACGGCGCCAGGCTCAACCACGGCCGCCTCGAGGAGCCCAACTTCGATGACAGCGACGGCTGGGAGCGCACCTCGCCCGTGGGCTCCTTCCCCGAAGGAGCCAGCCGCTATGGCCTGTTGGACGCCTTCGGCAACGCCTGGGAGTGGACCGCCGATCTTCGGGTCGCCTCCTGGGACGATGTGCTCGGCGCGCGCGAGGGTGGCCTCATCGTCGATCCCCACACCAGCACCCTGGGCACCTACGCCGCCGTGCGCGGCGGCTCCTACTTCTTCGACGTGGCCTTCCACCCCGGCGGCGAGCGCAACGCCTTCCTGCCCGAGCTGAGGCGCAAGACCAGCGGGTTCCGGTGCGCGCGGGACCCCTGAACCGTGGCCGCGTGACCGATCAGCCCCACCACGCGGCTGCCTCCAGCGCGCCCACCACCGCCCCCGCGACCACATCCAGCCCTTCGGCGTCCGGATGGCCGTCGTCGAAGAAGAGGGCCTCGCGCACCGCCGGGTCCTCTTCGAAGCGCACGTAGATCTGAGGGGCCAGCCCTTCGGGCGGGGCGAGGGCCTCCAGCAGCACCTCGCCGCGGGCCAGATCGACCAGGCGCTGGCGCCCATCGACCACCTCCAACCCCGAGCCCCGCGAGCCCTGGGCCGCGCGCAGGCTGTCCGTCAGGTCCAGCAGCGGCACGTCCCCGAGGGCCGCACCCAGGAGGCGGGCCTCCTGGGACCCCTCGGTGCAGCCGCGCGGATCGAAGCGGCTGATGGGTGGCAGGAACACGTGGACACGGGCGCCGGGCAGGGCCCGGCGGACGCGGGCGATGGTCTGGGCGTAGGCGTAGACGGCGTCCCGGCCGCCACGCGGCGGCCGGCGCGTGAACAGCACCCCCGTGAGGCCCAGCGTGGGCGCCTCGGCCTGGAGGTAGGCCTCCATGCCCTCGAGCGTCTGGGCGGGCACCCCGGCGTTGAGCACCTCGACCGCGCGGCCCGCGGCCGCGAGCCGCGCCTGGAGCCGCGCGGGCCACGTCTGGTCACCCTCCACCCCCCACCCGAAGGTCACCGAGTCGCCGATGGCCAGCAGACGCTGGATTCCGGAGGCGGGCTGGTCGGCGAAGGACGCCCCCCGCAGGCGTCGTGGCCCGCTGTCCACGCGGAAGGAACGCACGCGGGTGATCAGCGCCCGACGAGCCGGATCGAGCACGTCCTGGCGGCTGTGGGGGCGATCCGGCACCACCACCAGGGCGTGGCGCAGCTCCGGCAGCACCCACTGCACCCCCTCGCCCAGGGCCGGCCAGGGCCCGGTGATGGGCTCGGAGCGCAGCGCCACGGCGCGCCGGTGCCGGCTCCAGGCCAGCCCACCGCCCACCGCCGCCGCCGCCACCCCACCGGCCGCGAGCTTCAGGAAGGTGCGCCGCTCCATGGGCCTACATCACGCCATAGCGGTACTGCCCGGGCAGCGGGTTGTCCGCCGGGGCGGTCAGCCAGAGCCAGGCGAGCACGACCAGCACCACGGCGACCGCGCCGCCGCCCCAGATCAGCAGATCTCGCCGGGTCGGGTTCACGGGGGCAGTATTCCCCCTTGCCTGCAGGTCGTCAACGCGGCGGGGGCTCACGCCGCCCGCGCCGCCGACGTGCCCCCCCAGGATCTCCAACCCCGCGGCAGCGCTAGAACTCGTCGATGTCGAAGGTCACCGCCGCGGAGGTGCTCGCGGCGTCATCGAACACGACCTCCAGCCGATGCTCGATCTCCTGGTAGGTGGCGTAGCTGTCCACCGTGTCCTCGATGCCGCCGCCCGCAGGCACCACCCAGTCCGTCATGACCGCGGCGCACTCGCGTGAACCCGAGAGGATGATGACACCCGTGTGGGTGACGGTGAGGGTCCAGTCCGCCACCAGGCAGGCGCTCCCGGTGGTGAGGATCACGTCGTCGGCACAGGGGTTGCGCACCACGCCGACGAAGTCGAGGGGCTCGTCGGCCGGGCAGGTGCTGCAGGGGGCGCCGGTGGGGTCGCGCACCTCGGCGCTGAAGACCAGGTCGGTCTCGGAACAGGCAGGCGTGCCGGTGTCTACGTCGGCGTCGGTGTCGGCGTCGGTGTCCGCGTCGGCGTCGGCGTCCGTGTCGGCGTCGGCGTCGGCGTCGGTGTCGGCGTCGGTGTCCGCGTCGGCGTCGGCGTCGGTGTCGGCGTCGGTGTCGGCGTCGGTGTCGCTGTCGGCGTCGCTGTCCGTGTCGGCGTCGGCCTCGGGGTTCTCGTTGGCGGTGTCGTCCTTGTCGCCACAGGCGGAGCCGAGCGCGATGGGCAGGGCGAGCAGGAGGGTGAGGCGGAGGGTGCGCATGGGTGCTCCTGGGGGTGCACGCATGGTAGCACCGGCCACCGCCGCCCTCCAGGCTCAGATCATCGGCTCCGCCGACGAGGCTACACGTCACAGGCAATGGGCTACGACCAGCCCCACGCCGGGGGGCGACCACGAGGGAGGCGACGGGCATAGCGCTCCCGGAACATTACATGGGTCGACACGGAGCCATGACCCCCACCACCCTCCCCCTGCTCCTCGTCCTCGGCGTCGGCGCCAGCCTCGCCCTCGAGCTGGGGGTGAGCCGCGGCAGCGCCGCAAAGCCCTCGAAGACGCGCGGCTGGGTGGACCTCGCGGTGATCGCGGCCCTGGTCGTCGCCGGCGTGCTGTACGCGGGGCACCTGCACGCGGTGGCCAACCCGGCCTGGCTGCCGGTCGGGCAGGACTGGCAGGACTACGTCCTGCGCCAGCAGGAGCTGCTGGACCCCAGCTTCCACGGCGCGGCCCCCAACCGCTACCCCTTCTACCCCTGGCTGGGTCTGGTGTGGGGCCGAATCGGCGGCTGGGGCCCCGTGATCGGCGCCATGCAGGTCTCCATCTACGCCGCGGGGCTGCTGCCGGCGGCCGGCTACCTGCTGGGCCGGCAGGTGGCGCCTCGACCGGTGGCCCTGGCCGGCGCCCTGGTCTGCCTGCACCTGCCCGTGCTGCAGGAGATGCTCGGCCCGCCCACCGAATACCTGCTTTACACCCTCCTGTACGTCCTCAGCCTGGCGGCGGGCGCGGCCGCCCTGGCGCGGGGCGGAATCTGGCGCTTCCTGGGCTTCGGCGTGGTCCTGGCGCTGCTCATGGCCACCGTGCCCCAGGCCTTGGTGGTGCTGCTGGCGGCCGTGCCCCTGGGGCTCGGGGCCCTGGCCTGGCACGGCTGGCGCCAGCCCCGCGGAGGGGTCCTGGCGGCGCTGGCCTTCCTGCTGCCCCTGGTCCTGTGCTGGGAGCTGTACCGAGGTGTGGACCTGCCCCTGCACCCCCTGGAGGGGCTGGTCTACAACTCCCAGGTGACCCACGCGCGCGAGCACCGCCTCCAGGCGAGCTTCCCCGCGGACCTCGGCTGGGATCCCCACCTCGACCCGGCCCAGCAGGGCACCTGGCGCATCGGAGGGCCCGGCGCGCTCTTTGGCCTGCCCACCACCCTGCGCTTCCTGGCCCGCGGCACACCCGACAACATCCCCTTCTCCTGGCGCTGGGGGACCGTGCGCACGGGACTGGAGGGGCAGCTCCCCGTGGGCGTGGGCTGGTACCTGCTGGGCATCCCCGGGGTCCTCACCGCGGGCAGCGCGGCCTGGCGTGGGCGGGCCAACCCGGGCAGCGCCCTGCCCTGGGTCCTGGCCGTCCTGCTGGTAGCCGCCGCCACGGCCGTCCAGGTCATGGGCCTGCTCGGCACCACCTGGGAGGCCCGCTACTCCCTGCCGATCCTGGTGACCGTGCCGGTCCTGGCCCTCGGCGGGGTCGCCGCCCTGGCGCGCCTCGCCTTCCGGGGGCCCTGGCGCACCGGCGACCTGCCCTGGTGGCCTCTGCTGGCCGTGGTCGTGGGGCTGCTGGCTGCGGGCCCCGCGCCGCTGGGCGCCGCGCACGTGTGGCAACACGCCCGCGAGGCCGCCCAGGGACGCACCACCTCCCACTACTATCCGCTGCTCGTCCTCGCCCGCTCCAGGGGCCCGGACGCCGTGGTGGACCTCTCCGAGTCCTACTGGACCGCCGGCTTCCTGGAGCCCGGCGACCTGCTCCTGCCCCGCTGCGAGGAGGACCGCGTGACGCTCGATCCCGAGCCCTCCGCTGGACGCTTCGTCATGCAGCCCTGCATGTTCGCCCAGGGCAACCAGGCCCCGCGCTGGGTGGCCGACGATCCCGGCCGCTTGATCCCCTGGGCGGACTGCATCGAGCAGGACACCCGCCCCTCGGAGCCCCTCACCCTGCGGCGCGTCGCCTGCGAGGGCTGCCCCGAGCCCTCCCGCGACGGGCCCTGCTGGCGCGATTTCGAACGGCGTGAGCAGGTGGACCCGATCCGATCGCGAATGTACGAGCCAGGCATCCTCCCGCGATGAGGGTCGGAGGCTGCGTCCTCCATGTGGCAGGTTGTTCCCGTGCCCGACGTGATTTCCGGTTAGCAACAGCTTCCCCGCACACACAGCCCCGGCCCCATGCCATCCTCCCGCCGCCCCTCAGCCGACGTCGTCATCCTCGGGGGCGGGCCCGCGGGCCTGACGGCGGCCTGGAAGCTGGCGGAGCAAGGGCGGCCCTGCACCCTGCTGGAGGCCTCCCCCAAGTTCGGCGGGCTGTGCCGCACCGAGCGCTGGCAGGGGTACTACTGCGACATCGGCGGGCATCGCCTGTTCACCAAGTTCGACGAGGTGCTGGCGCTGTGGCGCACCGTCCTGGGCGATGATCTCCTCGTGCGCCCCCGCCTGTCGCGCATCTACTACCGCGGCCGGTTCTTCGACTACCCCCTCGCGGTGCGCAACGCGCTCCACAACCTGGGGCCGGTGGAGGCCGCCCGCTGCGTGACCTCCTGGGCGCGGGCCCGCGCCCGCCCGCGGCCCGAACCGCAGAGCTTCGAGGACTGGGTCTCCCAGCGTTTCGGGCGGCGCCTGTTCGAGATCTTCTTCCGCACCTACACCGAGAAGGTCTGGGGCATCCCCACCCGCGAGCTGTCCGCCGACTGGGCCGCCCAGCGCATCAAGGACCTCGATCTGGGCGCCGCGGTGCTCGGTGCCGTGCGTGACCTGCTGCCCCCCGCCCTGCGGCCGCGCGGGCAGGAGCACGCCTCCCTGATCGAGGAGTTCCGCTACCCCCGCACCGGCCCGGGCCTGCTGTTCGACACCATGGCGGGCCAGGCCGCGGCCCGCGGTGCGCGCCTGCACCTCGGGCACCGAGTCGTGGGCCTGGAGCACCACCGCGGTCGCGTCGAGCGAGCCTGGGTGCGGCTGCCCGACGGCGGCGAGCAGGCCTTCGAGGGCCGCGAGTTCCTCTCCTCCATCCCGCTGACCGAGCTGGTCACGAGCCTCACGCCCGATCCCCCCGCCGAGGTGGTGCGCGCGGCCAGGGCGCTGAGCTACCGGCACATGCTGGTGGTGCTGCTGGCGGTGGACCACCCCGACCTCTTCCCCGACACCTGGATCTACGTCCACGATCCAGGCCTCACCGTCGGCCGCATCCAGAACTTCAAGAACTGGTCCCCCGCCATGGTCCCGGATCCCGCCACCTCCTCCCTGGGGCTGGAGTACTTCTGCTCCGACGGCGACCGCCTCTGGACCATGGGGGACGACGACCTGCTCGCCCTCGCCCAGGACGAGATCCGCCAGACCGGGCTGCTGGGCGGGGCCTCCGTTCTGGGGGGCGCCGTGTTCCGCGCGCGCCAGGCCTACCCGGTCTACGCCCGCGGCTACGACCGCCACCTGGAGACCCTCCGGCGCTACCTGGCGGGCTTCGCCAACCTGCAGCCCATGGGCCGCTACGGCATGTTCAAGTACAACAACGCCGATCACTCCACCCTCACCGCCCTGCTGGCGGTGGAGAACCTCGCGGGCGCCAGGCACGATCTGTGGCGCGTGAACGCCGACAGCGCCTACCACGAGCTGCGCGCCGAGCAGGCGGGGCGGGTGCGCGGGGGATTGTAGGCCCCTCAGCCCAGCCAGCCCCGGATCCACACCCCCGTGTCCCACCAGGCCGCGCCCAGAGCCCGCGCCAGGTCCGGCAGGCCAGCGTAGCCGTGGACCAGGAGTTGGAGCACCAAGATCAACTGGGCGCCGCCGTAGAACAGGATGGAGGCCACGGTCAGCGCGTAGCCGCGTCGCCCGACGTCGCTTCGCACGATGCTGCCGTCCACCGCCTGGAAGACCTCGCGGTGGAAATTGCACCGCAGGTCGTGGACGATATTCGCCAGGTCCAGGGCCACCAGGAACCCCAGCACCAGCGGCGGGGCCAGGCCCCACTCCGCCGGCGCCAGCGGCAGGACCAGGGCCGCGGGCAGGGCGGTCAGCAGCAGGAAGTAGGGCGCCAGCCCGATGGCGTGATCTCCGAGGGCACCGCCGAGGCCACCGCGGAAGCGGACCTCACCCCCGCGTCGCCAGGTCACCACGAAGCCCTCGATGCGGCGTAGAAAGAAGAGCGCCATGATGGCGTGCTTGCACTCGTGCTGCAAGGTCAGGTAGCCGGACATGCGCCGCAGCAGCGCGCGGTGGAACCCGAGCCCCAGGACCAGGCCCCCGAGAAGCAGCGCCAGGCGCCGTGGCTCGTCCAGCAGCGCCGCCCCCAGGGGGGCACAGACCACCACCAGCCCGGGCGTGAGCCCCAGAAAGACCAGCGCGAGCAGGAGGCGGGCGAGCAACCCGGCCTCAGCGCGGCGCCCGCCGTGCCGGCAGGATCCCGAAGTCCAGCAGCCGCCGCAGCACCATGCGGGCCTGACGTGGCCGGATCTGGCGCAGCAGGGCGAAGCTGCGGCGCGGGGAGGTCAGGAAGAAGCTCCGGAAGGCGCGCGAGGGGGCCGCCGCCAGCACCTCGGGCGCCACCGTGGGTGGGCACCAGGTGGTCTCCTGGTAGGAGCGACGGGTCCAGTCGGGCTCGAAGCTCCCGGAGAGGTCCTCCCACAGGCGCGAGCCGGGCAGCACGTCCAGCAGCAGGAACTGGGCGCGGTCCAGGCGCGAGCGGCGGGCGAATTCCACCGTGCGCGCGATACTCTCCGCGGTCTCTCCCGGCAGGCCGAAGATGAAGAAGCCCTGGGTCTGGAACCCGGCCTCGGCCGCCAGCGCGATGGCCCGCTCCATGACCTCCAGCTTCGCGCCCTTGCCCACCCCGTCCAGGATGGCCTGGTCACCGGACTCCACCCCAAACGCCAGGGCGTAGCAGCCGGCGCGCCTCATGAGGCGCAGCAGGCCCACCTCCAGGGTGTCGGCCCGCACCCCGTTGGGGCAGGACCAGCACACGTCGAGCCCGCGGGACAGCAGCCCCTCGCAGATGGCCTCGGCGTGGGCGCGCCGCAGCGTGAGGTTGTCGTCCTCGAAGTGGATCTCCCGCACGCCGAAACGGCGCACCAGCAGCGCGATCTCGTCGAGCACGTTCCCAGGTGAGCGGAAGCGGATGCGGCCCTCCCACAGGCGCGGGCTGGCGCAGAAGCTGCACGCGCAGGGGCAGCCCCGCGTGCTCATCACCGGGGCCACCGGGAAGCGCTTCACGAAGGCGCCATGCGGCGCGATGGCATAGCGGCGGGGGGGCATGGTGTCCCAGGCCGGGAACGGCAGGGCGTCGAGGTCCTCCACCAGGGGGCGCGGGGCGGACATCCCCCGGCCCGGGACGAACACACCCGGCAGCGCGGGGTCCTCCCCGGCCTCCAGCACGTCCACCAGGGCCGGCAGGGTGATCTCCCCCTCCCCCACCACCACGAAATCAGCGCCCGTGCGCGCCAGGGTGTCCTCGGGCAGGGCCGTGGCGTGGGGGCCGCCGATGACCACGGTGTGCCCGCGGGCCTTCAGCAGGCGCGCCAGCTCAGAGACCTCGGGCACCTGGTCGGACATGCAGCCGATCCCCACCAGCGGGTGCCCGGCGCAGCGGCAGGCGAGATCCTCATGGGAGAGGCCGAGGGCCAGCCCGTCGATGAGGCTGGGCGCGTGCCCGGCCCGGCGCAGGGCCGAGGCCAGGTAGCCGAGCCCGAGCGGGGGGGTGATGAGGTGGGTGTGGTAGTGCGGGCGGACCAGGGCGACCTTCATCGGCGATCCTCCGCCAGCAGCGAGGCGGCCAGAGCGCGCAGGGCGCCCTCGTCGAGCCCCTCGCGCGGTCCCCGCGCCACCTGCCGCGCGAAGGCCACCCGCTCCAGGACGGTGCGCGGGTCGTTCGTGGCCCAGACCAGCTCCGGGTAGCAGGCGTACATGCAGCCCTCGCAGGCGGCGACCCGCCGCCGCACCTCTTCACGGAAGGCGCGGGAGCGGAAGGTGGCCAGGAAGTCCGGCGCCAGCATGGAGGGGCCGCCGGGCAGGTCCACGCAGGGCAGAAAGCGGCCTTCGGGGCTGACCGAGAAGTACAGATCGGGGCTCGCGCAGCGCCAGCGCACCGTGCCGCTCCGCTGGTAGTCGAGGCTCTCCTCCAGGAAGCGGTGGGAGTTGTAGACCCGATGCCCCGCGCGCTTGAGCGCCACCACCTCGGCCCACACCCGCTCGAGCAGGGGGTGGTCCTCGGGGCGCAGCGCGGCCCCGCCGCCATCGCTGCGCACCACGAAGGTGTCCGGGTCACCCGCAGCGGCGTGCAGGGGGATGAGTGAGGCCCAGAACCCGGCGGCGGTGGCGAAGCGAACGAGCGCCGGCACCTGGCCGAGGTTGTGGCGGGTGACGGTGATGTTGACGCCGTTGATCCCGCCCAGCGGCAGCAGGGACTGGCCGAAGGCGGCGAGCCCCGCCATGGCACCGGCCCAGGAGCCGGGCCTCCCGGTCACCCGCTCGTGGGTGGCCGCGTCCAGCCCGTGCAGGGAGACCGTAGCCTCGCGCAGGCCAGCGTTCACCAGCCGCCGTACCCGCGCGGGCGTGGCCAGCAGCCCGTTGGTCTGCAGGCGGGGATCCAGGCCGTGGGTCCGGAAGAGGCGGACCACCTGCTCGAGGTCCTCCCGCAGCAGGGGCTCGCCGCCGGTCAGCACCGCGATGGCCACGCGCAGGCGCGCGAGCGTGCGGGCCAGGGCCTCCACCTCTGCCAGCGTCAGCTCCCGCTCCCGCGCCCGCGCCGCGGTGGCCTGGCACATGGGGCAGGCCAGGTTGCAGCGCGTGGTGACCGCGAACTGGACGTAGAGCGGGCCCTTCCCCGTGAGGAGCGCCTCGGCGAAGCGGAGGTCGCGGCGCAGCGCGGTCATGGCCCCAGCCCTCCGCTGGGACCCCGTCCCCGGGGCCGGAGGCTCGCCGAGCCGCGCGGTGCCCAGGGCTTGACGCAGGTCTGGATCGCCGTCACAGGGCGTTCGGAAGGTATGGGTCGCATTTCGCAACACCAACGGGAGCTATGCCCCGCTTTTCGCTACAGATTCGAGGTGTCAGGAGGAACAACCCGCTGAAAACTGGCGTTTGTCCGTCAACACGCACCCAGGGAAGCCGAAGATGTTGCACAAACGGGGGGATACCCCGGGATCGTGTTGCATGGAAGGGGGGATACCTCCCGAGGCCGGGGCAGGCCGGGCCGAGCAGGGGCGCGCCCCGCGGGGCGACGGTGGGCCCGCGCGGGCTCCCGCCCCCGAGGATGGCCTCAGCGACGCGCAGGTCGCGGCGGAGCGCGGTCATGGCCCCAGCCCTCCGGGTCTCAGTGCGTGATGTTGTCGCCGCCGGAGACCATGAAGTAGCCCACGGTGTACTGCAGGCTGAGTCCGTCCCGGCGGGCGCGCCAGGCGTAGCGCGCGAGGTTGGTGAGGAAGGCCCCACGCTGCTCGGCCAGCATCCGCACCACCCGCTTCGAGGTGAAGTAGGCCAGGCACTGGTAGCGGAACAGCTCGATCTGCCGGGGGGAGAGATCCTTGGTGTAGACGTTGGAGCGCTCGTGCAGGCTGTCGATGCCCTCCCAGCCGGCGTGGTCCACGTGCCCGCCCAGCTCCTCCACCATGGCCGCGGCGCGGGTGGTGGGCAGGGGGCGGTAGGTGAAGAAGATGGGGCGGTCCACCTCCAGCTCACGGGCGAAGCGGAAGGTGTCGCGCAGGGTGGCCATGCTCTCGCCGGGGCCGCCCAGGATGTTGTAGCCGGTGGCCGCGATGCCGTAGCGGTGCAGCAGGGCGAAGACCTCGCGGAACTGGGCATCCGAGATGGGCTTGTGGTAGACCTCGCGCCGGATGCGCTCGTTGCCCGCCTCGATGCCGATGCGGATGATCTTGAGGTTGGCCGCGGCCAGGGCCGCGACCTTCTCCTCGTCGAGCTGATCCGCCCTGGAGAAGGCCGAGAACGGCAGCTCGGAGGCCAGGCCGATCTTCGTGTACTCGTCGCAGAAGTCCATCATCCACGGCCGATTGACCGTGAACGCCGGATCGAAGGTGTGGGCCACCCGCATGCCGCGGCGGCGGTACTTCTCCCAGTGGGCCTGGATCTCCCGGGCGTAGGCGCGCGGATCCCGGGTGCGCAGGTAGCGGCCGGGCAGGCGCTCCCTGAGCGGCTCCTCGGAGCAGTAGGTGCGGGAGTAGGGGCAGCCGCGGTTGCCGATGACGTAGATGACGCCGTTGTAGAACAGGAAGCGGTCGATGTCCTCCCACAGATCGTAGTCGGGCAGCGGCAGGGACTCCAGATCCTGGATGAGCTCGCGCAGCTCGTTGCGCACGACGCTCCCGCCCTCCTTGAACCAGATGCCGGCGATGCCACGGGGCGAGCGGCCCGCCTGCAGCGCGTCGAGGTACTCCGTCAGCGCGTACTCGCCGTCGCCGATGCAGATGGCGTCCACGTCGGGCTCGGCGATGCTCTCCTCGGGCTGCAGCGAGGCGTGGTAGCCGCCGAGGATGGTGGGCAGGCCCCAGCGTGCCTTGATCTCCCGGAGCATGGGGCGGATGTACTGCATGTACATGGAGACCGAGGAGATCCCCACGATATCCGGCTTGAAGGCCTCGATCTGCCGCGCAAGGTGCTGGCGCCAGTCCCCGGCGTGGTAGGTGAAGTCCACGATCCTGACGTCGTGAGCGGTGCGCTGATCGAGCCAGGTCGCCAGGTAGGTGACCCCGATGTCCACGATGGAGGGATCGCGGCTGAGGTTGGGGCTGAGGATGGCGATGCGCATGGGGGCTCGGGCGGCGAGGAGCGATGCGGGGACGGTAACCCGGGGGCGGGGTGGGGGTGGGGACGAACCCCACGGTCGCCCGAACGGGGTAGACCACCACCAACCCCACGGAGAGATCTCACCATGCGCGTTTTCCGGATCGAGGCCAATGAACGGTTCACCGAGTATGTCCAGAAGCCCTTCGCGGTCGGCCACGAGGAGGCCGTCCTGGAGCGCTGGCTCGAAGGGAACCCCGACGGCATCCTGGAGGACGGCCCCCTCCTGATCATCGGCCGCCAGGTCGTCACGAACCTGGGGACGGTGATCGATCTGCTGGGCGTAGACCGGCAGGGAGATCTCGTCGTCATCGAGCTCAAGCGGGATCGTACCCCACGGGACACCCTGGCCCAGGCGTTGGAGTATGTGTCGTTCGTCGCCCAACTCGGGACAGCCCAGTTGGAGACGATCTTGAGGGCCTATCTGGGCGACGATGCCATGGATCTGGCGGAGCATCACCGCGCGGTTTTCAAGCTCGATACCTCGGAGGCCGTGGCGTTCAACAAGGACCAGCGGATCGTGATCGTGGGTCAACAGATCACGGCGCCCATCCGCCAGACGGCCGCGTTCCTGCGCGGGAAGGGGCTCCGGGCGACCTGCGTGGAGTTCAGCTTCTTCCAGGCGGAGGGAGGTCGGAGGCTGCTCACCCAGGAGATCGTGGTGGGCCGGGAGGCGGGGCGCCCGCAGCAGGTCGCCGCCGGCTCGCTGCCCGTCGTGGCCCCCGAGAGCTTCCTGGCCAGCCTCGATGAAGACGGCCGCCGGGTGCTCGGTCGCCTCCTGACCTGGGCGGATGAACGCGGCCTCCCGATCCACTGGGGTGTCAAGGGGTTCTCGGTCAACGCCGATCTGCGGGGCAGCCATGTCGTCGTCTTCTTCGCCTACCCCCCCGGCTCGGTCTTCAAGCAGTCCATCTACACGGCCCTGACCGCGCAGCGCGGAGGCCTCGGAGCGAAGACCCGTGTGCCGGAGGAGATCATCAGCCAGCTTCGAGAGCGGGCCCGGGCGACGGGTCTGTTCCAGCCCGCCGGACGAGAGGTGAAGTGCCTGATCGACCGGGCGTTCACGGATGAAGAGGTGGAACGCCTGCTCGCCTGGGGTGCCGAGGTGGTCGAGGCGGCCGAGCGGCACGGGCTGAAGGAGTAGCCGGCAGAGGCAGCGACAGCCCCGAGCCCACCCGACCCGCGAGCCCAGCGGCCGCGCGAGGGCCGGCCCGGCCCTGGCGAGGCCAGTGGTCGTCAGGACCGGGGGCAGAGGCTCTCCCGCCCAGCGCGCCGAAGTCGAGGGGCTGGGGCGAGCCCCCGGCGCACGGGCCCCGGTGGGGCCCGTGCGGGCGAGGCACCTGCGGGAGCAGGGGTCGTCGCGGAGCGACGAACCGAGCCCCGGGTGGGCGCGCCCAGCGCGCCGAATTCGAGGGGCTGGGGCGAGCCCCCGGGGGCTCGGGCCCCGGGGGGGCCGGGGCGGGCGAGGCACCTGCGGGAGCAGGGGGCCGAGGGTCCGGTGGACCCTCGGCGGGCAAGACAGGCGCGGGAGCGCCGATCCCCGCAGGCGTGCCGGCGGGGAGTCGAGCCCCGGACGTGGCGGAGCAACGAGCCGAGCTCCCGGTGGGCGCGCCCCTCTTGGGTCGTGGCCTTCCAGGCTGTCTCTCAGCGATGCTCAGCCCGTAGAACCCTGATCGCAAGATGGTAGGTTCGGTGCGGCCCTCCCCGCACTCCACCGCAGGCCCGCCGACGCGTCGGCCCACTCGGACGCCACGAAGAGGGGCAGGAACAAGTCACCCCTGTCCAACGCCTGGGCCACCCCACCCGAGCCCACCCGCGAGGACCGCCCATGCCTACCTGCCCACGCCATCCGGATGTCGTGCTCGAGCTCGTGCGCAGGGGCTGGTACTGCGAGGTTTGCGACGCCGTGGTGGCGCTGCCCGCCGTCGAGCCGCCTTCCCCGGGCATCCTGGACCTCGAGGCCCTGCCCTTCCCGGTCGCCTTCCCGCTGCGCTACGCGGCCGATCCCTCGCTCTCCGCCTCGGACCAGCTCGAGAACCTGCTCTTCGCGGGCTTCCAGGCCATGCGCCTGTGCGCGCTGCTGCTGCTCGCCGATCACTTCGCCGCCGAGGCCACCTGCCGGCGGGTGGCGGCCGCGGTGAACGGGCTGCGCCAGCCGCACTGGCAGGAGTGGAGCAACCTCTGCGGGGCGCTGGCGAAGCACTGGCGCGGCGACTTTCCAAAGGAGCGGCCCGAGCGCCCTCCCCTCTTTCCGGGCCTGGTCGAGGGCTGGCTGGCGGTGAGCGTCGGGCCTGGGCCCCAGGCCGCCCTGCTCGCGGGGCTGGGGGGAACTCCGGTGAGGCGAAGAGCCTCAACGACGCGCTCTGGAAGATGCGCAACGACCGGGCCCACCGCCAGGCCACCCGCGTCGATCCCGGCCGGGACGCGGCCCTGCTGGAGCGGTTCCGGCCGGTGGTCGAGGCCCTGGTGGGGCGGCTGTACCCGCCGGGGGCCTTCCTGCTGCTGCGGGCCGAGGAGGGCGCCCTGCAGAGCGCCGCACGGCTGCACGGGCCGCGCCTGGAATTCGCCCCCGAGCCCGCCCGGCCGGGCTGGGCCGCGGCGCTCGGTGCCACGGGACTGGCGGCCGCGGTGGGGGAGCGCGCCCTGCCGGTCTACCCGCTGCTCGTGCCCGACGCGGACCTCGCGCCGTCCTCCCCGAAGGAGCCCGAGCCTGCGCTCCTGCTCGAGGCCGTCCGCCCGAAGCGCTTGAGCCTGCTCGGCGTGCGCTGCCACGGCAGCTCCGTCCCCCACCTCGCGGCGTTCCAGGCTGCGGTGGCCAGGAAGCGGGTGGACTTCGGGCTCGGCCGGGAGGGGACCACGCCCTGGGCGCTGGCCGCCTGGTCGGGGGCCACCGCCGCCGAGGAGCTCTCCAGCTTGCTCGGCAGGAAGTACCTGCCTGCCTGCTACATCCCGCGCGCCGGGGTGGACGATCTCGCGGAGCGCTGCCTGGAGGCCCCGGGCCGCGCGCTGCTTCTGCTCGGCGAGGCGGGCGCGGGCAAGAGCTCGCTCTGCTGCCGGCTCGTGGATGGCCTGCTCTCCGCGGGCGAGGCGCGGGAGCGGGAGGGTGGCGCCGACGTGGTGCTCTTCCTCTCCGGCCGCGCGGCCTTCGCGGGTGACGCCGGCCTCACCGCCGACCGCCTGCTGGCCGACGCGGTCGCCCGGCGCGCCGGGGTCCACGAGGGCGCCTTCCCAGACCTCGGCGCGCTCGTCGCCCGACTGGCGGAGTCCGCCCCGAGCGACACGGCGGCGGACCGGCGCACCTGGCTCGTGCTCGACGCACTGAACGAGGCCGAGCGCTTCGGAGACCTCGTGGGCGCCCTGGACCGCTTCCTGCCGGACCTGGCGCGCCACCCCTGGCTGCGCCTCGTGCTGTCGATGCGCGCCGGGGCCTACCGATCGCTGGAGCGCCGCGGGCAGGCACTCGGCGATGCCGGCGGTGTGTTCGCGAACGAGCGCCACCTCCAGGCGTTCCTGGACACCCGGGAGCGGCGCGAGGTGCCCTACCTGTCGCTGCGGCCCTTCGACGAGGGCGAGGGTGAACGGGCCTACCGCCGGCGCCAGGAGGCGTTGCCGGAGCGCGCCTGCCCGGTGCAGCGGGCCCAGTTGGACCCGGCCCTGCGGGCGCTCTTGTGCTCGCCGCTTCACCTGCACGTCTTCCACGAGACCTTCCGCGGTGTCGCGCGCCCGCCGCAGGCGCTCGACGAGGCTCGGCTCTTCGCCGCCCACCTCGCCGCCCTGGAGGCCGAGCTGCCCGTGCTGCGCGAGGCCCTGGCGAGCATGGGCCGGGAGCTCTTCGACCGCCGCCGCCCGGATCTGCCCACCGAGGTGGCCGACGCCTGGGTCGAGGCCTGGCGCGGGCCGCTCGTGGCGCAGCACGGCATCGCGGCGGTGGCCGCGCGGCTCGACCCGATCGAGGCGCTGGTCTCGGCCTCGATCCTCTTGCGCCCGGCCCTGGAGGGCTTCGGCTGCGACCGGCGTCTGGTGGCCTATTACCTTCGTCCACCAGGCGCTCTGCGAGCTGGTGCTGCTGCGGGAGCTTTCGCGCCGCCTGGCGCCGCGCGCCCTGCCCGCGCCGGCCGATCTGCTGGGCTGGGCCGAGGTGGCCGCGAAGGACGGGGCGCGGGAACCCTTCGCGGAGCTGGTGGGGGCGCTGCAGATCCTGGCGGCGCGCTGTGTCGCGGCAGGGGAAGGCGCCCCCCTGGCCGCGCTCCTCGACCTCGAGGACGAGCCGACCCGCACGGCGCTGCTCGGGGCCGCCGTGTGCGCGCTGGGGCCGGTATGGGGCATGGAGGAGGCGGGCAGCCCGGCGGCGCGGGCCGTACTCGGGGCGCTGGAGGCGGCGGCCCGTTCGAGCACCCCACGGGGTGAACGCTTCCAGGCCTCGGTGTGGCGGGCCCGACAGTGGCTCGCGCCGCGCGGCTGGAGCCTGGCGGCCCAGGGCGTGGCGCGCGCCCAGCACGCCAACCTGCGCGCGCTGGTGGCGGCCGAGCCCGCCCGCGCGGACCTGCGCAGGGAGCTGTCCGTCTCCCTCCACAACCTCGGGAACCTGGCGATCGATGCCGGCCGGGGCGACGAGGCGCGGCGCTTCTTCGAGGAGTCCCTCCAAGTGATGCGCGACCTCGTGGGGGCCGAGCCGAACCGCGCCGACCTGCGCAGGGATCTGGCGATCTTCCAGTGGAACTTCTACCTGCTGGTGACCTCCCGCGCAGAAAGGATCGCGTGGCTCCGTGCCGTCCTCGCGACCCTCACCCCCCTACGCGCCGCTGGGGTCCAGGACGCGCAGGTGGCGCAGCTCTGGGGCTTCGCGACGAACGCGCTCAGGAAGCGGGGCGAGAAGGTCTGAGGGGCGCCCGGCCCCCGGCGGCGCCCGAGCCCCGGCGGGTCAAGCCCCCCATCCCGCACCACCGCGGAAGGTCAAGCCCCCCAACATGCACCATCGGCGGGGCTTCACCGGAACCCACGCACGATCGAAAGCCGTTTTTCGCTGGATGGCTGGCGCGTCGGAGCCTGCGATGGGGCACTTCCGGGGGCTTGACCCGGAGACCTGGTGCAAGGGCGGGGGCATGACCCCCGTGCCGTTCGGCGGCCTGGCGGATCGCCCCCCATGCTACACTCCCCCCGAGGTGCCCATGTCCGAACCTGCGCGCAGCCCTGTCTCCTACGACGACGTGCTCCAAGCACCCCCGGAGCAGGTGGCCGAGATCCTCGCGGGCGAGCTCGTCCTGAGTCCGCGTCCAAGATCCGATCATGCCCTCGCCGCGGGCGCCATGGGCGCGGATCTCGCTGCGTTCGGGTTGCGCCGTAGGGGCGGTGGCCCCGGCGGATGGTGGATCCTGCCCGAGCCCGAATTGCACCTCGGCCCGGACGTGATCGTGCCAGACCTGGCCGGCTGGCGCCGTGAGCGTATGCCGGATTTCCCTGTCGTCACCGCCTTCACGCTGGTGCCCGACTGGGTCTGCGAGATCCTGTCCAGAGGCACCGCCCGCCGCGACCGCGGGGTCAAGATGGAGATCTACGGCCGGTCCGGAGTGGTCCACGTCTGGCTCGTGGATCCCGCCGAGCGCCTGCTCGAGGTCTACCGGCGCGCCGAACCCTTCTGGGCGCGGATCGGCGCCTGGGGTGACGACGCCCGCGTCCGGGCCGAGCCCTTCGACGCCGTCGAGCTCGATCTCTCGGGCTGGTGGGTGCCGCCGCCCGAGGCCCAACCCTAGGAGCCCCGCCCATGCGCCCGCACCACCTCATCCCCCTCCTCACCCTCGCCCTGGCCCTCACCCCCGCCTGCGGCGACGACAAGGACGACACCTCCCCCGAAGGCGACACCGACGCCGACACCGACTCGGACACCGACACCGACACCGATGTCCATGATGGCCTGGTGGGCCGCATCGCCGTGGTGGAGCACTACGATCAGCTCCACGACGAGCACACAGGGCAGGTCCAGGTCTGGGGCCCGCTGGACGGTCCCTGGGAGGCTGGGATTGTCGGCGACTGGAACTTCGGCTGCGCGGACATGCTCGGCGACCAGGGCATCTTCCGCGTCACCGTCACCGAGGGCGAGTGCGAGCTGGCGGTCCTACAGAGCTGCAGCGGGGGCTGCCCCTCGGACTGCCCGGCCGACACCTACTGCCTCGGCGGCGAGGCCTGCGTGGACGCGCCCGTAGTAGGCGATGCGGGCACCATCACCCTCTCCGGCACGAGCCGCACCATCACCCTGGAGAAGCTCACCGACGTCTACGGCGACACCCAGCAGGAGCCCGCGGAGCTGTTCGAGCCGGGCGACACCGTCACCCTGGAGGCACCCGGCGCCGACCTGCCCGCCTTCACCGCCACCGCCACCGGCCCGGCCCCCCTGGAGGCCACCCTCCCCTGCGAAACGCTGCCCAGCCCCGACGAGGACTTCACCATCACCTGGACCCCCTCCGGCGAGCACGGCGCCCGCGTGCGCTGGGAGATGCTGCAGGAGGTCCACCTGGCCATGGGCCCCCGCCTCCGCTGCGAGACCGAGGACGACGGCTCGCTCACCATCCCGGCCAGCCTGATGCAGGCCTACCTGCAGTCCGAGCGTCAGACCTACGTCCTGTCCCGCTACACCCGAGACCAGGTGGAGATCACGGCCGGGCACCCCCTGGACTTCGAGGTCCGCTCCAGCGTCGGCTGCATCATCAACGAGGAGCACACACCTTGGTAGGAGCGGCTGCCGTGCGACACCTCCCCTGGCTGCTCCCCCTCACCGCCGCCCTCGGCTGCACGCCCACACCCCGGGACAGCACCGCGGACAGCGCCCTCCCCGAGGACCCCTGCGTCGCGCCCGAAGGCGCACACACCCCCGACCCCTGGGGCGGCGACCTGCGCGTCAGCCTGGAGGCCACCGGCTTCTTCCGCACCGAGAAGCTCTGCGACCGCTGGTGGCTGGTCACCCCCGAAGGGCACCCGATTTGGTCCTTCGGCGTCAACAGCGTCAACCCCCACGGCGACACGGACGCCGAGACCGGGGAGCAGCTCTACGCCGAGGCCGTGGCGGCGATCTACGGCAGCGACGAGGCCTGGGCCGAGGCGGAGACCGCGCGCCTGAAGAGCTGGGGCCTCAACACCACCGGCGCCTGGTCCACCCACGAGCTGACCCTGCCCTTCATGGCCGCCACCCCCATCCTGTACATCGCCGGGTACGACTGGCTCGACGGCACGCGCACCGACTGGTTCGACCCCGCCTGGCCCGCCAGCGTCGAACAGGAGGCGGACGCGCTCGCCACGTCGGCGGACGAGCCCAACATCCTGGGCTGGTTCCTGGACAACGAGATCTCCTGGGGCCCGGACTGGCGCGGCCTGGATACCCTGCTGCAGGCCTACCTGGAGATGGGCGCCGAGGCCCCGGGCAAGGCCGTAGCCGTGGACTTCCTGCTGGAGCAGCTCGGCGGGGTCGAGGCGGTGAACAGCGCCCTGGGCACGGCCTTCGCCGATCGCGACACCATGCTGGCGGCCACCGGGGGCTGGGACGCCCTGGACCAGGACTGCTCCGACACCGAGCGCCCCCTGACCGCGGGCTTCCTGAGCATGGCGGCCGAGCACTACTTCTCCACCGTGGTCACCGCCCTCCGCGCCCGGGACCCCAACCACCTGATCCTGGGTAACCGCGAGGTGAGCGTGCTGACCCGCCTCGAGGTCTACGAGGCCGCCGCCCGCCACGTGGACGTCCTCTCCATCAACAACTACCGTTTCCGGGACGGGATCGCCGAGGGGGCCCTCGACGTGAGCGGCGGGCTGGATCCCGCCGACGGCTTCGCTGCCCTGGCCGAGCACGTGGACCTGCCCATCCTCATCAGCGAGTTCGGCTTCCGCGCCGCCGACTCCGGGCTGCCCAACTCCTGGCCCTTCTTCTACCCGACCTACGACACCCAGACCGAGCGCGCCGACGCCTTCGAGGCCTACGCCCGCGAGCACCAGGCCCAGCCCCTGGTGGTGGGCTACCACTGGTTCGAGTGGGTGGACCAGCCCCAGGGCGGCCGCTCCCTGGACGGCGAGGACAACAACTGGGGCCTGGTGAACCAGCAGGATGAGATCTACGAGGAGCTGACAGAGCGGATGAGCACGGTGAACGCCGCGATCTTCGACGAGCTCCGCGTGCCGCGGGAGTGACGGGGTGCGCGCGGTCGTCCTCCTCCTCCTGCTGCTCGCCGCCTGCGCCCCCGCGGCCCGCGACAGCCCCACGGACAGCGATCCGCTCGCCACGCCGACCTTCGAGGACCTGCTCTCGGCCGCGGACGGCTGGCTGGTGGGCGATCTGCACACCCACACGAGCTACTCCCCGGACGGCTTCGACGCCGTGGCCACCCAGATCGCCATGGCCGAGGCGCTGGAGGACCCCGCCTTCCTGGCGGCCCACCCCGAGCACCACGGGCACGGGCTCGATTTTCTGGCCTTCACCGACCACGACGACGTGCGCGCCGCCGCCGACCCGGCCTTCGCCAGCGAGCGCCTGGTGCTGATCCCCGGCGCCGAGTGGAACCTGCCCCCCGGCGAGGCCAACCTGCACGGGATCACGGCACCCGTCACCGTGGACGGCGACGGCGACGGCGTGGACGTGGACGACGTGCGCGCCCTGGTGGAGACGGTGCACGCGCTGGGCGCCAACCTCTCCATCAACCACCCCATGGCCGCCAACTACCCCTTCGCCTGGGACCTGAGGACCGCGGACAGCCTGGAGGTCTGGAACACGGGCTGGGCGCTCAGCGTACCGGCGGCGGACGCCACCACCCTGGCGGACTGGGAGGCGCGCCACGGCGCGGCCAGCCCCTTCTGGCGCCGGGCGCTCCAGGCCCACGCGCTGCACGCTGGGGGCGAAGCCCTGGTCCTCCACGAGGCCATGCTCGCGCGCGGTGTGCACCCCGCCGTGGTCGGGGGCAGCGACCGCCACATCCTCTTCCTGCCGGGCTTCCCCGCCACCCGCGTGCTGGTGGAAGGGGCCGCCGACCTCGACGCCGTGCTGGCAGGAGTCCGCGCGCGGCACACCTTCGTGTCCCGCTCCCCGGCCGGCCCCCAGGTGCTCCTCGAGGTCGATGCTGCCAGCGGCCGCGGGCTCCAGGGCGACGAGGTCCCGGTGACATCGGGCGAGGTGGTCACCGTCCGGGTCGGCACCGCCCGCGCTCCCGCCGGGCAATTGCGCCTGATCCACGGCGTGGCGGTGGCCAGCGACGAGGCCCTGGAGTCCGCGCCCCTCGGGCAGGAGGTGGGGCGCTGGGACCTGG
Organism: Pseudomonadota bacterium; assembly: GCA_043814015.1. GTDB lineage: Bacteria > Myxococcota_A > UBA796 > UBA796 > JAFGLY01 > JBDRKM01. Next base: position 27,046 of record JBDRKM010000091.1, read on the forward strand.
CCGCGGACGGCGGCGTGGAGCACTTCGAGCTGGAGCTGGAGGTCGCGCCCGGCGACTGGCTCTACCCGGTGATCGTGGAGCCCACAGTGCCCGCCGGGCTGGAGGCCGAGCGCGAGGCCCTGCTGGAGTTGGCCCGCGCCGCCGCCGCGGCCACCACCGACTTCTCCGCCATCGCGGCCATCGCCGGCACCTTGCTGGACCCCGAGGTGTTCAGCGATCCCGGCGAGTGTGACCCGGCCGACTGGGAGCCCCTGATGCTGCAGTGCATCCCCGCCGACACCCAGCCTCCGGGCAGCTTCTTCGTGCCCGATCCCCTGCAGCGGGCGTTCCAGGCCATGACCGAAGACGGCGAGCCCACCGGGTGGTCCATGGGCGCCATCGGCTCGGCCATCCTCTTCGTGTCGGACGGTCGGACCGGCGGCCTCGTGCAGTACCCCGAGGGCACCCACAACTTCCTCTTCCACGACGGTGAGGCCATGGAACAGGCCTGGACGCTGATGGAGGAAGGGGAGATCCGGTAGGCCCCTACCCCCCGCCCTCGCCCCGGCGTAAGGGACATCGCACCTCGGTCGTTCCCCGCCCGGCCACTCTGGCCCCGGAGGTCTCATGCGCCCCCTGCCCCTCGCCCTGGTCGCGCTCTTGCTCGGCAACCAGTCCCCCGCGGGCTGCGATGACTCGTTCATCGAAGCTGACGGTTCGACCACCATCGCTGTGGCCGAGCCCCTGGAGATGGACCTCACCCCCGAGCGGCAGGGCCTGGTGGTCCGCCTGAGCGAGGACGAGCCGCCGCGCCCCGAGGTCGAGGCGAACCCTTCGGGCCCGGCACAGCCGCTGACAGACGCTCGCACCGCAGCCCTGCTGGCGCGCCTGCCGGATCTGCCGGAGGAGGACCTCGGCAAGGACTTCGCGTTGCGCCCGGCCTCCCTGCCCCCGCCCCGCACGGGCGCGGACGTGCGCATGCTGACACCCCCGGAGCCGCCCGCCGCCCCCGAGGTGGAGCAGGGCCCCCTGAAGGTGCTGCGCTGGGCCCCCGAGGGCGCCGTCCCCCTCGCACCCCACGTCTCGGTCACCTTCTCCCAGCCCATGGTGGCCGTGACCTCCCAGGAGCAGGCCGCCGAGACCGTCCCGGCCCGGCTCAGCCCCCAGCCAGAAGGCGCCTGGCGCTGGCTCGGCACCAAGACCCTCCTGTTCGATCCCGACCCGCGTCTGCCCATGGCCACGGAGTACACCGTCGAGATCCCCGCGGGCACCAGATCCGCCACCGGCAACGCCCTGTCCGAGGCCCTCACCTGGACCTTCGAGACCCCCCCGGTCCAGGTGCGGACCCGGAGCCCCGTGGACGGGCCCCACGCGCTGGACCCCGTGATCTTCCTGGCCTTCGACCAGCGCGTGGACCCCGCAGCCATCACCCCCTTCGTGCACCTGCGCGGCGGGGCCCACCCCGTCACCCTGCGGCCGGCGACCCCCGAGGAGATCGCCGCGGACGAGGGCATCTCCTACCTGGTGGAGCACGCCGTGGAGGGCCGCTGGTTGGCGCTCATGCCCGCCGAGCCCCTCACCCCCGGCACCTCCTACACCGTCACCCTCGCCAAGGGCGCCCCCTCGGCCGAAGGCCCCATCACCACCTGCAACGACTGGAGCGGCGGCTTCTACACCTACCACCCGCTCGCCATCAGCAGCCAGGACTGCTCCTGGGGCCTGGACGGCTGCAACCCGCAGGGCTCGTTCTGGTTGTACCTGAACAACCCCCTGGACGAAGCCACGCTGGCCGACGTCCCCATCCAGGTGAGCCCCGAGGTGGAGGGCCTGAGGGTCGAGGGGCAGGGTGCCTACCTCACGCTGACCGCGCAGTGGAAGTCCAAGACCCGCTACACCGTCACCCTGCCGCCCGAGCTGCGCGACACCTTCGGCCAGACCCTGGGCCAGCCGGAGCAGCGCACCTTCGCCGTCGGCCGCGCCGAGCGCAGCCTGCAGGGCCCCGGGCGCGACTTCGTGGTGCTCGATCCCGCGGCGCCCCCGGCCTTCCCGGTCTGGAGTGTCAACCACAGGAGCCTGAAATTGCGCGTCTGGAAGCAGGACGTGCAGGACTACCCCAGGGTCTCGAAGTGGATGCGCGAGGCGCAGTACGACGACTTCTTCGGCCGAGTCCCCGGGCGTCTGGTGGCCACCCTGACCGTGAAGGTCGAGAACTACGTCGATGACGAGCTGATCGAGACCGACCTCGATCTCTCGCCCTATCTGAAAGACGGCAAGGGGCAGCTCCTGGTCTGGGTCGAGCCCACGGTCCAGCCCAAGGAGCGCTGGGCCCGGGTGAACCTCGTCGCCTGGGTCCAGGCCACGGACCTCGGCCTGGTGGCCAGCGTGGATCAGGATGAGGTGCGCGGCTGGGCCACCTCGCTGTCCGACGGCCACCCCCTGGAGGGTGTGGAGCTCTCCCTGCTGGGCGAAGAGGGCGCTGTCACGAGCGACGCCCAGGGCCTGGCCACGCTCCCCGCCTACACCACCAGCGAGGGCCCCCACGCCCTGATCGCGCGCCTGGGCAAAGATGAGGCCCTGCTGCCCGACCAGCAGAGCTGGTGGAACGAGTCCGGCACCTGGTACGCGCATCCCACGCCCCAGAGCGTGGCCTGGTACGTCTTCGACGACCGCAAGATGTACCGTCCGGGGGAAGAGGTGCGGGTCAAGGGCTGGCTCCGGCGCCTGGACACCGCCCCCGGCGGCGACCTGCACGCCTTCGCCGGGGCGGGCAGGAGCCTGCACTGGCGCCTCACCGACGTATACGGCAACGAGATGAGCCAGGGCGATGGCGAGGTGTCGGAGTCCGGCGGCTTCGATCTCGCGCTGCAGCTCCCCGACACCCCCAACCTGGGCGACGCCACCCTGCAACTGAACGTGGGTGCGGGCGGCCTCACCAACACCACCTACTACCACAACTTCCAGATCCAGGAGTTCCGCCGCCCAGAGTTCGAGGTGGTCACCAGCCTGGACGAGCGCCCCTACGTGCTCGGCGAGCACGCCCGACCCGGGGTGAGCGCTGCGTACTACGCCGGCGGTGCCCTGCCCAACGCCGATGCCGACTGGCTCGTGTCCTGGCAGCCCGGCAGCTACGCCCCTCCGGGGCTGTCCGACTGGCAGTTCGGCACCTGGTCCCCCTGGTGGTGGGTGCGGGACGACGACAGCGCGCTGTCCGGCCAGGCCACCCTCTCCGGCACCACCGACGCGAGCGGCGAGCACCACGTCCGCATCGACTTCCTCTCGCTCGACCCCCCGCGCCCCGTGGCCGTGCACGTGGAGGCCGGGGTCATGGACGAGAACCGCCAGCGCTGGGCCAGTGGCCAGGACCTCGTGCTGCACCCCGCCGCCCTCTACGTCGGCCTGAAGACCGATCGCCCCTTCTACGAGCAGGGCCAGCCCATTGACGTGGGCGCCCTGGCCGTGGACATCGACGGCCACCAGATCGCCGACGCCCCCGTGCACCTGGCCTTCCGCCGGCTGGACTGGCGCTACGCCCACGGGCAGTGGCGCGAGGTCCGCACCGAGCTGCAGGCCACCGACCTCACCTCCGCCGAGGAGGCCCTGGCCTGGCAGGTCGCGGCCCCCGAAGGCGGCCAGTACGAGCTGCTGGCCCGGGTGACCGACGCCGAGGGCCGGCCCAACGAGACCGCCGTCCGCCTCTGGATCGCCGGCGGCCTGAGCCTGACCCCGGACCGCGGCGTGTCCATGGAGCAGGTCCAGATCGTCCCGAACGCGGACGACTGGCAGCCCGGCGAGACCGCGGAGCTGCTCCTGGTGGCGCCGTTCTACCCGGCCGAGGCCCTCTGGACCCTGAGCCGCGACGGCGTCATGGAGACCGGCCGGCTCACCCTCGAGGAGGCCAGCGCCGTGCTGCGCCTGCCCGTGACCGAGGCCTGGGTGCCCGGCGTCACCCTGGAGGTGGACGTGGTGGGCAGCAAGGCCCGCACGAACGACCGGGGCGAGCCCCTGCCCGAGAAGGCCCGCCGCGTGGCCGAGGCCCACGGCAGCCTCACCTTGAAGGTCCCCCCGCGCACCCGCACCCTGGCGGTCACCGTCACCCCCCGCGAGGCCACGCTCGAGCCCGGCGGCGACACCACGCTCGATCTCACCGTGCTGGACGCCAGCGGCGGCCCCGTGCGCGCCGAGGTGGCGGTGGTGGCCGTGGACGAGTCCGTCCTGGCGCTCACCGGCTACCGCCTGCCCGACCCGCTGGAGGTCTTCTACGCCCTGCGCGGCTCCGGCCTGCAGCAGGCCTGGCTGCGGGACGCCGTGGTGCTCGGCAAGCCCGAGGCGGCCGCGTCCAACGCCGTCGGCCAGTCCATGCCCTCCGGCTCGGCCTACGGCGCCGGCGGCGCCGCAGGCTACGCCGAGGACGAGGCGATGGTCATGGACATGGTCATGCAGAAGGACAGCGGCGGGGAGCGCAAGCGGGCCCTCTCCAAGTCCGCGCCCGAGTCCTCCGCCGCGCCCAGGCCTCCGCCGGCGCCCTGCGAGGTGGCCGGCGACAAGCCCGCGATCGCCGAGCCCGCCGGCCCGGCCATCGAGGTCCGCGCCGACTTCTCCGCCCTGGCCCTGTTCGCGCCGCACGTCCTCACCGACGAAGCGGGCCACGCGGTCGTCCCGCTGGAGCTGCCCGACTCGCTGACCCGCTACCGCATCATGGCCGTGGCGGTGGACAGCGAGCACTCCTTCGGCAGCACCGATACCAGCGTCACCGCGCGCAAGCCGCTCATGCTGCGCCCCTCCCCACCGCGCTTCCTGAACTTCGGCGATCGCGCCGAGCTGCCCTTCCTGGTGCAGAACCAGACCGACCGCCCCCTGACCGTGGATCTCGCCCTGCGCGTGGCCAACGCCCGCGTGATCGGCGCGGTGGAGAAGGAGGAGGATGGCGCCCGCACCGGCGGCCTGCAGCTCGTGGTCCCGCCCAACGACCGGCGCGAGGTGCGCATCCCCGTGGCCGCCCGCCTGGCCGGCACCGCGCGCTTCCAGGCCGTGGCCGTCTCCGGCGACCTCACGGACGCCGCCACCTTCGAGCTGCCCGTCTGGACCCCGGCCACCACCGAGGCCTTCGCCACCTACGGCACCATCGACGAGGGCGCCGCGGCCATCCCGGTGGAGGCTCCACGCGATGCCTGGCCCCAGTTCGGCGGGCTGGAGGTCACCACCTCCTCCACCGCGCTCTCGGCGCTGACCGACGCGGTCTTGTACCTGGCTTCCTACCCCTTCGACTGCACCGAGCAGATCGCCTCCAAGATCCTGGCGGTGGCCGCCTTGAAGGACGTGCTCGACGCCTTCGACGCCGAGGGCCTGCCCCCGGCCGACGAGCTGCGCGCCGCGGTCCAGGCCGAGATCAAACGCATCGACCGCCGCCAGCACTGGAACGGAGGCTTCTCCTTCTGGCCCGGCATGCCCGACCACCCCTACGTCACGGTCTACACCGCCCACGCCCTGGTGCTCGCGGAGCAGAAAGGCTTCGACGTACCCAACCACGTGCTGAACCGCGCCATGTCCTACCTGGGCGACATCGAGAGCCACATCCCGTACTGGTGGTCGCGGGAGGCCCGCTGGGCGCTCATCGCCTACAGCGTGCACGTACGGCACCTCCACGGCGACGACGAGAGCGCCCGCGCCCGGCGGCTCCTGGCCGAGGGCGGGATCGAGGGCCTGCCCATGGAGGCCCTGGGCTGGATCCTGCCGACCTTGGCCGCGAAGGGCGACGAACAGGTCGAGCCCATCCTGCGCCACCTGGACAACCGCGCCACCGAGACCGCCGCCACCGCCCAGTGGGACGTGAGCTACACGGACGAGAACGACTACGTCCTCCTGCACTCCAGCCGCCGCACCGACGCCGTGCTGCTGGACGCCCTCATGCAGGTCAGGCCCGAGCACGACCTGGTGGTCAAGGTGGTGCAGGGCCTCCTGGACCACCGCGTGGCCGGCCGCTGGTCCTCCACCCAGGAGAACAGCTTCGTGCTGCTGGCCATGGACCGCTACTTCCGCACGTATGAGGGCGCGACCCCGGACTTCCTGGCGCGGGCCTGGTTCGGCCAGGGCTACGCGGGCGAGCACGCCTTCCGCGGGCGCACCACCGAGCGCGCCACCACCGAGCTGCCCATGGCCTGGCTCGCGGAGCAGCGGGGGGCGCAGGATCTCATCCTGGCCAAGGAGGGCCCGGGCCGCATGTACTACCGGGTGGGCATGCGCTACGCCCCGCACGATCTCGTGCAGCAGGCCGCCGACTACGGCTTCGCGGTCGAGCGCCGCTACGAGCCCGTGGACGAGGCCGCCGACGTGGTGCGCCAGCCCGACGGGTCCTGGGCGATCCGCGCCGGGGCCCGCGTGCGGGTGCGCCTGACCATGGTGGCCCCCGCGCGCCGCACCCACGTGGCCCTGGTGGACCCGCTGCCCGCCGGCCTGGAGCCCATGAACCCGGAGCTGGCGGTCACCGGCACCATCCCCGAGGACCCCAGCGCCCAGACGGAGCCCTACTGGTGGTGGCGCCGCGCCTGGTACGAGCACCAGAACCTGCGCGACGAGCGCGTCGAGGCCTTCACCACGCTGCTGTGGGAGGGTGTGCACACCTACACCTACGTGGCCACCGCCACCACCCCGGGCCGCTTCGTGGTGCCGCCCACCAAGGCCGAGGAGATGTACCACCCCGAGACCTTCGGCCGCGGAGCGAGCGATGTGGTGTGGGTGAGGTAGAAGACCCGCAGCGCGGGGCTCCGCCCGCAACCCAAGGTGATCGCACCGCCCCGCGCTGGCCTTTTGTTTGGGGGGGGGGGGGGCCCGCCCCCCCCCCCCGGGCGCGCCCCCCCCCCCCCCCCCACATGGCGCGCGCGCCGGCCGCGCGGGGCCCCCCCCCAAACCCACGGTGACCGCACCGCCCCGCGCTGGCTTTTTGTTGGGGGGGGCGGGCGCCCCCCCCCCGCACCGCTGGCGCTCCCCCTCCCCCGCGCCCTATTGGCGCGCGCGCCTGCGGCGCGTGAACTACTACTCGCGAAAGTCCTCTCGTGCCGAGAGGACTTTCGCGAGTAGTAGTTCAGGAGGTCAGCCCATGACCATCAAGAAGCTCCCGCGGAACACACAGGGAGCTGCACCCACCAGCCCCCGATCCCCGGAATGCTCGGGTCGTGCTACCCTCCGCAGATGACCGCGGCCCGACCCATCTCCGCAGCGGGGTTGACGCTGCTCACCACCCTGCTCGGCGCTTGCGCCGGCCGGGACGCCGGCACCCCGGAGGGCGGCGCGGAGCAGGCGGAGGACCGCCCCAACTTCCTGGTGATCGACCTCGACTCGCTGCGGGCGGACCGCTGGCTGGCCGAGCGGGCGGGCGAGCCCATTGCCCCCAACCTGACCGCCCTGGCGGCGCGCGGGGTGGTCTTCGAGCAGGCCATCTCCCAGTCTGCATGGACCATGCCGGCCCTCGAAAGCCTGCTCTCGGGGCATTGGCCCGTGGCCCTCGGCGAACAGGAGGGCAACCTCTGGTGGCTCCCCGACGGGGCACAGACACTCCCGACGCTCCTGGCGCTGTACGGCTACCACACCGTGTACTGGGGCGGCTCGACCCTGGCCGCCGACGAGGGCCCGCGGCTGGGCTTCGCCGAGAGCCTGCCGAGGCCGGCCGGCGACCGCCACCAGCCCGGCGATGCCATGGCCGCCTGGCTCCGCGACCAGGCGGAGGAGCCGTTCTTCGCCTACCTGCACGACGCCGACCTGCACATGCCCGATCTCTTCGCCGACGCCACCAGCACCTGCCGCTGGGCGCCCTACCCGGAGATCTGCGCCCAGGGAGGCCCCGCGAGCCCGCCGCGAGCCTTTGGCCGCGCCAAGGACGCGCTCGGGTGGCAGGCTGGGCTGGAGGAGGCCCGCGCGGAGTACGACGGCGTCATCACGGCCTACGACCTGGGGGTGCCGGCGCTGCTGGGGGCGCTGGCGGAGCGCGGGCTCGCCGATCGGACCGTCGTCATCGTGGTCTCCGACCACGGCGAGGACCTCGGCGAGCACGGCTTGTTCGATCACGGGGCCCACTTCGACACGATCCTGCGCATCCCCCTCCTCATCATGGACCCACGCCCGGGGGCGCCCGGGCCAGGTCGGGTGGCTGAGCAGGTGCAGGCCATGGATCTGGCCCCCACCGTGCTGGCGCTGGCCTCCGTCCCCGCCGACACCACCATGGACGGCACGAGCCTCGTTCCCCTGCTGCGCGGCGAACCCTGGGGGGGCGGGGAGCGCATCGCCTTCAGCCTCTCCGACCGCCGCACCGCCTCTGCCCGTACGCCGGCCTGGAAGGTGGTGCATTCTCCGATCCCGCACCCCCCGGCCCGCGCGGACCCGCACCACACGTCCAGCGACCAGATCGAGGCGTTCGACCTCGCCAGCGACCCCCTCGAGCATCGCAACCAGTACCGGCCGGTGGGGACCTGCGCCGAATTGGAGGCGGCGCTCACGGACTGGCTCGCCCAGCGCGTGGCGTTGGCTTCCTCGACGCCTGGAGAGGCCCAGGACGACCCCGCCCTGCGCGAGCGCCTCCAGCGGGACGGCTACTGGAAGCACGTGGAGCGCGACCGCGACGCCGGGGACCCCGCCCCCCGGAGTCCCTGACGGGTCGCTCCATCGGGACGCATGCCTCGACCTACTCGCGCTCGAAGCCCCATTTCTTCTTCCGGGCGTCCTGCGCGGCCGGGGCCGCGCACAGGGTCAACGTCTCGGCGCTCGATGCCGACAGCGCCGACGGGGCCACCGCGGCGAAGGCGAGGGTGAGGGCGAGGATGACGGCGTGGGTCATGGAGCGCCGCACCCCCCCGGGCACCCCTCCCCCTCCTGGCACGCCTGAAGCTCGGCCCGCAGGGCCTGGGTCTCGTCGACCCAGGGGGCGTTGGTCAGGGAGCGCTCGATCAGCCGCGCTGCCTCGTCGAAGCGGCACTGCTGCATGTAGATGCGCGCCAGCCCGTTGTACTTCAGGTACTCGATGCCCGGGTTGATCTCGATGGCGCGCTCGAAGGCACCCTGTGCTTCGCTCAGGCGGCCCTGGCGCAGGTAGACCAGCCCGAGGCCTTCGTGGGGGCAGGTGTAGGTCTCGGGCTCGATCTCGAGCGCCTTGCGGAACGCGGCCTCGGCCTGCTCGTCCTGGCCGCGGTTGTAGGCCACCAGCCCGAGCTCGGCCTGGGCATAGGCGTTGTCCGGATCCACCTCGAGGACCCGGCGCAGCGCGGCCTCGGCGCCATCCTGGTCTCCCATGGCGTTCAGCGAATTGCCCCTGCCGATCAAGGCGAAGATGTCCGTGGGCTTTCTCTCGAGCACGCGCGCGAAGTGCTCGAGAGAAAGCTCGTGGCGGCCCTGGTTGGCCGCGCACCAGCCCAGCCCGAGCTGGGTGAGGTCGTCCAGCAGCCAGGCCCAGGGATCGGGGTCGGTGACCATCCAGGGGCGATCCGGCTGGCCCTGCAGCTCGGTGTCGAGCTCGCGCAGCGCGGCCTCGGATCTGGGGTAGTCCTTCTCCACCAGCGCCAGGTGCCCCTCGATCAGCAGCTGGTTCCTCCTGGCCCGCGGCCCCTGACCGAGCTGGTCCAGCTCAGCCCGCGCTTCGGGGTAGCTGCGCCTCAGCACCAGCAGCATGGCCCGCAGGGCGTGGGCATCCGAGCTGGGGGCCTGGGCGAGGGCCTGGACCACGAGCTGCTCGGCCTGGGCGAAGTCGTAGCGGTCGAAGGCCCGCAGCGCCGCGTCGAAGCTGGGCTCCGGGAGCTGCAAGCCCTGGTCGGGGCCGCCGTCCAGCGCCGCGCGGAGTTGCTTGCAGGGCCCCCGATCCCCAAGGGCTTCGGCCCGCGCGAGGTAGCGCCGCGCGCTCTCCAGGTCTCCCGAGTAGTAGGCGAAGAGCGCCGCCTCGTACTGGATCCAGGCGTTCCCCGGCTCGTGATCGGCGGCCTGGGCGAGCATCTCGAACCCGGCCTCGTCGCGGCCCTCCAGCCGATACAGCTCGCCCAGCGCGGTGTAGGCACAGGCGGGGTTCCAGTGGCCCTGCTGGGCCTGCTCGTGTTCGAGGGCCCCGATCAGGACAGCCTCGGCCTGCTCGGGCATGCCCAGCCGCGTATAGGCGCGCCCCAGCAGCTGCAGCACCCGGCTCTGTTGCCCGTGGGGATCGCCGTCTTCCAGCTCGCTCCGCAGCGCCTCGAGCAGCACGCGGGCCTGGTCGTAGTGCCCCAGCTTCAACAGCACGCCTGCGCGGAGCACGCGGTCTGGATGCCGCTCCTGCCCGAGGTCTCTCAGGTGATCGAGCTGCGCGAGGGCGTCAGGATAGCGCCCGGCCTGCTCGAGGAAGTTGGCGTAGTCCGACAGCTCCACGGCGTTGTTCGGATCGTTCGCGAGGGCTCGCCGGAAGAGGGCGTCGAGGTCCTGCTCACCCTCGCTGCCCGGACCCGGCGCCTGGGGCTCGAGCGCGTGCGCTGCGGGTGGAGGCGCCTCCCGGGGGGGCGGGGGAGCGGAGGGCTCCTCGACGCAGCCCGGCACCAGGAGGCCGGCACCCACGAGCGCCAGCAGCACGTGGGCAGCTCGTTGGAACCAGCGCGGGCGACGGATCTCACGAGGGGACATGGTCGCCCGGATGTATCCCAGCGGCGGAGGCCACGCAGAGCGTGCGCCCGCGATGTGCTTCAGCGCTTCCGGAGCCGGATCCGCCAGCCATCCTCCGGGGTCGCCGGCGGGCGGCCCTCGGCGGTGGCCTCGACGCGGACGCTGCCGGGGTGATGATCGCCGCCGTGATCCTCGCCGTCCATGTCGGCCGCGGTCAGCGGGTGGCGCTCCCCGGGCTGCATGAGGTGGTCCAGCAGGATGGTGAAGCGCCCCTCGGCGTCCGTGGTGGTCCGGGCCGCGCCGAAGGTCACCTGGATCGCCTCCAGGGGCGCGTTGGTCCCGGCCTCCACCACCTGGCCGTACAGGGTGACCTCCGCGACTGGCGCCGTCGGGGGCTCGCCCTCGTCAGGCGTGGGCGGGGGCCCGTACTCGGGCGGGGCGATCTCGTCCGGCGGCGGCGCGGCCCGGCGCCCTCCCTCGCCCCCCCGATCTCCGGAGCGATCGGCGGGCTGACAGGCGCTCAACAGGCTCGCGAGCGCGACGGACAGAGCACGGACTGCGGCACGGCGCATGGATTCTCCTCTGGACCCTCGGCGAAGTAGGCATGATGGACGGCGACGACGGCGAGGTGCCCAGCAGGTCGCGACAGATGGCTTCGATACCATACCATGGTTGACCCGGAGCCCCACCGACAGGTCCCGATTCGTCCGACGATTCGGGACCTGTTGCGCCCACCCTGGGAAAGCGGTAACAGCGCGGCCCATGCCCTCCCCCGTCCTCAAGCCAGGTTCCCGCGGCGCCATCATCCCCATCGGTGGCGCCGAGGACAAGCTCCATGACCGCTCCATCCTCCGGCGCTTCGTCGGGCTCTGCCAGCCCGACACGGGGCGCCTGGTGGTGATCCCCACGGCCTCGCGCCTCCGGGACACGGGCGAGCGCTACCGGGCCTTGTTCGAGGATCTCGGCTGCGCCGAGGTGGCGGTGCTCGATCTCACCACCCGCCGCGCCGCCGACCGCGCCGCCACCGCGGAGGTGCTCAAGGGCGCCACCGGGGTCTTCCTCACGGGCGGCAACCAGCTCAGGCTCTCCACCATCCTGGGCGGCACGAAGGCCGCCACCGCCATCCGGCGCCTCAACGCCGCGGGCGTGCCCGTAGCCGGCACCTCGGCCGGGGCCGCCTTCATCTCGGAGCACATGATCGCGTTTGGCGGCGAGGGCCTCATCCCGCGGGTGGGCGAGGTCTCGCTGGCCCCCGGCCTGGGGCTGACCAACCGCGTCATCGTGGACCAGCACTTCCGCCAGCGGGGCCGCCTCGGCCGCCTGCTGGCTGCCCTGGCCTACAACCCCTTCGCCATCGGGCTGGGCCTGGACGAGGACACCGCCGCCTTCATCGGGCCCGACGAGAAGCTCGAGGTGGTGGGCAGCGGAGGGGTCACCATCCTGGACGTCTCCGAGCTGGAGCACAGCTCCATGGCCGCCGCCGAGCAGGGTGACGCCGTGCAGCTCGTGGGGGTGCGCTTGCACGTGCTGGCGCGCGGGGGGACCTACGATCTCGGGAAGAGGCGGGCGAAGCCGGGGCCGGTGCACGAGAAGGGGTGACCCGCGCTGGCGGGGACCCCGGGTGCCCGAGTTAGTAGCCCCTCCACTCCTGCGGTCGGCCCCTCGAGTCGGCCGCGTTCGCACCCCACTCCACCCCGGCGCCCGGCCTCCCGGGCCCTGAGGACCGCTCCATGCAGATCCTCGACGCGCGCACCTACCTGGGCCCCAACCTGTACGCGAACTTCCAGGTGATCCGCTTCACCCTCGATCTCGGGCCGCTGGAGGACTGGCCCTCGGCCCGCATCCCGGGCTTCAACGAGGGGCTGTTGGCCGCCATCCCCAGCCTGGATCAGCACACCTGCTCCTACGATCACGCCGGCGGCTTCATCCGCCGCCTGACCGAGGACGGCGGAACCTGGCTCGGGCACGTGCTGGAGCACGTGGCCATCGAGCTGCAGAACCTGGTGGGCTGCAAGGTCAGCTTCGGCAAGACCCGCGGCAGCGGGACCAGGGGCCAGTACCACGTGGTCTACCAGTACGAGGAGCCCTGGGTGGGCGAGGCCGCCGGGCAGCTGGCCCTGCGCCTGCTGCACAGCCTGGTGCCGGCGGAGCTGCGCCCCGGTGTGCCCGATGATCCCACCTTCAACCTGCTGGCCGAGCTCGAGGCCCTGATCCGCCAGGCCCAGCGCCGTGCCTTCGGGCCGAGCACCGCCTCCCTGGTGCGCGCCGCCGAAGCCCGCGAGATCCCCTGGATCCGGCTCAACAACCAGAGCCTGGTGCAGTTCGGCTACGGCTGCGTCCAGAAGCGCATCGAGGCCACGGTCACGAGCGAGACCCGCCACATCTCGGTGGAGATCGCCTCCGACAAGGAGCTGACCAACCGGATCCTGGGCGAGCTGGGCCTGCCCGTGGCGCGCCAGTGCACCGCCGAGACCCTGGAGGAGGCCCTGGGGGCCGCCCGCGAGATCGGCTTCCCCCTGGTGGTCAAGCCGCTGGACGCCAACCACGGCCGCGGCGTCTCCATCGGGCTCACCAGCGAGGAGCAGGTGTGCCTGGCCTTCGAGCAGGCCCTGCTGCACAGCGACACCGTGATCCTGGAGTCCTTCATCGCCGGCTTCGACCACCGCATGCTGGTGGTCAACGGCGCGCTGGTGGCCGCGGCCAAGCGCGTCCCGGGGCACGTGGTGGGCGACGGCGTGCACACCGTGGCCGAGCTGGTGGAGCAGGTGAACCAGGACCCACGCCGCGGCATCGGCCACGAGAAGGTGCTCACCCGCCTGGAGCTGGACTTCCAGGCCCTGCGCCTGCTGTCCCTCGCCGGCTTCACCCCCGCCACGGTCCTTCCCGCCGGGCAGACCTTCTACCTGCGCTCCACCGGCAACCTCTCCACGGGCGGCACGGCCATCGACGTGACCGACCTGGTCCACCCGGACAACCGTGAGATGGCGGTGCGCGCCGCCAAGGCCATCGGGCTGGACGTCTGCGGCGTGGACTTCCTGACCGAAGACATCGGGCGCTCCTACAAGAGCGCTGGCGGCGGCATCTGCGAGATCAACGCCGCCCCCGGCTTCCGCATGCACGTCTCCCCCGCCGAAGGCCGCTCCCGCGACGTGGCCGGGGCCGTGATGGACATGCTCTTCCCCCCGGGCACCCCCACCCGCATCCCCATCGCGGCCGTGACCGGCACCAACGGCAAGACCACGGTCACCCGCATGTTGGCCCACATCCACAAGCTCTGCGGCGGCATCGTGGGCATGACCACCACCGATGGCGTCTACATCGACGGCCAGCGCACCGTCGAGGGCGACATGACGGGGCCCGTGGCCGCCTCCATGGTGCTGCGCGACCCCACCGTGAGCGTCGCCGTGCTGGAGACCGCGCGCGGCGGACTCCTGCGCGCCGGCCTGGGCTACCCCGCCCCGGACGTGGCCTGCTGCATCAACGTGCAGGGCGACCACCTCGGGCTCAAGGGTATCCACACCCTGGCGCAGCTCGCCCTGGTCAAGCGCATCCCCATCGAAGTGGCCACGGACACCGCCGTGCTCAACGCCGACGACGAGCACTGCCTGGCCATGGCCGATCACACCGAGGCCAAGCGCATCTGCTACGTCACCCGCGACCCCCACAACATGCTGGTGCGCGAGCACATCCGCGCCGGCGGGCGCGCCGTGGCCCTCGAGGAGGGCGTCAACGGCGACATGATCACCATCTACGACAAGGGCACCCACATCCCCCTGCTGTGGACCCACCTCATCCCGGCCACGATGGAGGGCCTGGCCATGCACAACGTGCAGAACGCCATGTTCGCCGCGGCCATGGCCTTCTCCATGGGCCTGCGCCTGGACGACATCCGCCACGGCCTGCGCACCTACGACAGCTCCTTCTTCCAGGCCCCCGGCCGCATGAACGTCTTCGATCGGCACCCCTTCAAGGTGATCCTCGACTACGGCCACAACCCGGCCGCCGTGGAGGCCATGTGCGATCTGATCGACGGCCTGGCCAGGGGCCCCGCGCTCAAGCCCGGCGGCCTGCGCCGCGTGGTCCTGGCCGCCCCCGGCGACCGCCGCGACGAAGACATCCGCGCCATCGCCCAGCGCGCCGCCAGGAGCTTCGACCACTTCTTCTGCCGCCCGGACGACGACCCCCGCGGCCGCCCGCCCACCGAGGTGCCGGCCATGCTGCGGGAGGAGCTGCTGGCCGCGGGCGTGCCCGACACGCGCATCGTCCTCTTCGAGACCGAGGAACCCGCCGTGGTCGCGGCGCTCGCCGCCTGCCAACCCGGCGATCTGCTGCTGGTCTTCGGCGACAACTGCACCCGCTGCTGGAAGCAGATCATCTATTTCGGCGACCGCGCCCGCGACCGCCAGGCCGAGAGCCCGGCCCGCCCCGCGCTGCCCGCCCTGGCCGCGGCTCCCGCCGCCCCCGAGGCGGAGGTCCCCCCGCCGTGGGAGCCCCCGGCCAACATGATCCGCGACGAGCGCGGTGTCCGGCTGGCCAGGCAGCGGGAGGACTGACAGGAGGGCCGGCCGGCTTCGCCCCGCGCACGGCGGGCCGGCTCACCGTGGGATACTCGACCTGCGCCCAGAACGCGGAGAGACGCCATGCCTCATTCCACACCGTGGCCGGTGTCCCCCAGGGTCCTGCGCGTGGCCGTGTGCGCCCTGCTCGCGGCCGGCTGCACCCCGCCCGCGCCCCACGACTCCCAGGGTCCCGACGACCCGGGCGACTCCGCCGACACCGGGCCGGTGGAGCCCTTCTACCAGGACATCGCCTTCGTCGAGAGCGCCATCGTCCCCAGCGTGGTCACCGCCACCTGGCGCACCCTGGAGCCGGCCTCCTGCACCCTGACCTTCGGCGTCGAAGGAGGGCGCGTCCTCACCACCGTGGAGCGCGGCGAGCCCGCCGCCGAGCACGAGGTCGCGCTGGTGGGCCTGCCGCCCGGCAGCGCCGCCACCCTGGTGATCGGCGCCGAGACCGCCGCCGGCTCCGAGGAGAGCGAGCCCATCCCCTTCAGCACGGGCCCGCTGCCCACCGGGGTACCCACCGTCGAGCTCACGGTTTCCAGCCCGGCGGACGCCTTCGAGGGCTTCACCCTGGTCCCCATCGCCTACAGTCGCGGCGACTCCTGGATCACCATCCTGGACGCCGACGGCACCGTCGTCTGGGCCTACCCGGCGCGGCAGGGCGCACACCGGGCGAGGCTCGCCCCGGACGGCCTCGGGATCCTCTACGCCGACCGCGACTCGGACCCTGACAACCCCGAGGCGGACATGTACGGCGCCGTCTACAGCATCGCCTGGGACGGCACGGAGCGCTGGCGCTGGGCCGACATCGACGCCCACCACGACTTCGTCATCCTGGGCGACGACCGCTACGCCAGCTTCGGCTACAGCCGGCTGAGGGTCGATGTCGGTACCCCGGACGAGCGCACCTACATCGGCGACACCATCATCGAGTTCGACAGCGCCGGGAACAGCACCGTCGTCTGGGACGTCTTCGACCACTTCGACCCCCTCACGCTGCCCGGCAACGCCCGGCAGGCCATGCCCGGAAATGTCTGGGACTGGTCCCACGCCAACTACCTCACCTGGGAGCCGGACACGGAGAGCTACCTCGCCTGCCTGCGCGGCCTGGACGCCATCTTGGCCGTGGATGGCGCGGACGGCGGCCTGCTGTGGAGCCTCTCCAACACCTGGGGGGACTACCAGAGCCCCGACAGCGAGCCCATCCTGGCCTGGCCCCACAGCGTCGAGCGCGTGGACGGCGGGCTGGCCATCTTCAACCAGACCTACGAGTGGCTCGAGGGCCCCTGCTCCCACGGCGCGGTCCTGGCACTTGACGCCGAGGCCGGCACCGCCACCACCACCTGGTCCTACGCCAACGCCGAGTGCGCCAGGCTCAACTACCTGGGCAGCAACCACCCCCTGCCCAACGGCAGCTTCCTGGTGGACTTCTCGCTGGCGGGGATCATGGACGAGGTCACGCCCGGGGGCGTGCTGGCGCAACGCTTCGAGCTGGGGCTCGATTGGTCGTTCGGGTACGCCCAGCGCATGGCGAGCTTGACGCCGTAGTGTCCGCTCACCCCGCGGGGTGGAGGCCGAGGACGCCCGCCGTCACCACGCCCCGCCGGGGCCGCCGTAGGCGCCGATATCGTTGGTAGACCCATCCATATCGTTGTACGCGGCGGCCGGGTTCCCGGAGTCCACCAGGGACGAGCTGGCGCTCAGGTGCCAGTTGTCGTTGGTGAAGTTGCCGTCGGTGCTGATGGAGGCGAAGCCCGGGGTCACGGAGAGGTTGCCGCGGGCGCCGGTGGGATCCGTCACGCCCTCGTAGTTGCCGGCGGCGCAGCCGTAGACGTCGTTGTAGGAGCCGGTGAAGGTGGCGGTGCTCTCGCCCTTGATGCAGTAGCCGGTGTCCGAGCCCCACACGACGCTGTTCATGACGGTGGCGGTGGTGGTGCCGGAGAGCAGCATGCCACCGGCCTCGGTGGCGTCGTCCTCGCCGGAGACGCAGTTGGTCATGGACAGGGCGGCGTTGACGGCCAGGACGCTGCCGCCGGTGACCTGGGCGGTGTTCCAGGCGGTGAGGACGTTGGTCATGGTGAGGCCACCGCCGTCCACCTCGAAGGCGCCGCCCACGATGGCGTGGTTGGAGAAGAGCTCGGTCTGCTCGATGGTGAGATCGCCCGTGCTCTCGACGTAGACCGCGCCGCCGTCCTCGGCCCAGTTGTTCCAGAAGTTCAGGGCGTGGGTGGTGAACGTGGCGTTCCGCACGCACATGCCGCCGCCGTAGGAGTAGTAGTAGTAGCTGTCGGTCTCGCCGATGGAGTCCGCGGGGGTGGTCAGCTGGTTGGAGTCGAGGGTGAGATCCATCAGGGTGGGGGTGGCGCCGTCGATGTAGACGCCGCCGCCGCACCAGGTGGTGTAGTAGTCGGTGCAGATGTCGCCCGAGCCGCAGCTGTGGGTGCTGGAGGAGGTCTCCTCGAAGCCGGTGCCGCCGGTGAGCGTGAAGCCGGCCATCAGCGCGCCGACGCCCTCGCCGTTGGCGAAGGTGACCACGGGGCCGCCGCCGGAGCCGTCGATGGTGGTGTCGGGGGCGCCGTCGATGGAGGTGACGGCCACATCGTTGCCGCCGAAGTCGATGTTCTCGGAGTAGAGCCCGGCGGCCACGACCACGCACTGGCTGGCGTTGTCGATGCCCTCCTGGATGGTGGGCCAGGGGTGCGCGAGGGTGCCGTCGGGCCGGCCAGTGGAGGCGGCGTCCACGACCTGGGGCTCGGAGGAATCGCTGTCGTCGCAGTCCAGCTCGTTCTCCACGCCGTCGCAGCGGAAGGCCATGCTGCCCAGGGCGCCGAAGCCGTCGCCGTCGGCGTCGTCGGCGTAGCGGCCGCCGTCCACGGCGTCGTTGTCCACGTCGCCGTCGCAGTCCTCATCGACGCCGTCGCAGTGCTCAGCAGCGCCGGGGTGGATGTCCGGGTCACTGTCGTCGCAGTCGCTGTGGTCCGCGACGGTGCCGGAGGGCTGCTCGCAGACGGTGCTGCCGGAGTCCGATGCGTCACCGTAGGTGTCGCCGTCGTCGTCGGGGTACCAGGTGTCGGCATCCGAGGCGTTGTTGTCGACCCGGCCGTCGCAGTCGTCGTCGATCCCGTTGCAGCGCTCGGTGGCGCCCGGGTTGACGCTCGCGTCGTCGTCGTCGCAGTCGCCGCCCTCGGCTACGTAGCCGGTGGGGCGGTCGCAGGCTTCCTGGGTGGTGCCGTCATCGCCGTAGCCGTCGCGGTCGTGGTCGGCGTACCAGGTGGTCATGGCGCCTTCGTCGATAGTGCCGTCGCAGTCGTTGTCCTCGCCGTCACAGACCTCGCGGGCGCCCGGGTAGATGGCGTCGTCGTGATCGTCGCAGTCGTCGGCGTTGTCGGCGTAGCCGTCCGGCTGGCTGCAGGCCTCTACGGAGCCGGCGTGGCTGCCGTAGCCGTCGCCGTCGGAGTCCGTGTACCAGGTGGAGCCCAGGCCCTCGTCGACCTCGCCATCGCAGTCGTTGTCCACGCCGTCGCAGGCCTCGGTGGCCTCGGGGTGGATGGCGGCGTCGTCGTCGTCGCAGTCTTCGTCGGAGTTGTAGCCGTCGCCATCGGCGTCATTTTCGTTGTGGGGGGTGCCGGTGTCGTCGGGATCCTTCTCCCCGCAGCCGACGCTGAGGGCGATGGAGGTGCCGATGAGGAGGAGGGGCAGGACGCGGATGGCGCGTGGGAGCATGGTCTACCTCAGACGAGAAAGGTCGGCTGGCAATTAGGCTGGCGGGCTTGTCACCCGCAACACGGTTCGTGTCAACTTCGCATCACACGAGCCCATTCACTGCCGGACCCCGCCGTGGCCCAGGTCGGTCCGCCTGAGCTTGTTGCGCAGCATGGGCGGCAGCTCCTCCAGGGCGCGCTCCCGGGAGCCCGGGTCGGGCCAGGCCGGGGGGAAGCGGCGATCCAGGGGCATCCAGCCGTGGGAGTTGACGACGCCGACCTCCGGCATCTGGGTGCCGTCCACGGAGAGGTCGCCCTCGGAGGGGGCCCAGGGGGGAGCCGGGACCGACTCGACACCCTTGAAGGCGGCCAGGTCCCAGGCCACGAGCCCCTGGTAGTCGAGGGCGGGCGCGCCGAAGAGCAGCCCGAAGACCTGCTGGTAGCGCGGCGGCAGCCCGATGAGATCGCCGGGGAAGTACTCGCTGTTGACCACGAGGTAGCGCACGCCGAGGTCCAGCAGGGCCTGGACGTCCGCGGGCCGGACCGCGATGGTGCCGTCGGCCTCGCCCCGCTCGAAGGCCTGTACACCGGCCAGCAGGCTGTTCTCGGCCACCCAGGCGTCCCAGGCGTCCGGCCGGACGCGCTCCACCCACATGGCGTGGCCGTTGACCAGCTTCTTGCGGTGGATCCACTGGTAGCTCAGGGTCTGCTGGGAGCGCGCCATGGCGGGGGTCAGGGGCAGCTCGATCATGGCGTCGCCCTCGAGCTCGGCCAGGCGCCGGTAGCCCTCGGGGGCCTGCCACCAGGAGGCATGGACGCCCACAGGCGCGCCCCGCAGGCCCTGGTCGAAGGGCAGGACGGCCACGGCGAGCCCCACGAGCAGGGGGCCGGCGGCCCGCCCGAGGCGGCGCGCAAGGCGGACTTCGAGGCCGTCGAAGCCGGCGGCCGCGATGGGGACGAGGCACAGCAGCACCACCGCGATGTGGCGGTAGGGCCACCAGAAGCGCCGGAGGACACCGAGGCCGGCGTAGACGAAGCGGTAGGGCCCGGGGACGGCGCTGGCGCTGCCGTCGGGCAGGCAGAGCAGGGGCCCCAGGCAGAGGGCACCGAAGAGCAGCGCCCCGCCGAGCCACACCCACCAGGCGCGCCGCGCCGGCCCGGGCTCGGGGCGGGAGAGCCACCAGCCGAGCCCCACCAGCGCCAGCAGGACCAAGGGCAGCACCTGGGCCGGGTGCACGCCGTCGGTGGCCCAGAAGGGAAAGAAGAACGGCAGCGAGGCCTGCACGGACAGGGGGTGGGGGAAGGCATCGCCCACCGTGCCCGGGATCTCGGCCCAGTGGTGCAGGAAGACCGCCAAAAACGGCAGGGTGCTGCACAGCGCGGTGGGGACGAAGACGGCCAGCGCCCGCCAGCGCGGCCGACTGAAGAACAGGCCCGCCCCCAGGAGCGCCATCCACAGGCCGTAGTACCAGTACACGAAGGCCGAGGCGCCGAAGAGCAGGCCGGCTGCGACGGCTCGGCGCCAGGTGGGGTGCTGGAGCATGCGCAGCCAGGCCGCCAGGAAGAAGGCCATCCAGTACAGCGGCGCCTGGGCCAGGCGCATGCCGGACAGCTCGTAGGCGACGTAGGGGGACAGCACGAGCACGGCGCCGGCCGCCATGGCCCCGGGGACGCGGGCGCCCGCCGCGCGCGCCAGGGCGTAGCCGCCGAGGCCGTTGAGCACCAACGTCAGCGCACACCAGGCCGTGACCGACAGGGGCCAGGGCAGCACGGCGGCGAGGATGGCGGCCGGGATGGCGTCCGAGCCGTTGCCGGCCAGCCAGGGGGCGTCGCCCACGGGCAGGTAGTAGCGGTCGTTGTGCAGCAGGCCCGCGCCCGCCAGCAGCCGATCCGCCACCCAGCGGTAGAGCCAGTGGTTGGAGATCATGTCCGGGTGGCGCCAGTCCCCCACGACCCCATGCAGCGGGTCGAGCCAGATGGGGTACAGCATCCACAGGGCGGCGAGCAGGTAGACGGCCGCCGCGATCCATACCGGGGGGAGGCCGGATCGCGGCGGGGGGGGGCTGGTGGGATCAGTCCCAGTCAGAGAGGGGGCCACCGTAGGCGCCGATGTCGTTGCGGGTGCCATCGGCGTCGTTGTACCCCGTCGCGGGGTCGCCTGTGTTCACGAGGGGCGAGGTGGTGCGCAGGTGCCAGTCGTCGTCGGTGTAGTCGCCGTTGGCGGTGACGCTGGTGAACCAGGGGTAGAGCGAGATGTTGCCCAGGGTGCCCGTGGGGCTGGTCACGCCCGAGTAGGTGCCGCCCGCGCAGCCGTAGACGTCGTTGTAGCTGCCCGCGAAGGTCGCGCTGCTGTCCACGGTGACGCAGGCGCCCGTGTCGGAGCCCCAGACCGCGGTGTTCATGACGGTGCCCACGGTGGTGCCGGTCAGGTACAGGCCGCCGGCCGTGGGGGCGTCGTCCTCGGCGGAGACGGTGTTGGTCATGGCGAGGGTGGCGTCCGAGGCGAAGACGCCGCCGGCCGTGTCCGTGGCCTCGTTCCAGGCCGTGATGACGTTCATGAGGGTCAAGGTGCCCCCGTCCACCTCGAAGGCCGCGCCGAAGGAGGCGGTGTTGGCCATGACGAGCGCGTGCTGGAAGACCACGGAGGTGGTCCCCTCGAGGTAGACCGCGCCGCCGTCCTCGGCCCCGTTCTCGTACAGGTCCACCTGGGAGACGGACATGCTGGTGCTGCGGAAGCACATCCCGCCGCCGTAGGTGAAGTAGTAGTAGGAGTCGTTGCCGCTGGTGTAGTCGGCTGGGGCGGTCAGGACGTTGCCCTGGATGACCAGGTTCAGCAGGGTCGGGGCGGCCCCCTCCACGTACACACCGCCTCCGCAGTACGAGATGTAGTGGTCGGTGCAGGTGTCACCCGAGCCGCAGGAGTAGCTGGAGGTGTTCTCCTCCTCGTAGCCGCTGCCGCCGGTGAGGGTGAAGCCGGACAGCAGGGCGTCGCTGGTCTCGCCGGTGTTGAAGGTGACCACGGGGCCCGATCCGGTGGAGCCATCGACGATGGTCGCCTCGGCCCCGTCGGTGGAGGTCACGCTGACGTCCCTGCCGCCGAAGTCCAGGTTCTCGGTGTAGAGCCCGGGGTAGACCACCACGCAGGACAGGGCGGTGTCGATAGCATCCTGGATGGCGAGCCAGGGGTGGTCGAGGGACCCGTCGTGGGTGGTGGAGGTGGTGGAGGCGTCGACCACCTGGGGCTCGGTCGGGTCGGTGTCGATGCAGTCGAGCTCGTTCTCGACGCCGTCGCACTGGTTGATCATGGTGCCCAGGGCGCCGAAGCCGTCGCCGTCGTCGTCGGCCGCCAGCAGCAGGCCGTCGATGGGGTTGTCGTCCACGAGCCCGTTGCAGTCGTCGTCCGTACCGTTGCAGGTCTCGGTGGCGCCGGGGTGCACGGCGGCGGCGCTGTCGTCGCAGTCGGTGCCGTCGAGGATGTAGCCGCTGGGCTGGGTGCAGGAGCGGCTGCTGCGGCTGGCGTCGCCGTAGCCGTCGGCGTCGGCGTCGGCGTACCAGGTGTCGGCGTCGGTCGCGTCGGATTCGTCCACGGTGCCGTCGCAGTCGTTGTCGATCCCGTCGCAGACCTCGGCCTGGCCCGGGTTCGCCAGGGGCTCGCTGTCGTCGCAGTCGGTGCTGTTGGCGACGTAGCCGCTGGGCTGGAAGCAGGCGATGGAGGAGAGGGTGGCGTCGCCGTAGGCGTCGGAGTCGCGGTCTACGTACCAGGTGGTGCGGCCCGTGACGCTGGTGTCGGCGTCGTCGGTCAGGCCGTCGCAGTCGTCGTCGATGCGGTTGCAGATCTCGGTGGCGCCCGGGTTGACCCGCGCGGCGGTGTCATCGCAGTCGGTGCTGTCGGCGACGTAGCCGGTGGGCTGGGTGCAGGCGCGGCGCGAGGAGGCGAGGGCCCCGTAGCCGTCGGAGTCGGCGTCGGCGTACCAGGTGGACTGGCCGGTGATGCCGGTGTCGGCGTCGTCGGTGGCGCCGTCGCAGTCGTCGTCGACCCCGTTGCAGATCTCGGTGGCGCCGGGGTGGACGGAGGCGGAGGTGTCGTCACAGTCCGTGCTGTCGGCCACGTAGCCGCTCGGGGCGTCGCACAGGGTCACGGTGCGGGCGGCGTTGCCGTAGCCGTCGCCGTCGGTGTCGGCGTACCAGGTGGGAGCACCCACGGCGCCGTACTCGTCGATGCTGCCGTCGCAGTCGTTGTCGATGTCGTCGCACACCTCGGTGGCGCCGGGGTAGGCGGTGGACTCCAGGTCGTTGCAGTCGGTGGCGTCGGCGACGTAGCCGCTGGGTTGGTTGCACTGAGTGATGGTGGCTCCGGCAGGGTCGCCGTAGCCGTCGTTGTCCACGTCCGGGTACCAGGTGGTCTGGTCGATGGCGTCGGCCTCGTCGATCAGGCCGTCGCAGTCGTCGTCGATCCCGTCGCACAGCTCGTCGGCGCCCGGGTTGGCGCGGGGTTCGGAGTCGTCACAGTCGGTGGCGTCCTCGACGTAGCCGGTGGGCGCGCCGCAGGCGGAGACGGTGGAGGAGGCGTCGCCGTAGCCGTCGCCGTCCGCGTCGGCGTACCAGGTGGCCTCGCCCTCGGCGCCGGCCTCGTCCACGTCGCCATCGCAGTCGTCGTCGATCCCGTTGCAGACCTCGGTGCCCGCGGGGTTGACGCCCGCGTCGCCGTCGTCGCAGTCACGGGAGTCGGCCACGTAGCCGCTGGGCTGGCCGCAGGCGGTCACGCTGGTGCCAGGATCGCCGTAGCCGTCGCCGTCCGCGTCGAGGAACCAGGGGGACTGGCCCTCCTCGTCCACCAGCTCGTCACAGTCGTTGTCGACCCCGTCGCAGGGCTCCTCAGCGCCGGGGTGGATGTCCCCATCGGCGTCGTCGCAGTCGCTGTCGTCACCAACGTAGCCGCTGGGCTGGCCGCAGGCGGTCTGGGAGGTGTCGTGGTCGCCGTAGCCGTCCCCGTCGGCGTCGGCGTACCAGAGGGTGCTGCCCTCCTCATCGACCTCACCGTCACAGTCGTTGTCGATCCCGTCGCAGGGTTCGTCGGCGTCCGGGTGGACGGTGGGATCCCCGTCGTTGCAGTCGATGTCGGAGGTGTAGCCATCGCCGTCGGCGTCCACTCCGACCGGGCCGGTGTCGTCCGGCTGGACCTTGGGCGGGCAGCCGGTGCCGAGCAGGGCCATGCAGAACAGTACGACAGGGACGCGCGAGGCGAGCGAGAGAGACATGTGGACTCCTGAGGCAGCACAGCACCCGCGCTGCGAGAATGGCGCGCAGGACGAGCCAGGGACGGGCCGAACCGCATGGAGTGTTCCCCGGGGCCGCGGCACCCGCAACAGGGACGATTGTCAAGGGAACACAAAGGAAGAACATCGCCTTCGGGGTGCATACATGCACAACTCGGCATCCACGGCGGCGGCGGCGTTCAATGCCCTGAGGATCGTATGGAGCGCACCGGCCTGGTGGGCAGGCAGCGGACGCTGCCGGTGGAGCACCCCGACTCCAGCGTGATCTGGATCATGTCATCCGGGGCCCCCTCCCCGGCGACCGGGGCCGCGGCGCAGGGGGGTTGCCGGCTCTCGGGGACGGCACCGACCGCCGCCGGGAGCGGCCAGATCCAGGTGCGGGCGTCGGCCCACACGGGCGGCCCGAGCAAGGCCCGCAGATCGGCCTGGATCCAGCGCAGGCGCGTTCGACGACCGCGCCGCAGGGCCGCGGAGTCGCCCCCCTCGTCTTCGTCCTTGCGAGGCATCAGCGCCTCGCGCTCGAACACGACCCAGCGGAAGCCGAGGTCCCGGGCGGCCTGCACGTCGGCTGGCGCGACCCCGCCCGCGGGGGGCTCACCCGCGCCGGCCGCGGCGATCAGGCTCGCCACCAGGGTGTTCTCCTGCCGGAACGCCACGGCCTCGGGCGGAGAAAAGACCGGGTTGCGCTCCAGCATCCCGCCGAGCATCGGCCGCCCGTGGGCGCCCTGGTAGTAGAGGTGCGCCTGGCTCCGGCCCCAGGGCAGCTCGATGACGGCGCCCGGCTCTCCCTGAGCCAGGCAGCGGTAGCCCGCGGGGACCGCCGCTTCCCAGACAGGCAGGGGCGCGAGCCCGGCGCGGTGCAGCCCCAGCAGCCAGGCCACCAGCAGCGCGGCCAGGGAGAGACGACGCCGGAGCAGCTCTTTCGGCAGCCAGCGGGCGAGCAGCACCGCCAGCGCCAGCAGGGCGAGCAGATCCAGCACGGCGAAGGCCCGCGCGGGCCACCACAGCCGGCGCAGGAAGCCCAGGGCGCCGGCGAGCCCGATGTAGGGCAGGTTGGGCAGGTAGACCCCGCCGAGGAGCACGAGGGGCCCCATGGCCAGGAGGAAGGCGGGCAACGCCAGGGCCAGCAGCGCGCCGCGGTCGAGGCGACCGGGACGCCACGCCGCCGCGCCCAGGAGCGCGAGCCAGATCCAGGAGCCGAGCCGCTGATGCCCCACCAGGCGCTGGGCGCCATCGGCGGCCTGCATCAGGAAGGCGCTCTCGCCGCTCCAGGGCTGCCAGGTGAGCAGGGCCACCGCATGCCCCTCGGCGGTGACCGCGCGCACCCCGCCCCGCGCCCAGCCCGAGAGGTCGAGCAGCCCCGGGACGTCTCCGCCGGTCTCGGTGCGCAGCAAGATGGGCAGGGCCGCGGGCGCCACCAGGGCCAGGGCCAGGCCGCCGAACAGGGCGAAGCGCGCCAGCACGGCCACCCGCGAGCCGGTGCCTACCGGCGGCCTGACCACACGCCACAGGCCAAAGGACACCAGGGAGATGCCAAGGAAAAACGCATAGTACCAGTACTGGTACCCGAGGATGGCCAGCAGCGCGCCCCCGGTGAGCGGGGCGGCGAGGCCCGCGCGCTGCCCTGTACGCCAGGCTCGTAGAAGAACCAACGGCAGCAGAGCCAGGATGGCCTGGGTGGGGCGCCCTTCGGCCGCCTCGTACAAGACGAAAGGCGAGGCCGCGAACAAGAGCCCCGCGATCCAGGCGACCGCGCGATCCTCGACGAATTCCCTGGCCAGGCGCGCGAAGGCCCAGGCCGTCCCCGCCAGGCCGAGGAGCACGAAGAGGTTGTAGCCGAGCACCGGCCCGAGCAGGCGCCGGAACGGCACGCACAGCAGGGCGTCGAGCAGGTTGGCGCCGGTGTGCAGGTAGAGATCCTTGCCCCACGGATGGAAGAGCAGGTCCGTCCGCCCCAGGCTGCCGCCAGTGCGCAGCGCGTGGTCCACGAAGAAGTAGAACCACTGGGTGCCGAAGTGGTCCACCGCGGCGATGCCGAGGAGGTGATCCTGCAGCCGCGGCAGCGCGGGCCCCAGCACGGCGGCACACAGCGCCAGGGCGCACAGGACGACCTCGGCCAGATCGGAGCGGGAGCGGGACATCGGCGGTGACTATCAAGAAACAGCGCGACCGGAGGCTGGAGGCTGGAGGCTGGAGGCTGGAGGCCTCGGGCTACGGGGCACGGGGCACGGGCTACGGGCTACGGGCTACGGGCTACGGGCTACGGGCTACGGGCTACGGAAAGAAAGAGGAAAGAGGGTGTCAGGCACTAGGACTCAAGAACTTCGAAATTCTCCATCAGCCCCGGATCCGGGCGCCGGTTGTCTCGGGCCCCGGATCGGCGACGCTCCTCGCCCAGATGAACCATCTCGGGCGGCTCTGTCGCGCGGGGCCCCGGATCGGCGACGCTCCTCGCCCAGATGAACCATCTCGGGCGGCTCTGTCGCGCGGGGCCCCGGATCAGCGACAAAGAGGGTGTCAGGCACTAGGACTCAAGATTTTTGGAAAATCTTGAGTCCTAGTGCCTGACACCTCCAGCGGAGCTTGACACCTCCAGAGCTGCCGGTTCCGGTTACTCCCGCATCCTGCCCGGGAGCCCCCATGGAACAACCCGATCCTCCCCGCGTCCTCCCCTTCGCCGCGCCCCCCGAGGCCGTGGTGGTTCAGGCGGTGCCCGGCGTGCTGAGTCAGCTCGCGCGGGCGGCCTGGCCACGGGGGCGGGCCCAGGGCCGGCTGAGCCAGGAGGCAGGGGCACGGCTCGGCCCCATCGCGGTGGAGCAGCGCGGCCGGCGCATGGATCCCCAGCGGATCGCCCGCTTCCGGGCGGTCTGCGGCTATGCCGAGGGCTCCGGCGTCCCCCCGGTCTTCCTGGAGACCCTCTTTCATGGCCTGCTGGTGGAGCTCCTGCTCTCCCCCGCCTTCCCCCTGCGCGCCATGGGCCTGGTCCACCTGCGCCAGCGCCTTCTCGCCCACCGCCCCATCGCGCCCGACGCCAGCCTCGATCTGCGCTGCCACCTGGCCGAGGTGCGCGCGACCGCGCGGGGCCTGGAGCTGGACTGCGCCATGGAGGCCCGCGAGGGCGACGACCTCTCCTGGGAGGGGCTGGCCACCCTCTTCTCCCGCGATCCGGAGGCCCAGCGCGGTGGGGGACGGCCCCCGGCGGCTCCGCCCGGACCGCAGGAGGAGAGCTGGTCCGAGCCCCTGCTCGCGGCCGTCCCCGCGGACACCGGCCGCCGCTACGCCGCCGCCTCGGGCGACTACAACCCCTTCCACCTCCACGCCCTGCTCGCGCGCCCCTTCGGCTTCCCCAGGGCCATCGCCCACGGCATGTGGACCCTGGGCTGGGCCCTGGCCCAGGTCGAAGGAGCACTGAGCCCAGCCCTCCAGGTGGAAGCCACCTTCCGCAAGCCCCTCTTCCTGCCCGGCCGCGTGGCCCTGCGGCGGCGCGAGGTCGCCTCAGGGCTGGACCTCGAGGTGCGCCACCCCGAGCAGGATCTGCTGTACCTGGCCGCCGAAGTGCGCTGGTAGCGCCGCGCGCGGCTACGGTCCACGTTTCGGCCACGGCCTCAACGAGGACCTCGCCCCTTTTTTTGGGGGGGGAAGACAGATTCTTCCCCCCCTGATCGGGCGCGACACGCGCCCTCCCCCCCATCTTCGCCGCCTGATGGGCGGCGCG
>JBDRKM010000092.1:0-3976 GCA_043814015.1 Pseudomonadota bacterium
CTCCGGAACGGACCCACCCCGATGAGCGTGGGGTCGGCCATTCGATCCACGACTTCGGGACGCCGACGGGGCCCGCTGGACGGGTGAGTGATCGGCGATTTTCCGAGGCCCCGATCATGACCCCACGCGCCCCCCACCCCCCGTCCAACGAGGCCGTCTTCCGCTACGTGGTCGTCTCCCGGGTGCTGATCCGGGTGCGAGGCGGACAGAAGCAGGCCGACGCCGTCAGGGCGGTGGCGGCCGAGGCCCACTTGACCCTGGGCGGGGCCCACCGCCTGGTGGGTAAGCGTACGATCTACCGCTGGCTGGGGGCGTATCGGGAGGACGGGCTCGAGGGCCTGGAGACCAAGCCCAGGCCCCGCTCGGACAGCTCCCCTGTGCTGTCGGACCGCTTCCTGGGCTTCATGCGCGAGCAGAAGCAGGCGGATCCCAAGGCCGGCTTCCCGGAGATCATCCGCCGCGCCCAGCTGCTGGGCGTGTTCGAACCCAGCGAGCACGTGGACCGGGGCACGGTCTGGCGAGCAGCGAAGCGCATGGGCCTCGAGACCCGGCGTCTGCGGTCCCACAAGTACGCCAAGGACGCCGACGTGCGGCGCTTTGCCTACGCCAACCGGATGCAGATGATGCTGGCCGACGGCAAGCACTTCCGGGCTGGTGAGGCCCGTGCGAAGAGGGTGGCACTGTTCTTTCTGGACGACGCCAGTCGCTACGGCCTGGACGTGGTGGTGGGCACGTCGGAGAACGCCGCGCTGTTCCTGCGGGGCTTGTACGGGACCGTGCGACGCCACGGGTTGATGGACGCAGTGTTCCTGGACAACGGCCCCGGATTCATCGCCCTGGACACCATCGCGGCCGTGGCCAAGCTGGACGCCCACTGGATCACCGGCACAGCCGGATATGCACCCGGGCACGGCAAGATCGAGAAGTTCAACCAGACCGCCCTGGCCGACGTGCTGCGCTACCTGGCCGGTAACCCGGAGGTGGACCCCGACTGCGGCGCGCTGGAGCTTCGGCTGCGGCACTGGCTGCGCGAGGTCTACAACCACACCCCCCACGACGGCCTGGGCGGGGACATCACCCCCGCCCAGTGCTGGGATGCCGACGAGCGGCCCCTGCGCTTCCCCGAGGACGACGCCGACCTTCGACGCCGCTTCGTGGTCTGGGAGGACCGGCTCGTCAGCAAGGACAACGTCATCTCCTTCGATGGCGTGTCCTACGAGATCCCCCTCGGCCACCGCGGCGACAAGATCCAGCTGCACCGGCACCTGCTGGACCGGACCCTGTCCATGGTCCACGACGGCCGTCTGGTGCGCTTGGCCCCGGTGGACCCGGTCGCCAACGCCACCAGCGGCCGCGCTCGCCTTGGCCAGGAACCCGAGACGGCCCAGCCCCACCTTCCACCCAGCGCCGCCGAGCTGGCCTACCGACAGGACTACGCGCCCGTCGTGGGTCCGGACGGCGGCTTCACCGACCCCGACACCCCCACCCACGAGGACTGAACCATCATGGATCTACGCGCCAAGTACGGCTTCCACACCGACCCCTTCACCCGGGAGATCCGGGTGGAGCACCACTTCCCCCTGCCCCAGTTCGCCGAGGCCAAAGGTGGCCTGCTTGGTGCGGCCAAGCGCCGCATGAGCGCCGGGCTGATCGCTCCTCCTGGCTTCGGCAAGACCAACCTGCTGCGCGGCGTGGTCGAAGGCCTGCCCGAGGCCCGCTACCGCACCCACTACGTGAAGGTCACCGGCCTGTCCAAGCGCGACATGTGCCGCGAGATCGCCCAGGTCATGGGCGTGCAGCCCTCCGGAGCCTTCAACGCCCTGGTCCGCCGCATCCAGGACAAGGTGCTCGAGGCCGCCGACACCGACGGCCTGCGCCCAGTCTTGATCCTGGATGAAGCCCAGGATTTGCGCCCAGACGTGCTGGGCATGTTGGCGCCCCTGACCAACTTCGACATGGACAGCCGCCTGGTCCTGTCCGTGATCCTGGCCGGCCAGCCGCCCCTGGCCACCATGCTGCGCCGCCCCGAACTGGAGGGCGTCGCCCGACGCATCTCCCACTACGCCACGCTCAGGCCCCTGTCCCGCGACGAGACCGCCGCCTACGTCGAGCACCGCTGCACCGTGGCCGGCGCCACCACCAACCCCTTCGACCAGGGTGCCAGCGACGCCATCTACGAGATCGGCCGCGGCAACCTGCGCGCCACCGACCGCCTGGCGCTGAAGGCCCTCGAGCTGGCCGCCGCCAAGGACGCTGGCGCCGTGGACCATGTCCACGTCGTCGACGCCAGGAGGCTGCTGTGGCCGTAGCGCCCCTGCCCACCGTCCGCGCCTGTGACCTCGACGCCGACCCGCCTGAAGCTCGCTGGTTGATAAGCCAGGTCTGGGTACGGCAAGGCGTCGGTGTGGTGGGTGGACATCCGAAGTTGGGGAAGTCATGGATGGGCCTGGACATGGCCATCAGCGTCGCCTCCGGCACCCCATGCCTGGGCCGCTTCCCCGTGGAGCGGCCCGGGCCTGCCGTTGTCTTCCTGGCCGAGGACGGCCTAGGTGCCGTCCGCAGCCGCATCGACGCCATCTGCACCCACCGCCGCCTCGACCTGCACCGGCTGCCCCTACACGTCATCACCGCCCCGGTGCTGCGCCTGGACACGGCCGAGCACCAGGCCGCCCTGCACGCCACCATGGAGAAGCTGAGACCGCGCTTGCTGGTCCTGGACCCGCTGGTACGACTTCATCGGCTGGATGAGAACAGCTCATCGGATATGAGCGGTCTGCTGGGCTTTCTGCGCGAGTTGCAGCGCAAGTGGGGTGTTGCCATCGCCCTGGTCCACCACGCGTCCAAGCGCGCCAGGGCCAGGCCGGGCCAGGCCCTGCGGGGGTCGTCCGACCTGCACGCCTTCGTGGACAGCCTCGCCTACCTGGCCAGGCAGAACGACGAGCTGATGCTGCACCTCGAGCACCGCTCGGCCCCCACCCCGGAGCCCGTCCCCGTGCGCCTGGTCCACGGCCCAGGCGGCAAGAGCACCCACCTGCAGGTCATCGGCGGCGAGGAGCAGCAGGAGCTGCCCGTGCCCCTCGAGGCCCGCGTCATGGAGGTTCTGGATGGTGCGGACGAGCCCATGATGCGCAAGGACCTGCGCGAGCGCCTGCGGGTCAACAACCAGCGCCTCGGCAAGGCCCTCGATCGCCTCGAGAGTGACGGCGAGACCCGACGCACCGACCAGGGCTGGCTGCGTCGCCTGCCCGAGCAGGAGCCCCAACTTGCGCCCGCCTGATAGCCGACAACGGTCGCGCGGGGGGCGGGGGACCCGCACGATGACTTTCGTGCCAGCACCTGCAGCCGCCAGGGGGCCATCCATGGGGCCAGACGCCGAGCGGATGCCCGGCCACGTGCGCGCAGACCACCAACACCTTCGACTGTACATCCAGCGACGCTGACGGCGTACGTGGATGGCCCCCAGGGCCCGGCATCGGGGTAGCGCCCGACGCCGGGCCCATCTGCGTCGGGCGACCGCGTTCCGGCCACGCAGAGCCTGGGGAGCGCAGCGTCGGAACGCTGATATCCGGTGTTCGTCGGGGGTCTGGCTCAGGAGGCCTTCAGGCTGAGAACGCTTCGCTTGGAACGCGACCCGTGCCAGTCAGACTGCGACGAGCCATGCCTCGGGGACTGCGACGCAACATCAGGTTGCGGCGGTCTTTGCCTCGGGCCTGACGGAGCCCGGGTACGGCGCCCAGGTGGAGGACGGGGGCGTCGATGACCGCCACCCGGTCCTGGCGCCCCTCGAACCACGCATCCACGTGCTCGTGCACGATGCCTTCCCAGCGGAGGTCGCCCACGTTCCTGAAGACCCTGGGCAGGAGTGTGGGAGAGCCGAAACGCGCGCGTCCGTCGAGGATCTCCTCTTCCGGGGCGTCCAGCCGGCTGGCATCGTGCAGGGGGAGGAAGAGGCAGTCGACATCGTCGCGAAGAATGG
>JBDRKM010000093.1:0-84566 GCA_043814015.1 Pseudomonadota bacterium
CCATCCACTCGCCGTCGAGAGTGGGCCCGAACCATCCACCCTGGCAGCCTCGGCAGAGGGCGAGCACCGACCAACGCGACTTTTCGGCGTATGGACGCCCACAGGCAGCCCGAAGTGGATGCCTCATGTGGGTTCTCCCGCAGAGGTGGATGGTTCAGAGCAGGTCTCTCCCCCCTCAGCGCGCCTGCTCCGCCGGGTCCACGTGCACGGTGGCGTCCACGCGCATTTCCCGCGCCAGGGCTGCCTCGACCCGCGCCGAGATGGCGTGGGCCTCGGCCACGGTCATGGCCGAGTCGAGGTAGAGGTGCAGGGTCAGCTCGCGGTGGCCGGCGTAGTCGTGCAGGTGGAGGTGGTGGGGATCGCAGCCGGCGGGCGCCACGGTCGCCACCACCTCCCGCACGCGCGCGTCGAAGCCCGCGTCGGGCGCGGCGCCCATCAGGCGCTGGGCGGCGTCCTTGATGACGTCCCAGGCGGCGTGCAGGATGAGCAGGGCCACAGCCAGGCCGAGGACCGCGTCCACCCACCACACCTTCGATCCGAGCAGCGCGCCCAGCACGATGATCGCGGAGGCGATGGCGTCGCTGCGGTGGTGCCAGGCGTCGGCGATCAGGGCGGGGGGCGTCGATGCGCCGGCCCACGACCACGGACCAGCGCGCCAGGGCCTCCTTGAGCAACGCGGAGACCCCGAAGATCACCATGGCCACCCATGAGAACGCCGCCGTCTCGTGATGAATCAGGCGCTGGATGGCCTCCTGGCCGAAGCCGAGGCCCACGATGGCCAGCAGGGTGCCGATGATGATCGCCGCGATGATCTCGGCGCGCCCGTGGCCGAAGGGATGCTCCGCGTCGGCGGGGCGCGCCCCCAGCTTGAAGCCCACCAGCACGATGATGGAGGTGAGCGAGTCCGCCAGGGTGTGCCAGGCGTCCGCGATCATGGCCACCGAGCCGGTGGTCACGCCGGCCCAGAACTTCAGACCGAAGAGTACTGCGTTGAGCCCGATGGACACCCAGCCGACCCGAGCTCCGGTGCGTATGCGTTCCATGGAACCTCCGTGGTGGCGCCGCCAGCATCCTACCCCGGTCGCGACGTGGCGTTTCAACCTCCCATACGGATCCTCACCAGCGGATGCGGAGGGTCAATGATAGGCTGCGTCCCTCGCACCGCGCTCCCCGGAGGATTCGATGAACGCCCGCTTCCTGCTTCTCTTCCCCCTGGCCCTGGCCGCCTGCGGCGACAAGAAGGACGACACCCAGAACCCCGGCGAGACCGGCGACACGGACACGGTGCCCCAGTCCCTCTGCCCCGACCCGGCGGAGATCGCCTGCGAGGACGATCTGTTCCAGGACTTGCTGACCGACGACGGCGACATCACCGACGGCGCCGTGGACACCACCACCGA
The DNA here is from genome assembly GCA_043814015.1 of Pseudomonadota bacterium. Classification (GTDB taxonomy): domain Bacteria; phylum Myxococcota_A; class UBA796; order UBA796; family JAFGLY01; genus JBDRKM01. Next base: position 1,401 of record JBDRKM010000093.1, read on the forward strand.
CGGCGACGACTTCGTCACCGCGGTGGACGCCCAGGCCGGCGGCATGAACCAGGCCGCCAACAACCCATGGGTCTACCTCCACTTCGATCGGAACGGCGCACGCCGGGTGGACATCTCCGACGAAGATTCCGTCGAGTCCATGGACTGGCACATGGGCATCCGGCGCTTCTACGTGCGCCTCAACGGCGGCGACGCGGGCCCCTCCTGCGTGGGCGTGGCCAAGCAGAACGGCCAGGACTACGCCGACATCGGCGCGGTCCCCGAGGGCACCACCTACCAGCTCGAGGACTTCTACACGGACGCCTGCGAGCTCACCATGGACAACTACGGGATGAGCCCGCGCTTCGCGATGTACGGCTGGTGGGACTACACCAGTTGCGTGGTCACCACCGAGCTGCCCTACCTGATCCAGCTCGACACGGGCGAGATCATCAAGCTGCGCATCGAGACCTACTACGGCGAGGGCCAGCAGGCCTGCAACGACAGCGGCACCCTCGGCTCCGACTCCGGCGTGCTCACCCTGCGCTGGCGCTTCATGGAGTAGGCGGCCATGCTCGCGCCCCTGCTGCTCCTGCTGGCCGCCCCGGCCCACGCCATCCAGTGCCTGACCCCGCTGCTGGCCGAGCAGCGCCGCCTCTTCGGCCCCATGCCCACCCGGCCCACCGAGGGCGGCATGTTCTCCTTCGAGGACGAGGACGTGGTGGAGCACCTCGACTCCGCCGACGGCGCCGTCAGGGTCCACTACAGCGTGTCCGGCCCCAACGTCACCCTGCTGGACGACGACGACACAGACGGCCTGCCCGACTACGCCGAATTGGTCGCCGAGACCACGGCCGGGGTCTTCGACTTCTACGAGGATCTCGGCTTCCGCCGCCCGCTCGGCGAGGAGGCCATGGGCCTGGGCGAGATCGGCGGCTCCTACGCCTTCGACGTCTACCTGGTGGACTTCGCGGGCCAGGGTGACGGCGCCTTCTCTGCCGACGCCTGCGACTCCGATCCGAACGTCTGCAGCGGCTTCTTCATGATCGAGAACGATCTCTCGGGCTACGGCTACGGCTCCATCGAGGCCGGGGTGGACACCCTGTGCTCCCACGAGCTGTTCCACGCCGTGCAGGCCGCCTACGAGGCCGAGTCTCCCATCTGGTACACCGAGGGCACCGCGGTCCTGGCCGAGAAGCTCTGGCGCCCCGACAGCGCCGACTTCCTCGCCTACGCCGACGCCTACCTGGACGACCCCGAGCGCTCGCTGGACAACCCCCCCACCGGCCCGGTGCCCCTGTTCGCCTACGCCACCGCGCTGTGGTGGGACTTCATGAACACCCGCCTGGGCACCGACGCCCTGGTGCAGCTGCAGGCGGCCCTGGAGTGGGACGGCGCCGAGAGGGACACCCTCGCGGAGATGGAGCAGGTCATCGCGGCCCACGGCAGCGATCTCGGCCAGGAGTGGACCACCTTCGCCGGCTGGAACCTGGCCACGAGGTTCCGCGCCGGGGCCATGGAGAGCTACGACTACGCGAGCGAGATTGGCCCCATCACCATCACGGACGTGGGCGCCGCCTTCGAGGACGACAAGCGGTTCTACCCCCTGGCGGCCAGCTACTACCAGCTGCAGCACCCGGGCGGAGAGCTCTGGTTCGCCAACGACGACGACGCCACGGGCGTGGTCTTCTACCTCTTCCCCGTGGACGACGGCACCGAGGCCGGCCGGATCGAGCCCGCCACCATGACCTGGTCCCCCACGGAGCCCGCCCGCTTCCTGGTGGCCGAGGACCTGCCAGCCGGCATCTGGTGGGTGGTGGGCACCCACGCCCGCATCGCGGAGAACTCCCAGCACTTCACCCTGTGCCTGGGTGATTCGGCCCAGGCCGAGGTCTGCGTGCCGCCCACGGGCGACACCGGCTCGCCCGACGACACCGGTGACGACGAGCCCGGCGGCTGCGGCTGCGCCGGCGGTGCGCGTCCCGCGGGGCTCCTGGGCCTGGTGCTGACGGGCCTTTCCCTCGGTCGGAGGCGCCGTGCCCGCTGAGGGTCCGGTCCGGCTCGACAAGTGGGTCTGGGCCGCGCGCTGCTTCAAGACCCGCTCCCAGGCCACCAAGGCCTGTGGGGCCGGGCAGGTGGCGGTGAACGGCGAGAAGGCCCGCGCCTCGCACCTCGTGCGCCTCGGTGATCGCGTGGAGGTGCGCCTGGAGCATGGCCTGCGGGTGTTGGAGGTCAAGGCCTTCGGCGAGCGCCGTGGCTCGGCCGTGGAGGCCGCGACCCTGTTCGTGGACCACACCCCGCCGGCCCCGCCGCGGGTGGCGCCGCCCGCGGCGCGCGAACGCGGCCAGGGGCGGCCCACCAAGCGCGACCGCCGCAAGCTGGGGCGCCTGGCCTGGGAGGAGGGGGACTGATCCTTCCGCGGTGACCGTGGGAAGGGCCTCCCGACCGAGAATCTCAGGGCCCAGGTAAAGCGAGCGGCCATGCGACCGATGGGCAGGGTGCGCCCGCTGCATCCCGGATGGTGTCCATGTCTCGCGTCCCGCTCTTCTCGTTCTTTCTTCTGGCTGCCTGCAGCTCCCCCCTCGTGACCGACACCGGCTCGCCGGAGGCCGGGGTGGCTGTCGCCGCCGGCAGCGTCGGCTGGCTGGAGCCCAGCGGCGCGCTGCCCACCCTGGCGACCGTGCGCTGGAGCACGCCGGGTCCCGTCCAGGGTCAGGTGTGCCTGCGGGAGGCCGGGCAGAAGGGCTGGACCGTCTGCATCGGGGAGGCTGCGCCCGCCGAGGAGCACTCCCAGCTCCTGCGGGGGCTGGCCGCCGACACCGACTACGAGATCGAGATCGTGCCCGATCTGGAGGAGGTGGGCGTCGCCCTGGAGCTGGAGCTGACCACGGGGGCGCTGCCCGAGTGGATGCCGGAGTTCGTGGCGGAGGTGGATCCCGAGGCGGGCACCCCCGAGGGGTACATCGCCGTCTCCATGCGCCTGGACGACTCCCCGACCGGGACCGCGGTCATCTTCGACATGGCCGGCCGGCCGGTCTGGTACCACCAGGAGCCCGCCGAGGTGACCCGCGCGCGGGTGACCCCCGACCGCCAGGGGCTGGTGCTGCTGCGGCACGCGGCCTCCTACACCGAGCGCGGGGGGCTGGTGTGGGTCTCCTGGGAGGGCGAGCGGGAGCAGGAGCTGTACATGGAAGGGCTGCACACGGACTTCACCACCCTGCCCGACGGACGGGTGGCGGTGCTGGGCCGCGAGGTGCGGGACCTGACCGCTGGCCGTCCCTTCCTGGGCGAGACCATCGTCGAGGTGGATCCCGAAGGGGGCGAGGAGGTGGTGTGGAGCGTGCTCGATGGCATGCCGCCCCTGCTCGACCAGATGTACGCTCCCTGCCCCGAGGCCTTCGGCGCCGAGTGCTACTCCCACATCAACTCCGTCGCCTACGTCGCGGCGGAGGACGCCTACCTGTTGACCGCCGCGGCGCTGCAGATGGTCCTGCTGGTGGACCGCGCCGGCGGCGAGGTCCTCTGGACCCTGGGCGGACCAGGCTGCACCTACACCGTGTCCGGCCTCGACACGCCGCTGGGCTACCCCCACTCGGCCCAGCTCGTGCCCGGCGGCGTGCTGGTCTTCGACGATCAGAGCCCCTACTACGATGGCGCCTCGGGCGCCGTGGAGTTCGCGCTGGACACCGGCCGCGGTACGGCCACCCCGGGGTGGGGCTACGCGCCGAAGGAGCTCATCGTCAACCACTTCCTGGGCAACGCCCAGCGGCTGTGGGACGGGCGATCCCTGGTCGCGGTGCCCGACGTCGGCGCCCTGGACATCGTGGACGCCGACGGCAACCTGGAGCGGCGCATCCGCGGCGAGCACAAGGTCGCCATGCGCTTCGCCGAGGCGATCCAGAGCCTGCACGAGTGAGCGCCGAGAGCGGGCCTGCGCCGGCTGGAATGGTGGGTTGACATCGACTTTTCCGTTTTGTCTGAGACTCTGGCCGCGATGTGACGACTTCTGGGGTGTGCTCGCTGTCGACCCCGGTGGTGTCCTTGTCCCGCGTCCTGCTCCCGTCCCTCGCGCTGCTGCTGGCCTGTGCGTCGCCGGTCGAGGACAGCGCCGGGGCCCCCGGGTTGGCCCTCGCGGCAGGCAGCATCGCATGGATCGAGCCGAGCTGGACGCAGCCCACGGTGGCCACGGTGCGCTGGAGTACGCCGGAGCCAAGCCGCGGCCAGGTGTGGGTACGGGAGTCCGCGCAGGAGGACTGGACCATCCCCCTCGAGGAGACCGCGCCCGCCGAGGAGCACGCCTGGCTCCTGCGGGGGCTCGCCTCGGACACGTCCTACCAGGTCCGCGTGCTGCCCGACCTCGAGGACGCGGGCCAGTCCCTGTCCCTGGAGTACACCACCGGGACGCTGCCCGACTGGTTGCCGGTGGTGACCCAGGCCGACGCCGTCGAGCCCAGAAGTGAGCCCGCGGGCTACTTCGAGGTCCCGGTGGTGCTGGACAACGGGCGGTCCGTGGCGTCCATCCTGGACGCGGAGGGTCGCGTCGTCTGGTACCGCGACGCCATCGACCAGGTCACCCGCGTGCGCCTGACCCCGGATCGCCAGAGCCTGGTGCTGCTGCACCACGCCCCGACCTCCGACGCCCCCGGCGGCCTGGAGTGGATCTCCTGGGAGGGGGAGACGCTGCGCAGCCGCGGCGTCCCTGGGCTGCACACCGACTTCACCTTCCTGCCGGACGGGCGGGTGGCCGCGCTCGGCCGCGAGGTGCGGGAGCTCACCCCGGGCAGGCCCTTCCTCGGCGAGACCATCGTCCTGTTCGATCCGGACGGCGGCCAGGAGGTCATCTGGAGTGTGCTGGACGCCATGCCCCCGGATCTGTCCCAGATCTACCCGCCCTGCCCCGAGGCCTTCAGCGCCGAGTGCTACGCCCACGTCAACTCCGTGGCCTACGAGGCCGAGGAGGACGCCTTCCTCCTGACCGCGGCCTTGCTGCAGACGGCCATGCTGGTGGACCGCGCCGGCGGCGAGGTGCGCTGGGCCCTGGGTGGCCCCGACAGCACCTTCAGCGTGCCCGCGCTCGAGAAGCCCCTCGTCTACCCCCACTCGGCCCAGCTCGTGCCCGGCGGGGTCCTGATCTTCGACGACCAGAGCATGCTCTTCGACAACTGCTCCGGCGCCGTGGTGTTCGAGCTGGACCACGACACCGACACGGCCACCCCGGGGTGGCGCTACCTGCCCGAGGAGCCGATGACCAACCTGTTCCTGGGCAACGCCCAGCGCCGCTGGGACGGCCTCACGCTGGTCGTGGTCCCCGGCCAGGGCACGCTGGACCTGGTGGACGCACAGGAGCAGCTCGTGCGACGGATCACGGTGAGCGGGAACGCCCCCGTTCGCCTCGCCCACGCCATCCAGAACCTGTACCCCTGATCCGCCGGTATCGGGCCTGCCCAGGCCGGAACCGGCCCTCCCGCGCGTTGGTTTGCCGCGGTTTTTTCAGACTTTTCAGCGACTTGTATCGAGAAGCGGATACCCTCTGGGCGAGCCCGCTCTCCATCCCGGTGGTGTCTTGATCTTCGGCCTGGCCCTCCCCCTCGCGCTGCTGGCGGCCTGTGCCCCGCCGGGCGAGGACAGCGCCACGCCGGAGGGCTCCGTGGTGGCGGCGGGGGTGGTCGGCTGGATCGAGCCCAGCGCCGCGCTGCCGACGGTGGTCACCGTGCGCTGGCGCACCCCGAACGCCCAGCGTGGGTGGCTGCGCTACCTCGGTGAAGGCCAGGAGACATGGACCGAGTTGGAGGATGGTGAGGCCACGGTCGCCCACCGGCAGGTGCTGCGCGGCCTGGCCGCCGCCACCTCCTACCAGGTGGAGGTCGCGCCGGATCCCGACTCCGACCAGGTGCTCGCGTTGTCCTTCACCACCGGGGCCCTGCCCTCCTGGGTGCCGGCCCTGGACATGGACGATGCCGACCCCGAGGCCAGCCAAGAGGCCTTCCTGGTGGGCCCCCTGGCCGGTGAGGAGCCCGACACCCTCCCGGTCATCCTCGACAGCGAGGGCCGCGTCGTCTGGTACCACCCCGACGCCGGCCCCGTGACCCGCGTCCGGATCACGCCGGATCGTCAGGCCCTCGTGGCGCTGCTGCACTCCTCGGCCGTCGACGTGCCCGGCTGCCTCCAGTGGCTCGACTGGGAGGGGGGCCTCCTGCGGGAGCGCTGTTTCGAGGGGATCCACACCGACTTCACCTTCCTGCCCGGCGGGCGGATCGCCGTGCTCGGCCGCGAGCTCCGGGATCTGGCCACCGGCCGGACCTTCCTCGGCCAGACCATCCTGGAGGTGGACCCGGATGGCGGGGGCGGGGTGGTCTGGAGCGTCCTCGACGCCCGCCCCCCGAACCTCGACCGGATCTTCCCGCCCTGCGCCGAGGCCTCGGGTGCGGAGTGCTACGCCCATGTCAACTCCATCAGCTACGCCGAGGTCGACGACGCCTACCTGTTGACCGCCTCCGATCTGGGGGCGGTCCTGGCGGTGGACCGCAGCACGGGCGATGTGCGCTGGGCGCTGGGTGGAGAGCAGAGCGATTTTTCGGTGCCGGGCTACGAGAAGCCGTTCTCCTACCCCCACTCGGTCCAGGCTGTGCCCGGGGGGGTGCTGGTCTACGACAACTGGAGCCCCCTGCTCGACGGCTGCTCCGGCGCCGCGCAGTTCTCGCTCGACTTCGACCTCGCGCAGGCCACGCCCACCTGGCGCTACGCCGCCGAGGAGTGCGTGGTGAACAATTTCCTGGGCAACGCCCAGCGCCTGTGGGACGGCCGCACCCTGGTGGTGAACCCGGCCGCGGGCTTCTTAGACCTGGTGGACGCGGAGGAGGCGCTCGATCAGCGGATCAGCACTGGGGAGGGCGTGGTGTTGCGCTTCGCCCAGGCGGCGGAGAGCCTCTATTTCTGACCCGCGAGGGATCCGCCTGGCCGCTACCCGGCGCCCCCACGCGGATGGCGTCGTAGCCGAAGCGGCGGCGCACCTCGTCGATGGCCTTGCCCGGATCCGGGCGCTCGGCGTCGGCGAAGGGCAGGCGGAGCTGGCGATCCGGGGCCACCAGGTTGGAGAGCGCCACCCCCACCAGGCGCACGGCCCGGCGCGGATCCCGGTGCTCGGCGTACAACCCCAGGATGCAGCGATGGATCTCGGACTCATCGCAGGTGGGCGGGATGGTGCGGGCGCGGGTGATGGTGTCGAAGTCGGCGTAGCGCAGCTTGAGGGCCACCGTGCGGGCGCGCACATCGCGGCCCCGGGCGCGCCAGGCCACCCGCTCGGAGAGGGCGCGGAGCTGATCGAGCACCAGCCCGGGCTCGCGCACGTCGGCCAGGAAGGTGCGCTCGTTGGAGATGCTGCCCACCGTGACCCCTTGTGGATCGTGCTCGCGGAAGGCGGGGCGGTGGTGGCCCAACGCGCCGGCGCGGGCCGGATCGATGCCGTGGGAGACCGACTCCAGCAGGCCCCGGACCCGGTGGCGCAGGGGGCCGGGGGGGAGATCCAGCAGCTGGCCGAGGGTGTGGACCCCGGCCTGCTGCAGGTTGGACTCGGACACGGGCCCGATGCCGGGGAAGGCGCGCACCGGCAGGGCCGCCACGTAGGCGCGCTCCTGCCCCAGCGGCACCAGGAACACCCCGGCCGGCTTGGCGTCGCGGCTGGCCATCTTGGCGATGGCGCGGGTGGCCCCGATGCCCACGGAGGCGGGCAGGCCGAGCTCGTCCTGGATGCGTTGGCGCAGCGCGCGGACCTCGCGCAGCAGCGCCGCATCGCCCCCGGGCTCCCCGGGCCGCGCGAGGATGGCGTCGCAGCCGCCGTAATCAAGGTAGAACTCGTCGATGCTGGCGGCTTGCACCACCGGGCAGGCGCCCTCGAGCAGCGCCCGCACCTGGCGCGAGTAGGGCTCGTAGGTGCCGCCGCGGGTGGGCAGGAAGACAGCCTCGCGCGGGGCGAGGCGTTCGGCCTCCACCATGGACATGCCCGAGCGCACCCCGCAGGCCCGCACCTCGTAGGAGCAGGCCGTGACCACCCCCCGCTGCCCGCGGCGGCCGCCCACGATGACCGGCCTGCCCACGAGCGCAGGATCGAGCAGGCGCTCCACGGACACGAAGAAGGTGTCGAGGTCCAGGCAGCACAGGCGGGCGGCGGGAGGGGGCATGGGGTTGAACATATGTTCAACCCCGGTGGGCTGTCAAGGGGAGCAGGCCGCCCCCCCACACACAGGCGCCAACCTTGGTAACAGTGGCCCGTAGCCCGTAGCCCGTAGCCCGTGGCCCGTGGCCCGCTGTTTCTTGATAGTCCCCTCCCCCACGGAGGAGTCATGCTGCGCATCGCGACATGGAACGTCAACGGGCTCAGGGCCTGCGCCAAGAAGGGCTTCCTCGATTGGCTGGCGGCCGCCGAGGCCGATGTGGTCTGCCTGCAGGAGATCAAGGCCCGGCCGGAGCAGCTGCCCGATGAGGTGCGCCAGCCCGCCGGCTGGCAGACCTGGTTCGTGAGCGCGGTCAAGCCCGGCTACGCCGGCACCGCCGCCTACTGCCGCTCGGCGCCGGTCGATGTGCGCGCGGGCCTCGGTGAGCCCGCCTTCGACGACGAGGGGCGGACGGTGGAGCTGGATCTCGGCGCCTTCGTGCTGCTCGGGTCGTACTACCCCAACAGCCAGCCCGGCGGGAAGCGCCTCGAGTACAAGCTGGCCTACGACGAGGCCGTGCTCGCGCGGGCCCAGGCGTTGCGGGCCGCGGGGCGCGAGGTCGCCCTGACCGGGGATTTCAACGCGGCCCACACCGAGATCGATCTGGCCAACCCCAGACAGAACGAGGAGAACCCAGGTTTCTTGCCCGAGGAGCGCGCCTGGGTGGACCGCGCCCTGGCCACGGGCCTGCGCGACGTGTTCCGCGAGCGCCACCCCGGCGAGAAGGGCCACTACACCTGGTGGACCTTCCGTGCCAACGCCCGCGAGCGCAACATCGGGTGGCGGCTCGATTACTTCCTGTGCTCGCCGGGCCTGGCCGAGCGCGTGCTCGACGTGCGCATCCTGGCCCACGTGATGGGCTCGGACCACTGCCCGGTGACGCTCGATCTGGATGTGTGATCCGGGCGGTCAGCCGGCAGCCGCCAGCACCCGGTGTCGCGCCTCTTCGTCGAGCAGCGGCCGCGGCCCGAGGACCGCCTTCATGACCCGCTCCAGCCCCAAGGGCAGCGGATCGAGGGCCCGCTCGCCCGTCACTGCATTCCCCTGCCTGGCCTGGGTGTGCGCGGACATCCCTGTTCCCCTGGTGGAGAAGTGCGGCCTGCGTGGCTCTCGATCGACGCGATCGGAGGTGCCCTATCCCAGCTCGGGCTCCCCGTCCGGGTAGCGCCGCACCGGCTCGGCCCCCGAGAGCGCCGCGCGGGCGCCTTCGGCCAGGGCGCGCATCTCCTCCTCGCCGGGGTGGACGGCGACAGGGGCTATCCATGCCACGCGGCGCCGCACCCGGGCCAGCCAGGAGGCACAGCGGGCCATGCCCCCGGTGAGCACGATGCCGTCGAGCCGTCCTTGGGCCGCGGCGGCCAGGGCGCCGATGGCCTTGGCCACCTGATAGGCCATGGCCTCCAGCGTCGCCTCGGCGGTGGTATCGCCCGCGGCGGCGCGGGCCTCGGCGGCGGCGAGGTCGGCGGTGCCGAGGTGGGCCAACAGGCCGCCCTCGGACATCAGGCGCCGCTTCATGGCCCGGGCGTCGAAGCCGGGTTGGCCCGCGAGCCCCAGCAGCCCCGTGGCGGGCACGGAGCCGGCGCGGCGGGTGGAGAAGGGGCCCTCGTCCGCCGAGTTGTTCACGTCCACCACGCGCCCATCGAGCAAGAGGGCCACGGAGACACCGCTGCCCAGGTGGGCCACCACCAGGCGCAGCTCGGCGAGGGGACGCCCCACGCCGGCGGCGTGGCGGCGGGCGACGGCGCGGATGTTGAGGGCGTGGAACAGGCTCGTGCGCGGCAGCTCGGGCAGGCCCGAGAGGCGGGCTTCGGGCCGGAGCTCGTCCACGCTGACCGGGTCCACCACGAAGGCGGGGACGCCGGCCTCGGCGGCGAGGGCGTGGGCCAGCGGCGCGCCAAGCTTGGAGGGGTGGTCCGCCATCAGGCGTCCGGCCGCGATGTCCTCCAGCAGGGCCGCGTTCACGCGGTAGGTGCCCCCGGGCAGGGGGCGGTAGGGGCCCCCGCGCCCCACCACGGCGGCCAGGCGCTGCAGCGCGAGCCCGTGCTCGGCGATGGCGGCGCGGATGGCCACGAGGCGCAGGGCGATCTGCGCTTCGAAGGTGGCGGCGGCGCGCAGGCTGGCCTCGTCGTGCAGGATCTCCTCGGTGAACAGCGCTCGATCGCCCTCGAAGCAGGCGACGCGGGTGGAACCGCCCCCGGGGTTGAGGCACAGGACGCGGGCGCTCATGGATGCATCGCCTGGTCCCAGGCGATGGCCAGGGACAGCGAGCGCAGCCGGGCCTCCGGGCCGTCGGCGCGCGACAGCATGACCACCGGCGCGGTGGCGCCGAGGAGGAGCCCCGCGGCCTGGGCTCCGGCCAGGTAGAGCATGGACTTGCCCAGCAGGTTGCCGGCCACCACGTCGGGGCAGATGAGCAGATCGGCCCGCCCCGCCACGGGCGAGACCACCCCCTTGAGGGCGGCGGCGGCCGGGCTGACGGCCAGATCCAGCGCATAGGGCCCGGCGATGTCCGCGGCACCGAAGGCATCGCCGGCGGCGCGCTCCACGAGCGCCACGGCATCCCGTGAGGCCAGGATGCGGGGGTCGGGTTCTTCCGAGGCCGCCAGGATCGCCACCTTCGGCCGGGTGTAGCCCAGCCCGTGCAGGAAGCGGATGCCCTCCCTGAGGATGGCCTCCTTCTGGGCGAGGTCGGGGGTGGGGTTCAGCCCGCTGTCCGTGAGGAACAGGGGGCGGTCCAGGGCGGGCAGCTCGAAGGCCGCCATGTGGGTCAGCAGGCTCGGACCCCTGAGCCCGCGCTCGCGGTCCAGCACGGCGCGCAGGAAGTCGGGGGTGGGCACCTTGCCCTTGAGCAGCACGCCGCAGCGGCCGGCCCGCACCGCGCCCACCGCGGCCATGAGGGCCTCGTGGGGATCGGGGTGATCGGCGATCTCGTCGGGGGACACCGCGAGCCCGGCCGCGCGGGCCTCGGCCGCGAGCTGGGCGGCGTCGCCGAAGAACAGGGGCCGGGCGATCCCCAGGTCGCGGGCCTCGCACAGGGCCTCCAGCACGCTCTTTCCGGCCGCGGCCGCCACGGCCACACGGCGGGCGGGTGCGCCGCGGACGCCCTCCAGGATGCGATCGAAGAACAAGGACACCTCGCGGGATCAGGCGCGCTCGGCGCCCAGCTCGAGGGCGGCCAGGCTGGCGGGGCGGGCGCGGGGCTTGACCAGCGCCGTCACCGCCGCGACCGCGGCCTCGAGGGTGAAGGGGGTGTCGGGCAGGCCGCAGGCCACGCCCACCAGCACCATGTTGAGGGCCTTGGCATGCCCGGCCTCCTGCGCGAGCCGGGTGCCGGGGACGGGCAACAGCCGGACGCCGAGCGCCTCGAGGTGGGCCCGCACGGCCGCGGGCAGGACCTCCGGGCCCTCGGCGTTGACCACCAGGATGCCGCCGGGTTTGAGGAACGGCAGGGCGCGCATGCCCTCGTGGTGCTCCAGGGCCAGCACGAGATCGGCCCGGCCTGGCAGCACCTCGGGGCTGGCGCAGGCGCCCACCCGCACGTGAGCCAGCACCGAGCCACCCCGCTGGGCCATGCCGTGGGTCTCGGCACCCCGCACGGGCAGGCCCTGGCGCAGGGCGAGGTCCATCAGGACGCGCGAGGCCAGCACGATGCCCTGGCCCCCGAGGCCCGCGATCACGACGTCACAGGAGTTCATCTCAGCCCTCCTCCGCCGGCACGATGGCGCCCCGGGCGCAGACCGGGATGCAGGTGCCACACCGGATGCACTGGAGCGGATCCACCTCGACCTTCGTGACGCCGCGGGCCAGGGCCGGACAGCCGAACTGATCCAGGCAGACGCCACAGAGGTTGCAGCGATCCGTGATGGCCACCGGGATCTCCACGTACTGGCCGGGCTGGTGGATGACGCAGGGCTGGCGGGTGACCACCACGGCCACGCCGCCCTCGGGCGCACGGGTGAAGGCCAGGGCCGCGCGCATCACCTTGATGGTGGCATGCACCTCGTAGGGGTTCACGACCTGGAGCCAGCGCACGCCCAGGCCCCGGCAGGTGGCCTCGAGATCGAGGCTCGGTCCCTGGGAGCCGTCGGGCTGCACGCCGCTCATCAGGGTGGGCTGCATGCCGGTCATGGCGGTGGTGCGGTTGTCGAGGACGACCAACACGAAGCGCGCGCCGGAGGTGACCGCGTCGGCCAGGGCGGGCAGGCCGCCGTGGTAGAAGGTGGAGTCGCCGATGGTGGCGAAGATGGGGGGCACCGCCCCGCTCCCGTGGGCGTGGGCGTGGTAGAAGCCGGTGGCCATGGACACCGAGGCGCCCATGTCGTGCACCGTGTCGACCGCGCCCTGGGAGGCGCCGAGCGTATAGCAGCCGATGTCGGAGGGGTAGAGGCCCTGCCTGCCGCCTACGCGCTGGATCGCGAAGAAGCTGGTGCGGTGGGGGCAGCCGGGGCACAGGGTGGGCGGCCGGGCGGGCAGATCGAGGGCGGCGACCAGGGCGCGCACCCCCTCATCGGTGGGCCATGGCTGGGCGATGATCCCGAGCGCGGCCAGCAGAGGCCCGAGCACCCGCGTGAGCGCGGCGGCGTCGAGCACCCCGGCGTTCGGCACCGTGCCGTCGTGGCGGCCGTGGACCCGCGCGCGCTCGTCCAGCAGCAGCTCGATGAGCTGGTCGGGCTCCTCCAGCACGAGGACCCGCTCGTGGCGGGCCAGGAAGCCCTCCACCAGCCGCTTCGGCAGAGGGTGCGCGGCCCCCAGCGCCAGAATCGGGACCTGCCCTGCCAGGCCGTGGGTGACGAGCAGATCCAGCAGCAGGGCCAGGGGCGGACCGGCGGCGATGATCCCCAGGGGCCCCTGGGCCTCAGGGTGCAGCTCACGGTTGAAGGGGCAGGCCTCGAGCTCGGCCGCGATGCGCTCCAGGCGCGCGTTCAGGGCGTGGTGCAGGCGCAGGCGATGGCGTGGGGTGGCGGCCCAGCGGGTGGGGTCGCGCTGAAAGGCGGCGGGACGGTCCAGCACCATCGGCGGGCGCAGGGCGATGTCCTGCCGACCGTGGCAGACCCGCTGGGAGGTGCGCAGGATCACCGGGGTGGCGAAGCGCTCGGACAGCTCGAAGGCGTAGCCCGCCATGTCGCGGGCTTCGGCCGGGCTCGATGGATCGAGCACGGGCAGCTTGGCGAAGTGGGCGAACTGCCGTGTGTCCTGCTCGGTCTGCGACGAGGTGGGGCCGGGGTCGTCGGCCACCACGATCACCAGGCCGCCCTCCACCCCGATGTAGGCCGAGGACAGCAACGGATCGGCGGCCACGTTCAGCCCGACCTGCTTCATCACCACGACGGCGCGCTTGCCGCAGTAGGCCGCGGCCAGGGCCGCCTCCAGGGCCACCTTCTCGTTGGCCGACCAGGCGGAGTGCAGCGCCACGCCCTCCTCGCGGGCGAAGCGCACCAGGGCGGGGAGCACCTCGGAGCTGGGGGTGCCGGGGTAGGCGAAGGCGAGCTGGCAGCCGGCCTCCACGAGCCCACGGGCCACGGCCTCGTTGCCGAGCAGGGGGAGGACGCGGGCCGCGGGAGCCTCGGACATGGGGCCACCTCTGGGCGGATGGGCGCTCACACGGGGCTCAGAGCACGCGCGCGAGGGCCTCGAGGAACAGCTCGTCCTGCTCGGGGGTGCCGGTGGTGACCCTGAGCATGGTGCGGAGCCGGGGGTGGGGGAAGGCGCGCACGATGAAGCCCTCACGCAGCAGCCGCTGGACCACGGGCTGGGCCTCCTGGCCCACGTCCACCAGCACGAAATTGGCCTGGCTCGGGAGGAAGGGCAGGCCCAGGCGGGTGAAGGCCGCCGCGAAGCGTGCCAGCTCCTGGCTGTTGAGGGCGATGGAGCGGACCAGATGATCTTGATCCTGCAGCGCGACCCTGGCGGCGGTCTGGGCGGCCGTGTTGACGCTGAAGGGGATGCGCACGCGCTCCATGAGATCGATGTGGGCACGCCGCCCGACGCCGAACCCACAGCGTAGGCCGGCCAGGCCGTAGGCCTTGGAGAAGGTGTGCAGGACGATGACCCGCTCGCGCCGCTCCATGCGCGCCAGCCCCTCCTGGTAGGCCGCGGAGGTGGCGTAGTGGGCGTAGGCCACGTCGAGCACGGTGATGACATCGGTGGGCAGGCGGTCAAGGAAGGCCTCGACCTGGGCCCACGGCAAGACCTGGCCGGTGGGGTTGTTGGGGTTGGCCAGCCACACGATACGGGTGCGCGCGTCGCAGGCGGCCAGCATGGCCGCGAGATCGATCTGGAAGTCGGCGGCGTTCTCCACCACGTGGACCCGGGCTCCGGTGATGCGGCTGGCGGTGTGGTAGACCGGGAACGACAGGTCCGGGACCACGGCCTCCACCTCGGCGTGCAGGAAGGCGTCGGCCACCATGCGCGCCACGTCGGCCGAGCCGTTGCCGAGGATGATCTCCCCCGAGCCCAGGCCGAAGTGCTCGGCCAGGGCCTGGCGCAGCGCGCGCCCGTCGATGTCCGGGTAGGACGACAGGAACAGATCGCTGTGGCTCAACGCCTCCAGCACCCGCGGGGAGGGCCCGAGCGGGTTCTCGTTGGAGGCCAGCTTGACCACACGCTCCAGCCCCAGCTCGGCCTTGACCTCCGCCAGGGAGCGGCCAGGCTGGTACGGGCAGATCATCTCGACCGAGAGCTTGCCGAGGCGGTCCATGGAGGCGCTCCAGGAGGTGGGGCCCGCTCAACCTAGCACGGGCGCGGCGCCGCTTCACGGGGCCACACCCCGACCTTCCCCCACTCCGACCGCTCGATTATACCCCGGGGCCCCTGGCCCACCCGAGGAGGCCACCATGCTCGAGACCGCCCGCCGTACGCACACCTGTGGTCAGCTCCGTGCCGCGGACGCCAGCGCCGCCGTCGTCCTCCAGGGCTGGGTCGATGGCGCCCGCGACATGGGCGGGGTCGTCTTCCTCGACCTGCGGGATCGCCACGGCCTGACCCAGGTCACCGTGGATCAGCGCTGCGCGGAGGAGGTGCGCGCCGCCGCCGCCGCCTGCCGGCTCGAGTACGTGGTGGAGGTGGCCGGTGAGGTGGTGCCGCGCGCCAACCCCAACGATCGCATCCCCACGGGCGCCATCGAGGTGGTGGCCAGCGCCGTCACCATCCTCTCCCGCACCAGGCCGCTGCCCTTCGCGGTCCGCGAGCAGACCGACGCCTCCGAGGAGGTCCGCCTCACCTACCGCTACCTCGACCTGCGCCGACCGCCCCTGATCAAGGCCTTGACCGCCCGCCATCGCGCCGCCCAGGCCGCGCGCCGCGCGCTCGACGCCGAGGGCTTCCTGGAGATCGAGACCCCGGTGCTCACCAAGGCCACCCCCGAGGGCGCCCGCGACTACCTGGTGCCCAGCCGCGTGCACCCCGGCTCCTGGTACGCGCTGCCCCAGAGCCCCCAGATCTTCAAGCAGATCCTGATGGTCGCCGGCATGGACCGCTACTTCCAGATCGTGAAGTGCTTCCGCGACGAGGATCTGCGCGCCGACCGCCAGCCCGAGTTCACCCAGATCGACATCGAGCTGTCCTTCGCCACCCGCGCGCTGGTCATGGAGCTGGCCGAGAAGGTGGTGCGGGCGCTCTGGAGCGACGTGCTGGGGTACGAGATCCCCCCCATCCAGCGCCTCACGTGGACCGAGGCCATGGCCCGCTTCGGCAAGGACGCCCCGGATCTGCGCTACGGCCTGGAGCACGTGGACCTCCGCCCGGCCGTGGCCGGCACGGAGTTCTCCGTCATCGCCGCCCCCGTGGCCGAGGGTGGGCTGTGCAAGGCCATCCGGGTGCCCGGCGGCGCCGAGCGCGCCTCCCGCAAGACGCTGGACGCCTGGACGGAAACGGTCCGGCGCTACGGCCTCGGCGGCCTGCTGTGGGGCAAGCTGGGGGCTGACGGCGCCTTCTCCGGCCCGCTGGGCAAGCTGTCCGAGGGCGAGCGGGCCGCGGTGGCGGAGCTCACCGGCGCCGCGCCGGGCGATCTGCTGCTGGTGGGCGCCGGCCCGGCGGGGAAGGTCAACCCGGCCCTGGCCGCCCTGCGGGCCCAGATCGCCCGCGAGCTCGGCTTCATCCCCGAGGGCGCCTTCGCCTTCTGCTGGGTCACCGACTTCCCCGGCTTCGAGCGCGATGAGGAGAGCGGCCGCTGGGTGGCCATGCACCACCCCTTCACCGCCCCCGCCCCGGCGTGCGTGCCCCTCTTCGACACCCCCGAGCGCCTGGGCGAGGTCTTCTCGGACGCCTACGACATCGTCTGCAACGGCTACGAGATCGGCGGCGGCTCCATCCGCATCCACGATCCCGAGCTGCAGGCCAAGGTCTTCTCGGCCCTGGGCATCGGCCCGGAGGAGGCCCGCGAGAAGTTCGGCTTCCTGCTGGACGCGCTGTCCTTCGGGGCGCCGCCACACGGTGGGCTCGCCTTCGGCTTCGACCGCTGTGTCATGCTGCTCTGCGGGACGGACAACATCCGCGACGTGATCGCCTTCCCCAAGACCACCTCGGCCCAGTGCCTGATGTCGGGGGCCCCGGCGGGGGTCCCGGAGAAGGCGCTGGGGGAGCTGGCGGTCAAGAATACCGTCTGACGCCGGCCTGCGGCGGCGTCAGACGGCGGCGTTCGAACCGACGGCGCCCGCGGCGCCGCGGCTCAACGCCGTCAGGCGCGCGGTGGCCCCCAGGTGCGCCCCTCCGCGCCGAGATGAACCATCTCGGGCCGCTCTGGCGCGATGTCGGGGGCGAGGTGCGCCCCTCCGCGCCGAGATGAACCATCTCGGGCCGCTCTGGCGCGGTTGGGGCCCGGGTTGCGCTCGGAGGGCCCGGAGCGGATATTCTCGGGGGGCGATCTTGTCCCAGAGCGGACCTCACCGGCCCTGAGGCCTACATGGCAGCCCGTCTCTCGACCGTCCACGTGGCCCTCGTCGTCGACCTGCTCGTGGCCCCTGCCTGCCATCGCTCCCCCACCTGCGCCAACCCGGACCTCCCCACCCCCGGCACCTGGGCCACCTGGGCGCCCGGCCTGGAGCTCGGGCGCTTCGCGGCTCCCGGGGGGAGCATCGAGGGAGATTCGATCATCACGGTGCTGCGGGTCGAGCCGGCGCTGTGGCCCATCGAGCTGCATGCCCAGGTCCTGGGTGGGGCGGAGGCGCCCCTCACCGCGCGCGAGTGGGGCGAGCGCCTCGATCTCGTCGCCACCACCAACGCCGGCATGTACACCGCGGACGGCCTGCACCACGTGGGTGCCATGTGGGTGGACGGCCAGGCCGTGGGCCAGGCCAACGAGAAGTACGACTCGGTGGCGGTGTCCGGGCCCCGGCGGGCGGAGCTGGCGCCCTTCGCCCTGCTGGACCGCGATGATCCCTCCTTCCCCGGGCTGGAGGCGCTGGCCAAGGACTACCGCTACCTGGTGCAGAACCTGCGGCTCATCAAGCGTCCGGGCGAGAACCGCTGGGAGCAGCAGCCGAGGATCTGGAGCGAGGCCGCCCTGGCGGAGGACGACCAGGGGCGCGCGCTATTGATCTTCGTGGGTTCTCCCTACTCCATGCACGATCTCAACCGGGCCCTGCTCGGCCTGGACCTCGGTATCGTGGCTGCCCAGCACCTGGACGGTGGGCCGCCCGCCCAGCTGTGGGCGCGCGCCGGGGAGCACTGCTTCCACGGCATCGGCGGCTACGAGACCGGGGTCCGACGTTGGCCCTGGCAGCGCTCGGAGTGGCCGCTTCCCCTGGTGTGGGGGGTGCGGGCACCCGAGTGAGGCCCGGTCACCGCAACCCGGGCACCACCTGGAGCCAGCCGCCGCGATCTCCGTCCTCGGCCGCGAGCACGCCATCGTCCATGCCATCACCGTCCAGGTCGCCCACCCACGCCGCATGCACCAGCCCCAGGGGGACCGCGGGCTGCCAGGCCACGGCCACGGTGAGGGCGCAGCCCGCCCCGTCGTCGCTCCCGGGCAGGCCGACCGCCAGGTCGGGCCTCCCGTCGCCGGTGAGGTCGGCGACCAGGGGGAAGGCGCCCTCGCCGTAGCCCCCCTCCCAGAGCTCGACGGCCACGGCCACGGGGACGCCCGGCAGCGCCGCGGGAGCGGGCAGGGAGCGCTCCTCGCCGGCCGTCACGTCCACACCCCCGGGGCAGGCCTCGGACCAGGCGCAGGGGTCGCCGCGGCCGGTCTCAGCCACCTCACCGTTGCAGCAGGCCAGCGCCAGCAGGGCCAGGGCGGCGCTTCGCCGGGGTCCGTGGATGGGGTGGCGCACGGGGACCTCCAGAGCCGCCAGCATAGCCGGCGGAACCGTGCCCGTTCCCCGGGGGTGTCGGATCCGTCGACGAACCCTTCGACGATTCGTCGATCCCGAACGGAGCAACGCCAGCTCTCGGCTGGCACAGCCCGTGCTTGGGCCTGGGGCCATGCTGCACCTCACCGCCCACGCCCGCCCCGGCACCTTCCTCTTCACCACCTGGGTCGAAGGCCTCGCCCTCTGGGAGCGCCTGCTCACCCTCGAGCCGGTGGCCCTGTGCCTCATGCCGGACCACGTGCACCTGCTGGCCCAGCGCTACGACCGCGCGCGGCTCGTGGGGGCGCTGTCGGGCTACACCCGCTGGCTCGGGCACCGCCGCGGCACGCCGGGGCTGCGCCTGTGGCTGCCCCACCCGCCCCCGGAGGTGCTCCCGGACAAGCTGCACCTGCAGCGCTCGTGGCGCTACGTACACCTCAACCCCTGCCGCGACAAGCTCGCGTCCGACCCGCTGGCCTGGCCCGCCAGCACCCACCGCGACGCCTGCGGAGTGGCCCTGCCGCCGGCCTGCGGTCGGGCCCGAGACCCGGCGGCCTTCCATCGCTACGTCTCCGGCGACCCCTCCGTGCGGCCCGAAGGCAGCCCCTTGCCCGCGCCCGCGGTGGAGCGCGGTCGCCCCTCCCTGCCCCAGGTGGTGGCGGCGGTCAGCGCCCTGACGCGCACCCCCGTGGACACGCTGCCCCGGGCGGTCGGGCCGCGGCGCCTGCTGGTGGCGGCGGCCGTGCGCCTGCTGGGCCTGCGCACCGGGGAGCTGGCCGCCACCCTCGGGCTGCACCCGGGCACGCTGCGCGCCGACCTGCGCCGCGATCCGCCCGACCTCTCCCTGGTGACGCGGGTGCTGGGGGACGCGCGCTTCGCGCCCCTGGACGACCGCCCCCTGGACCAGCTCCCGGCCTGGCGTGCCTACATGGCGGACCAGCCCTACCGCCGCAGGTTGGAGAGGCTGCCCTACCGCTCCGGGAGCCATGGGTGCCGATCCTGACGCCTGCACGCACCCATGGGTGGCAAAAATGACGCCAAGCGTCAGGTTTCGGGGGCATACCCGGCCTTGGCGTCATGATCCGGGGGCATGCCCCCCTCCCGGCGTCGACCTTGGGGGGCATGGGTCGCGAGATCGTCACGATCGGAGGGGATAGCTGCCACGGACGTCAGGATCGGGGGGCATGGCTGCTCCGGATGTCACGATCGGAGGGGATAGCTGCCACAGACGTCACGATCGGGAGGCATGTGGCTGCTCCGGGCGTCACGATCGGGGGGCATGTCCCCCCTCGGGCATCGAGGCTGATGGACCCACTCGGTCCGGTAGTGCTTTGGCGGACGAGACTCGCGGGAACACCTTCATACCGCCACCTTGAACCCCGCCCAGGCTACGGCTACCTGCCGAGCATGGCCCGCAACGCCCACCGCATCCTCCTGCCGCTGGCGATAGCCCTCGCAGCGGGGGCCCAGCTCGCCTCGGTCCTGCTCCAGGACCCGGGCATCCACGGCTACGAGGAGCTCTACAACGCCGCGCACGCTGCCATGATCCAGCAGGGCGGGCTCGGGCTGGTCTTCCCGCTGCAGTACCGTCCCTTCTGCGGTGGCTGCTCGGTGGTGGCGCTCATGGGGGCGGGGGCCTTCTCCCTCCTTGGGCCCTCCATCCTGGCCTGGCGCACCCTGGGCTTCGGGTTCTACCTGCTGGCCCTGGGCTCAGGGGTCGCGTTGGCGCGGCGCGCGGCCGGCCCGGTGGCCGCGGTGGCGGTGGCCCTGTTGTTCGCCTGCGCCCCGCCCGCCTACCAGGAGCTGGCGCAGATCTGCCATGGCAACCACCCCGAGGGGGGCGCGCTGCTGCTGGCCCAGCTGGCCCTGGCTGGTCTGGCTCTGTCTATGGCCCCAGGCTTGCGGCGCGAGCTCGTGGGCCTGGCCGTGGCTGTGTTCGTAGGCTTCGGCTTCTTCTTCCTGCGCTCGCTGGTGCTGGGCCTGGTGCCGCTGGGCCTGGTGGCCCTGGGCGATCTGTGCACGCCCGCCTCCTCGGTCCGCCGCCTGGCCTTGCGTGTTCCCCTGTTGGCCGCGGGCCTGGCGCTGGGCCTCGCGCCGGTGCTGGGCGTGCATCAGGCCACCGGCACCTGGCCGGTGGGTTTCATGTACCTGCCGGAGGAGGCCGCGCCCTCTATCGCGTGGACCGGCCACAACCTGCTGAGCCTGCTGCACCCGGCCCAATTGCGTGGGATCTGGGGCGATGTGGCGGCCCCCTCCCGGTCCTGGCTCGGGGTGCCGGCCTTCGGCGCCTGGATCGCGCTGGTCGCGCTGCTAGGCGCGGGGCTTCGCGGGCTCCCGGCCGCTCCCGCCCGTCGCCTCGCCGCCGCCCTGCCGGCGGTGTTGGCCATGTTCCTGCTCATCTACGCCGTCTTTCGCCTCTCTGTCGGCGTGGATCTGGTCAACTCTCCGACCCCCTGGCAGGTGCGCTACCTGGCGGTGGTGCAGCCAGCGGCCCTGGTGGCGGCGGGCCTGGGGTTCGGGATCGCCTGGCGGCGCTGGGCCCGCGTCCCGGTTCGTGCCGGGCTCGTCGTCCTGCTCGCCCTGCTGTGTCTCCCCGGCGCCTTCGCCCGCGCCCGGATCTGGCGCGCCGGTGATCCCGCGCTGCCCTGGCGTCGCTACGCCCCCGACTGGTGCTACCAGCCCGAGTGCCTGCAGGGCGACATGGAGGTGCTGTACGATGCCTCCCTGGGCAGTCGGTTCGCCGAGGTGGCCCTGGCCGGCGGGCTTCATGCTGCTGGCGACCCCTTCGCCCTGGCCGCCTCGGCACAGGTCCCCGCCACGTGTGGAGAGCTCGGCGCCTGGGACGATCCCGCCGTGCCCCACAGCTGGGCCTGGGGCGAGGCGCTCGGGGCCATCGTCCCGGCGCGCGATCTCGCGCAGGGCGGGGGCACCTTTCCGAGCTTCGTGGCCGAGCTGTCCCGGCGCCTGCCCGACGGGGCCTGCTCACCCCGGGAGCCCGCCCTGCACAGGGTGCTCTGGCGGGCGCTGTGGTGCCACGCGCGGCCGCAGCTCCAGGACGCGGCCAGCGTCGAGCTTGTCGACGAGGGGGCCGACTCCCTGCTCCCCGAGCTCACCGCCCTCGGCCGGGGGGTGGGCGCCGCCCGCCTCTGCCTGGCTGAGGACGCGGGCGAGGCGGTGGTCACCTGGGATCCCACCTGCCAGGTCTGGCTGCGGAGCGCCGATCCCGAGCCCCTCGGCTGGGGCCTCGGGGTCGCCCTGGCCGAGGCCCGCGCGGGGAGCCTCACGCGGATCGAGCTGGATCTGGACCCGACCCTGACGCCCGAAGAGAGCGCCCGCTTGATGAGAGCCTTCGACGCTGGCTGGCGCTGGGGCTCGAGCTGGCACTGGCTGCCGCCGCGGCTGCCCCCCGTGAAGATCGCGCTGCGTCCCGAGGCAGACTGACCCCCGGCGCCTGCTCCGTGGTAGAGAGTCGGGGTGCACCCACCGCGAGGCTCCCATGCGCCGCCCCCTCCTCCTCTCCCTCCTCCTCGCCCTCGCCACCGGCTGCCCCGGGGAGTACGTCCCCTCGGAGCTGCCCGAGCGTGCTCCCGGCGCGCTCCAGGTCGGCGCCGCCGAGGGCTTCCTCGAGCTACCCATCGGCTGCCCCCAGGGCGGGTTCACCAACCGCGCCAAGCTGCTGGGCAACACCGCGCGCGTGGATGGCCGCGACTCCGACTACATCGTCGGCTTCGGCCCGAGCACCGGCATCCAGACCATGCCCGCCATCAAGGCCTTCTGGTTCGACAACGGCCAGGAGAACCTGGTGAACGTGGAGGTGGACGTCATCTACGCCTAC
The DNA here is from genome assembly GCA_043814015.1 of Pseudomonadota bacterium. Taxonomy (GTDB): domain Bacteria; phylum Myxococcota_A; class UBA796; order UBA796; family JAFGLY01; genus JBDRKM01. The sequence continues at coordinate 23,708 of JBDRKM010000093.1, forward strand.
GACGACCTCACACGGGAGATCACCGCGCGCCTGGAGGCCGAGACGGGCCTGGATCTGCAGGGCCGGGTCACGCTGTCCACCAGCCACAGCCACAACACCTTCGGCAACTTCTCCGGCCAGTTCAGCTACTTCCTGGGCGGCGACCGCTACAACCACGAGGTCTTCACGCGCTACGCCGAGCAGGCGACCGCCGTGGCCATGGAGGCCTGGGAGGGTCGGCAGGAGGCCGCCATCGGCATCGGCTACTTCCGCGACTGGGACCCCACCAACTACGTGTACCACGACCGCCGCGGCGAGAACAACGAGCTGCAGGTCTGGGACGATCTGCCCGCCGGCGGCCGCAAGGACCCCATCCTCTGGATGATGCGGGTGGACACCCTGGCGGGCGATCCGCTGGCCGTGCTCTACGGCTTCGGCATCCACGGCACCCTGGGCGACGCCGACAACTCCATCATCTCAGTGGACGCCCCCGGGCACCTCGACATCGGCTTCGCCGAGCAGTTCGACACCCCCGTGGTGGTGGCCCACTTCCAGGGCGCGGGCGGCGACGCCTCCCCGGACAGCGAGGATCGCTGGTTCGCTCGGGATGAGTCCGTGGGTGAGCGCGCCGGGCCCATGCTCTACGCCGCCTGGCAGCAGGTCCCCACCGGCACCGCCCCCGTGGAGCTGGAGGCCCGGACCCGCGCCATCCGCGAGCACAAGGACGACATCCACGTCACCCGCGACGGCGCGGTGGACTGGACCTACCTGCCCTACGACGAGGACTACGAGCCGGATCTGCAGCTGTACGCCGAGGATGGCTCGCTGCTCTCGCCCTTCGACGAGTTCAACTGCGCCAACGGCGCGGCCTTCTGCGGCGAGGACTTCCCCTACCTCGCGGGCTGGGACATCGACGCCGACATCGTGCCCTACGCCAGCTGCACCCAGGTCGATGGCTTCCCGGCCCTGCTGCAGAACGCCTTCGATCTGCCCGAGCTACCCGAGCTGCCCCTGAAGGAGGACCTCAAGACCGTCATCACCGCCGCCACCATGGGGCCGCTGGCCACCCTGCACGACGACGGCACCCAGGCCGACGCGGATCTCTTGTGGGCCTTCTTCCCCGGCGAGGTCTGCGACTACTACGGCGAGATGGTGCGCCGCCGGGCCGCGGCCGAGCTGGGCTACGACTCCGTGGTGGTCACCGGCTACTCCCAGGACCACGAGGGCTACCTCTTGATCGCCGAGGACTGGATGGTGGGCGGCTACGAGCCCTCCATCAACGTCTGGGGCCCGCTGCAGGGCGACTGGATCCTCGATCAGTCCATGCTCATGAGCCAGGCCCTGCTCACCCCCGAGATCGAGCTGCAGGATCCGGACGGCGTCTGGGCCTTCACGGAGTGGGGCCCCTGGGACATGCCCGAGCACACCCCGGACGACACCCCCGCGGCCGGCACCGTGCTGACCGAACCCGGCGACTACCTCTACTGCCCGCTCTACACCGAGGACGAGCAGCAGGAGGAGGGGATGAACCCGGATCTGTCCTGGCCCACCGAAGTGCCCCGTGTGCAGGGCCTGCTGCAGCTCGCCTGGCAGGGCGGCGATCCGGCGGTGGACCTCCCGCGCATCGTGCTGGAGCGCCTGGAGGGCGCCGACTGGGTCGCGGTCACCAGCGCCTCGGGCCGCGTGGTGGACTCCACCGCCCCCGACATGCTGCTGGCCCACACCCCCAACCCCCTGACCCCGGCCGAGGCCCCCCAGACCCACACCTATTGGGCCGCCTGGCAGGCCGTGGGCCACGTGCGCGACCGCGCCGGCCTGCCGCTGGGCGACTACCGCCTGCACGTCTCCGGCCACCGCTGGCTGGGTGGCTCGGTCTACCCCTTCGAGACCGAGCCCTACGAGATCGTCACCGAGCCCGTCACGGTCGTGCCCGCGGTGCTGGATGTGGCCGTGAGCGGCGCCGATCTCTCCGTCTCCCTGCCCGGCCCGGAGCGCGGCTTCCGCCTGGTGGGCCTGGGCGGCGATGCCCGCGGCGACAATCCCCTGCCCGAGCAGCGCGCCACCGTCACCTGGACCTTCCCCGACGGCAGCAGCGCCAGCGAAGATCTGGAGGGAACCGCTTCTGGCGGCCGCACCGTCTTCTCCGGCGTGGTCCCCGAGGACGTCGTGGCCATCGAGGTGCTGGACATCTACGGCAACGTCGGCCAGCTCGATGTGGGGGGGCCCGAGTGAAGAAGTTCATCGCCATCGCGGGCAACATGGGCGCCGGCAAGACCTCCATGGTGGAGTTCCTGCACCGCTCGTACGGCTTCGAGCCGGTCTACGAGCCCTTCATGGACAACCCCTACCTCGACGATTTCTACAGGGACATGAAGACCTGGGGCTTCCACTCCCAGCTGTACTTCATCACCCACAAGTTCCGGCTGCACCGCGAGTTGACCGACAGCAGGGGCACCGTGGTCATGGATCGGACCATCTACGAGGACGCGGAGATCTTCGCGCGCAACCTCAAGAACCAGCGCTGCATCGGGGCGCGCGACTGGGGCATGTACGAGGAGCTGTACCAGACCATGCTCAAGGCCCTGCAGCCGCCGGATCTATTGATCTATTTGCGCTGCTCGGTGCGCTCCATCCGCCGGCGCATCCGGAACCGGGGCCGGGCCAGCGAGCAGGAGATCCCGGCGCCCTACCTCAAGCGCCTCAACGCGCTGTACGAGGACTGGATCGGTCGCTACGCGCTCTCCCCCGTGCTGATCTGGGACTCCGACAAGGACGACTACGTCCAGGACTTCCGCGCCCTGGCCGAGTTCCAGCGGGCCATCAGGCCGTTCCTGTAGGCAGCACCATCGCGATCCCCGCCACGGGCCGGCCCTGATCGTCGTGCACGGCCACCAGGGTGGTCTCGCAGGTGACCACGTGGCCATCACGGTGCAGGTAGCGCCGCGCGAGGCGAACCGTCGGCAGCCCCCCGGCGATGGCGGCTTCCCGGGCGCTGTCGGAGGAACCGTGGTCGTCGGGGTGGACCACGTCGTCCACGTGGCGGCCGAGCAGCTCCTGCTCGCGGTAGCCGATCATCTCGCAGAACGCAGGGTTGGCGGCCAGAAAGACACCGTCCAGTGTGCCGACGACCACGCCCGTGGCCACGTGCTCGAAGAGAGAGCGCAGCAGCAGCTCGGCCCGCAGGCGGCGGGTCTCGGTGCTGCGCTGCATGCCCAGGTCCCGCACGGTCCCCACCACGCGGACCGCGCGGCCCTGGGGGTCGTAGGCGGCGGTGGCGGTGAACTGCGCGCTCACGGTGCCTCGCGTGCCCGGTCGCACCAGGCGGGTGACCATCTGGACGGTGCGCGCCTGGGTGAAGCGGTCGGCCTGCAGCGCATGCAGGAAGCGCACGCGGTCGGTGGGGTCGGCGAGGGACAGGAACTCGTCCAGCGGGGCCCCCTCCCAGCGAGGGCCCAGGCGCAGGATGTCCCTGGCCACCCTGTTCGCCCAGGTCACCTGCCCGGTGTCTGGATCGTCCATGGCCCAGAGGCCGAGGTCGTGATCCTCGAGGACCATGCGCCAGGGATCCACGCCCACGGGCTGGGGCGGCTCGACGCGGTGGACCGCGGTGATGTCCAGCACGTGGATGAGGGCGTCCTCGTTGACCCGGTGCACGGAGGCCCGCAGCCAGCGCTCGTGCCCGGCGCGGTTGCGGATGCGCACCAGCCGCTCGCCGGACTCCCGCACCCCCAGGGCCGCGTCGAGGAATTCGCTGAAGCCCCGCACAGATTTTTCGTCGGGGGCGAGCAGGCGCACGGCGTCCTCGATCGAGGGCAGATCATGCGCCGAGAACCCCGTGATCCGCTCGAGCCCGGGGGTGAACAGGCGGAGGCGCCCGTCGGGAGCCACCACGGCGACCCCCTCCTCGTAGCTCCCAAGGTAGGAACCCAGGATCGGCGACCGCCCTGCCTGCGCCCCCGAGGTCGGCTCCTGTTCGAGCGGCCCCGGTGGACGCAGCACCTCCTGCACAACCTGGATGTCGCCTGTGGGTACCCCCATGGGTTCGTCTCGTCCTCGTCCCTGCTGGGTGGTCATCTCGGCGCTCCCGGCTGCATCGGCGCATTATCACCCAAGGCCCTGGTCAAGGGAAATCAACCCGCCGGGTCGACGGCGATCCTTGAAGGATCCGAGGAAGGGATCGGGCTCCCAGGGCGAGCCGGTGCAGGCCTCGGCGGCGGCCTTGCAGCCGCCCTGGCAGCGGCGCTCCAGCGCGCAGCCGGCGCACAGGGCGGGGCGGGCTGCGACGTAGTCGGCGAGCGCCTGGCCATCGAGGAGCGCGCACAGGGACCGCCGGCCCAGGTCGCCCAGGCGGGTGGGGCTGTGGTTGCAGGGACGCAGCCAACCCGCGGGATCCACGGTGTAATAGGCGTTTTCGGTGCCCAGCGCGCAGAAGCCCGTGGCCAGGTGCGGGTGGCGTGAGAGGTCCAGCAGGCAGGGGGGCAGGGCGATGGAGCAGGCCATGGGCAGCTCCCAGCGCGCGGCCAGGACCTCGGCCTCGTCCAGCAGGACCTGCAGCGCGGCCGGGTCGGCCTGCAGCCGCGCCACGTGCCTGGCCCCGGACCCGCCGGGGTTGAAACGGTTCAGCATCAGGCCGTCCACCCCGAGGGCCACGCACAGCTCCACCACGCGCGCCAGCTCGTCGAGGTTGGGGCGCAGGACCACGAACACCACCACCACCCGCTGCCTGGCCGCCTTCAGCTCGGCGATGGCCGCCGTGACCCGGTCGAAGGCCCCGGCGCGGCCCGAGAGCGCGTCGTGCAGCCCGCGCCGGCCCGCCAGCAGGGGTAGCTCCCAGGTGCGGACGCGGTCCGGCACCAGGCGGGCGATGGTGGCGGTGTCGAGGTGGCCGCCGTGGGTGATGAGGTTGAGCCCCACCCGCGGCGCGAGGTGCTCCACGATGGCGTGGAAGTCCGGGTGCAGCAGGGGCTCGCCCCCCGTCAGCGTCAGCAGCCGGAGCCCAGCCTCGTCCACCACCCGGTCCAGCAGGGTCAGCAGCGCCGCGCTGGGCAGGGGCTCGGGCGCGGGCACGCCGGGGAGCTTCCAGACGTTGTAGCAGTGATCGCAGGCGTGGTCGCAGCGCGAGGTCAGCTCGACCACCAGACCGCGCGGGTAGGGATAGGGCCGGGCCGGGGCCGGGGCGCCCTCGCTCAAGGCTCGACCTCGGGGATGACGCCCGGAGCGGGACAGCCGCGCGGGCCGAGGGAGGCGAGGACGGCGAGGCGCAGGGGGGGCATGGGCGGGCTCGATGGGTGTGGACGGGGAAAGCGTAGCACTCCGGAGGTGATCGTGGCCGGGCCTGGCCCGGGGGCCCCGCGCGACAGAGCTGCCCGAGATGGTTCATCTGGGCGAGGAGCGTCGCCGATCCGGGGCCCCGCGCGACAGAGCTGCCCGAGATGGTTCATCTGGGCGAGGAGCGTCGCCGATCCGGGGTCCCGCGCGACAGAGCCGCCCGAGATGGTTCATCTGGGCGAGGAGCGTCGCCGATCCGGGGCCCCGCGCGACAGTGGCTCCCTTCGCCTCCCGTCCGTAGCCCGCCCCCCCCCCGCCGGGGTACGCTCCCCAACATGCCCTCTCTCAACCCCCAACGCCGCCCCTGGCCCCTCACCCGCTGGCTGGCGGGGCGCATCTGGCGCGACCGAATCGGGGTCCGGGCCACCGAGGACCTCTCGCGCCTCGACAGCGCCATGCGCTTCGGCGGGCTGTACGCCCTCACCATCCTCGGGCCCATCCTGCTGCTGGGCTACTTCGGCGTGGCCGATCTGCTCTCGGGGGAAGCGAGCCTGATGTCGGAGGTCACCCGCGAGGCCGACGACACCATCTCCGCCTGCGCCGCCGACATCGAGGAGATCTTCGACCACTTCGAGACGGCCACCCGCAACCGCCTGCTCGCGGGCCGCTCCCTGGTGGAGGCGCCCGGCGAGATCTCCTCCCACCTGCTGCTGAGCCTCCGCCTCGACGCCGAAGGCAACATCACCGCCCCCTTCGAGCGGAGCGAGGCCGCCCCGCCGGGCGACCACACCTTCTTCCTGACCGGCCCCTTCGCCGAAGGTCGCCGCGTCGAGGACCAGAACCCGCCCCTCGCCGCCGCCCTCTACCGCACGGCGGCCCAGCGCGCGCCGGGCGTGGCCTCCGAGGGCGCGGCCGTGTTCCAGCATGCCCGTGCCCTGGCCCTGTCGGGGCACCAGCGCGAGGCCGAGGCGGCCTACGCCGACGTCATCGCCGACTTCGGGAACGTGCGCGATGTCTGGGGCTTCAGGCTCGGCGATCTGGCCAGCCTCAAGCGCGGCGAGCTGATCCTGCAGCGCGAGCCCGAGATCGGCGTCGGGGCCCTGAAGTCCGTGGTGGACGACATCCTCGGCCGGACCTGGACCATCGGGCAGGGCGGCGAACCGGCGCTGGCGCGACGCGCGCTGGCGCTGATGGAGGGCCTGGCCGACGTCGACTGGCTCGCCAGCCGCCGCAGCCGGGTGGACATGCGCTCCCACCAGCTCTACTGGGCCGAGCGCCTGCAGCCCGAGCTGGCGCCGCTGACCGCGGGTGGGCACCTGCTGCAGATCGCGCCCGGACGCTTCCGCTACACGCTGGGCGAGGAGGCGCTGTGGGCCGTGGCCTGGTTCGACGGCGAGCTGTACGCCTTCGCGCTGCAGCGCACCGGGCTGTTCGAGGCGTTCCGCGCGGCCGCTGTGCGCGCCCCCCGCGGCGGCTCGCCGGTGCAGGTGGAGCTGCAGGCCCCCGACGCCGTGGCCCCCGAGAGCACCCTCGCGCGCCGCAGCCTGGCGCCCTGGCTCCCCGGCTGGACCGTGGTGGCCAAGCACGCCGACCCCAAGGGCCTGGCCGCCACCATCCGCTGGCAGCGCACCCGGCGCATCGTGCTGGTGGCCGCCGCCATCCTGCTGGTGGGGCTCGGCGGCCTCATCACCGGCCGCCTGGTGGCCCGCGAGCTGGATCTGGCCCGCCTCAAGACCTCGTTCGCCGCCAACGTCAGCCACGAGCTGCGCTCGCCCATCACCCAGATCCGGCTGAAGGGAGAGTCGCTGCAGCTCGATCTGGTGGAGGACGAGGCGGATCGGCGTCAACACTACGACGCCATCGTGCGCGAATCCGAGCGCCTCTCGCGCCTGGTGGACAACGTGCTTGACTTCGCCGCCATCGAGCGCGGCACCAAGAACTACATGCTGCGCCCCGCGGACCTCGCCACCACCCTGCGCAACGCGGCGCAGGCCATGAAGGTCTCCATGGAGATCAAGGGCCTGACCTTCGACGCGGACATCCCCGACGAGCTGCCGCTGGTGGAGCACGACCAGGAGGCCATCGCCCAGGCGCTGACCAACCTGCTGTCGAACGCCGCGAAGTACGGCGGGCAGGGCAAATGGATCGGTTTGTCCACCTCGGTGCTGCCCGACGGCGTGGAGATCCACGTGGCCGACAAGGGCATCGGCATCGACCGCGACGAGGTCCCGAAGATCTTCGACATGTACTACCGGAGCCAGGACCCGCGCGCGCGCAGCCTCAAGGGCACCGGGATCGGGCTGGCCATCGTGAAGTACATTATGGAAGCCCACGGAGGCCTGGTCACCGTGTCCTCCACCCCAGGTCGCGGCAGCGTCTTCACCCTCTTCCTGCCTTTCTCTCGCAGCCCGCGGAGGGAGTGATCATGGCACGAATCCTCTTCGTCGAAGACGAAGCAGAGGTCCTCAAAACCCTGAAGGCCTTCTTCACCCGTGAGGGCCACGAGGTCCTCCCTGCCCGCGGCGGGCGCGAAGCGCTCGAGCTGGCCGAGCGCCACCTGCCCCACGTGGCGGTGCTCGACGTCATGCTCCACGAGGGCCCCGAGGGCCCCGACGGCATGGACGGCTTCGAGGTCTGCAAGGCCCTGCGCGATCGCGGCTTCGCCGGCCCCGTCCTGTTCCTCACCGCCCGCAACGCCGAGCACGACAAGCTGCTGGGCTTCGAGCTGGGGGCGGATGATTTCATCACCAAGCCCTTCTCCCTGCTGGAGCTCAACGCCCGCATCGGCGCCGTGCTCAAGCGCGTGGGCGGCACCCGCAGCGTCTTCCGCTTCGGCGATGTCCTGGTGGATCTCGACAACTACGTCGTCAAGCGCGACGACGTCGAGGAGCGCCTCTCCAACCGCGAGCAGGAGCTGCTGCGCTACCTCATCGAGCATCGCGGCATGGTGCTGCCGCGCGAGGAGCTGCTCACCAGCATCTGGAAGTACGCCCCCAACGTCACCACCCGCACGGTGGACACCCACATCCTGAACCTGCGCAAGAAGCTCGGCGACAACGCTCAGGACCCGACCTTCATCGAGACCATGCACGGCGTCGGCTACCGCTTCCTGGCGGAGGAGGGCTAGGCCCTTGCCGGGCGCCTGGGTCCTCGCGCTGCTCCTGGCCCTGCCGGTGCGCGCCGACGAGGGCCCACAGGAGTGGGCCGAGCTGTACGAGGCCCGCCTGCTGGACTCCGCCGACGCAGCCACCGAGACCACCGCCTTCAACCTGCAGTCGCTGCTCAACCGGCTGAACCCCAGCGACCCACTCTACGGCCAGGTCGCCTACTGGCTGGCGCATGCCTACGTCTGCCTGGACGAGCACGCTCAGGCCCACGAGGCCCTGGCCATCGCCGCCGAGGCCCCCGACTCCCGCGACGCCGCCCTGGCGCTGCAGGCCCAGATCGACTCCATCGAGCGCACCATCAAGCGCCTGCCGCTCCGCGCCGACATGGACAACGACCCCGGGCCCTTCGTCCACTCCTGGCTCTTCGGCGACCGCGGCTGGCTCGAGCTGGGCACCCCGCAGGGCGAGCAGGACCAGGCGCTGCGCTGGGCCACCATCGTCCAGGACCGCCACGACGATCAGATCTCTCTGCACCTGGGGCCCGGCGCCACCGGCCTCGAGCACATCGCGATGAACCTCAAGGCCGAGAACTTCCCGGCCTTCGTGCGGGTCCTGCTGGAGGACGCCCACGGCCGCGAGTTCGCCACGGATCCCTTCCCCGTCCCCACAGATTCCTGGCTTCCCGTGGATCTGGACCGCCGCTCCTTCCACTCCACCGATCCCACCACCCCCCGCGCGCGCCCCGCCGCCGCCGTCCGCGTGCTGCACGTCCACGACGTCACCACCTACCTGTCCTCGGATCGCGGCCCGCGCGTGGTCTGGATCGACGATTTGTCGCTGGAGTAGGGCGCGGGTGGCGCACGGATGAGGCAGACTACGGTGCCTCAACACCGCGAGGAGCCCATGTCCACCCTGCCCTGCCGCGTCCTGCTCCTCTTGATCGCCGCCGCGCTCGTCTTCCCCGCCACCGCCCTGGCCGCCGACGCCGACGGCGATGGCTACGACTCGCGTGTGGACTGCGACGACACCAACCCACTCGTCTACCCGGGGGCTCCCGAGATCCCGGACGGGATGGACAACGACTGCGATGGCCTGGTGGACGAGGGCACCAGCGGCGAGGGGGACTGCAGCAACGGCCTGGACGACGACGGCGACGGCATGGTGGACTGTCACGACCCCGACTGCTTCACCGACCCGGCCTGCTCCTCCCCCACCGAGACCGACTGCTCCAACGGCGTGGACGACGACGGCGACGGCTACACCGACTGCGCCGACCGCGACTGCTACGGCGACCCGGCCTGCGGCGGTACCGGCGTGGACGCTGACGGCGACGGCTACGACTCCAGCGTGGACTGCGACGACGCCGACCCGCTGGTCTTCCCTGGCGCCATCGAGCTGTGCGACGGCCTGGACAACGACTGCAATGGCATGGTGGACGAAGGCTGCGGGTCCACCCCCACCGACGTCGATGGCGACGGCTACGACGACTGGCGCTACGGTGGCACCGACTGCGATGACAGCGACCCGACGGTCTACCCCGGCGCCCGCGAGCTGTGCGATGGCCTGGACAACGACTGCGACGGCGTGGCGGACGAGGGCTGCGGCGCCGGAGCGGACGCCGACGGCGACGGCTACGACAGCCTGGCCTCCGGCGGCACCGACTGCGACGACACCGACGCCAGCATCCACCCCGGCGCCACCGAGGTCTGCGACGGCATCGACAACAACTGCGACGGCACCAAGGACGAGGGCTGCCCCGTGGACGACGACGGCGACGGCTACGACAGCCTGGCCACCGGCGGCACCGACTGCGACGACACCGACGCCACCATCCACCCCGGCGCCTCCGAGGCCTGCAACGGCGTGGACGACAACTGCGACGGCGTGGTGGACGAGGGCTGCGGTGGCGACACCGGCGAGGGCGACGACACCGGCGAGGGTCCCAGCCGCGGCCGGGGTGGCTGCCACAGCAGCGGGGGCGGCCTGACCTACGCCCTGCTCCTGCCCCTCGTGTTCCTGGGCCGCGGCCTGCGGCGGCGCGATGAGGAGGCCGTAGCGCGGAGGCTCCAGCCCCCGGCGCTCAGCGGACCAGCGCGTCCGCCACCACCTCGGACAGGTACTGCACCTCCACCTCCATCTGGTAGTGCTCCATCAGGTCGTGGAGCTGCGAGTGGCAGTTCTCGCAGGCCGTGACCAGCACCCGGGCGCCGCTGGCGCGCACCTGCTCGGCCTTGACCTTGTTCAGCGCCATGCGGGAGTCCTTCTCGCCCATGGCCACCAGCCCGCCGCCACCGCCGCAGCACCAGTTGTGCTCGCGGGTGGGGGTCAGCTCCACGAAGTCGTCCGTCAGGTGCGCCAGGGCCAGGCGTGGCTCGTCGAAGACCCCGCCGTTGCGCGCGAGCTGGCAGGGGTCGTGGTAGGTCACGCGGCCCTCGAGCTTCGACTTGTCGATCTTGATCCTGCCCTCCTGGAGGTAGCGCGCGATCAACTCCACGAAGGAGACCACCTTGAAGGGGTGCTTGCCGGTCATGTACTTCATGACCCGATACGCCGTGCCGCACTCGCAGATGGCCACCTCCGCCACCCCGAGCCGCTGCGCCTCGTCGATGATGCGCTGGGCGATGTCGCGGGTCTTGGCGGGGTTGCCCACGAAGGCACCGAAGTTGACCGCCTCGAAGTAGGACAGCGACCACTTCTCGCCCGCGGCGTTCATGATGGCCGCCGCCGAGATGATGGAGTGCTTGCCCGCCAGGGCCACGTACAGCACCCGCGCGCCCTGCACGTCCAGCGGCACCACCTCATCGCCACCCTCGCTGCGCCACTTCTCGATCACCTCGGCCTGGAGGTTCCGCACCGCGGCCGCGAAGTCCTGCTTCGTGTCCTCGATGGTCTGCCCCTTGGCCACAGACATGTCCGCCAGCATGTCGAGGATCATGGGGGCCTCGCCCGCCGTGTTCAGCAGGTGCTTGGCGATGCCCTGGATCTGCTGGGTGTCCACCCCGAAGGGGCAGACGGTCATGCAGCGGCGACAGCCCGTGCAGGTGTAGGCGGTCTCGTAGACCTTCTTCATCCAGTCGTCGGTCAGCTCGACCGCCTCCTCCAGCCCGGCCAGCAGCTGGCCCGTGGGGCTGAAGTAGCGCTCGTAGAGGCGCCGGATGTTCTGGGCGCGGCCCACCGGCGTGTGCTCCACGCGCGGCTCGGACTGGTAGGCGTGGCAGGAGTCCATGCACAGGCCGCAGCGGGTGCAGGACTCCAGGTACATGCGCACCGGGCCGGAGAGCTTCTCGCCGAAGGCCTCGAGCAGCGCCTTCTTCTTCACGGCTTCCATCAGACCCTCCTCAGCCGGTTCATGGCGACGGCGAAGAAGGTGTGCACGATCCGGCTGAACGGCAGCACCATCAGGAACAGGTTGGCCAGGAGCACGTGGATGACCAGCACCACGAAGTGCCCGTTCACCAGCATCCCCTCCCGTGGGCTCGCGAACGAGAGGTGCGCCAGCTTGTCGAAGTAGTGGGTGGCCAGCTCCGCCTTGGTGATGACGAAGCCGATGGGCGGGTTCCAGGAGTTGGTCCAGGAGATGGAGTCCCCCGTGAGCGCCACCCCGATCAGCAGGATGAGCAGGTAGTAGTCCGCCGGGACCGAGATGTGCCGCAGCGGCTCCTGGAAGCGCCGGTGCAGGAAGACGAACAGCGGCAGGGTGAACAGCAGCCCCACCACCCCGGCGCCCAGCATGTGGCGGCTCTCCGCCGGCATCAGGTTCACCTGGGGGAAGAGATCCAGGTGCCCGAGGAGCAGCAGCGCGGTGGCCACGTGGAAGGTGACGAGCACGCCCCAGAACAGCGGCGCCTTCCGGAGGATGGTCGGGAAGGTGAAGGCGTCGATCAGGGCTGCCAACGCCGGCGCGGGGCGCTCGGGGAAGGTCTTGAGGGTGTGGGGATGGGCGGGCGCCCGGGCCACCCGCACCACCCGGTAGACGACGCCGAGGATGCACCAGGCTACGGCCAGGTACACCATCGGCACCGTGACGAACCAGCCGACCGCGTCGAGCATGGGCTCGCTCCGCCTACTTGAGGCGCTTGACGTAGATCTTGATGGGGTTGCCCTGCACGGACTCCAGCACCTGGTTGCCGGTGGTCTTGGCCCAGGCGGGGAAGTCGGAGAGGGAGCCCGGATCGGTCGTGTGGACCTCGATGATCTCGCCGACCTTCACGGTCTTGATCTCGGCGGCCATCTTGACCACGGGCATGGGACAGGGGAGGCCCTTGAGGTCCAGGATCTTGGTGACGTCGTGGGACATGGGAATGCTCCTTGGGGTTGGGTTGGGTAAGGTTTCTACAGGAAGAGCTGCACGGAGGACTCGCCCGCGTCGGCCAGGAAGGTGGCCACGCCGCAGAACTCCATGTCGGGGTAGTCGATGAGCTCCTCGCGCTTGAAGCCCATCAGGTCCATGGACATCTCGCAGACCTTGATCTTCACGCCGATCATGGCCGCCAGCTCGAAGAGCTGGTCCAGGCTGGCCACGTTCTTCTTCTTCATCAGGTCCTTGAGCATCATGGTGCCCATGCCGCCCATGTTCATCTGGGACAGCGTGAGCTTGTTGCGGCCCCTGGGCAGCATCCAGCCGAACATGGTGGACATGAAGTCCTTGCCGCCCACGTTCTTGTCGGGCGCGCGCAGGGCCGCGGTGCCCCAGAAGGTGAAGAACAGCACCACCTCCATGCCCATGGCCCCCGCCCCGGTGGCGATGATCATGGCGGCCATCATCTTGTCCAGATCGCCCGAGAACACGATCATGGAGAGCTTGCTCTTGCGCTCGGGGGAGGCCTCGACCCTGGCCCTGAGCTCGGCGAGCTGGGTTTCGATTTCGACGCTCATGGATCACTCCTCGTTGGAGAACGCGCTGGAGGAAAGGTCGTGGCCGCCGCGCTGGCAGCCGGAGACGCAGGACAAGAGGCCCACCAGGGCGGGCTCGGCGAGGGTGTAGCGGCCGACCCCGCCTTCCCGGACCACCCCCACCAGGCCGGTCATGCGCAGCAGCCTGAGCTGCTGGGAGATCTGGGCCTGGGGCACCTGGAGCAGATCGGCCAGCTCGCCCACCCGCAGATCGCCCTGGCACAGCAGATCCACGATCCGCAGGCGCAGCGGGTGGCAGAGCGCCTTCAGCACCTCCGCGACCTTCTGGGCGCGCTGCTCGTCGAGGGGGCTGTTGGGCACGGCGGCTCCTGGTTTTTTCGATATCATGATATTCAAATATCTCGACGATGCGGTTCTGTCATGTCTCCATGTCCGAGATATGACGCAGCCCAGCATCACCGCCCATACAGAAGGATGGAGGGGGATCCATGGCGGGCGAGGAGCGCTGCCGTGCGCGCGGCGTCGCGTTACCCGTTACCCAGCCGCCCACCAGAGCCCACCGGAGGCCCTCATCCGCGCAGCAGCCCGCATGATCCGATGCCTCGCGGCCCCGCTGCTGGCGGTCCTGGGAGCGTGCGCTCCCATGGAGGGCCCCAGCCCGCACGCTCCGGCCCCCGAGCAACCGCCGCGGGAGGCCCCCGATCTCGTGCTGCTCCTGATCTCGGACCTGCGCGCCGATCTCGAAGGAGCCGCGCTGGCGGAGGCGGCGCTGCTGGCGCCCTTCGAGGATGACATCACCCTGCGCGCCACGGCGGCCTACGCCCAGAGCGTCTCCACCTTCACCAGCGCCGGTTCGGCGCTCACCGGCCGCTACCCCAGCGCCATCCCGCTGTGTGGGCTGGGCGCCCCGGCGGCCGCCACGCAGGAGCTCGACGCCTGGTGCCACCACCTCCCAGAAGGCATCCCCACCCTGCCGGGGGTGCTGGGCCTGTACGGCTACCGCTCCGCCCTCCATCACCCCGACATCCCCGCCATGGCCCACCTCGCGGCTGGGTTCGACACCACGGCGGTGCTGCCCACGGAGCAAGACCGGCGGGACGCCTCGCGATCCACGGCGTGGGACCGCCTCGCAGGCGACCTCGAGCGCTGGTGGCAGCAGGAGGCTGTGCACCCGCGCCTGCTGGTGCTCCTCCTGGACGACCTCGAGATCTGCGGCCGAGGCGCGGACATGGTCCGGATGGGGATCGAGAGGCCCTCGGAGCAGCTCTGCGGTGGCTTCGATCCCGCACGGGTGGAGCAGCACTACCGCACCAGCGCCTCGAACCTGGGCGAGAGCCTGCGCGCCCTCCTGCAGGCCCTGCCCCCCGCCGCGGGGCGCGAGCGCTGGGTGGCGCTGGCGGGGACCCGAGGCGTCAGCCTCGGGGAGTGCAGCGGGACCGCCAACCACCCGCGCTTCTTCTGCTGGAGCGACGTGCTGCTGGAGCGCACCGCCCACGTCCCGCTGGTCTTCATGGGGCCCCCTGGGCGCGCCCGCCGCGAGATCCACACGCCCACGGAGCTGGTGGACCTGCTGCCGAGCCTGCTGGGGCGGGCGGGCGCGGTGCCCCCGGCGGGCCTGCCCGGGGAGGATCTGCTGGCGCCCGGCTGGACCGCGGGCGGCGACCCCTACGCCTACGCCGAGTTCGGCGACATGCTCATGGTGCGCTGGGATCGCCACCTGGTCACCTTCCGGGCCCCCCGCCACAACGGCTCCTCCATCGATCCCTGGCTCACCTCCGCCCTCGAGCGGGCCAACCCCGAGGTGCACTTCAGCCTCTACGATGTCGTGGACGACCCCTTCCAGACGCACAACCTGGGCGAGACCAGGCCTCGGATCAGGCAGGAGGGGCTGCAGCGCCTGCGCGCCCTGCGGGCCGGCCCGGGTGCGCTGCCGCCAGGGTTGACCGAGCGCGAGGTCTCCCAGCGCATCCGCCTCACGCCCGCGCAGGGGTACTGGTAGCGCGAATCGTCGGACACAGAGCCATCAGCTTTCAGGGCACCGACCAAATCAGCCGACAGTCCAGGGCCACCGGAGAGCTGTCAGCTATCAGCATTCAGCCGTCAGCAAGATGGTTTTCGCTAGCCACTCCGAAAGTAGCCGGCACCCAGACTGTGTATCGGCAGCTTCGGCCGTAGCCTTCTCGGTATCGTACTTCGTACCTCGTTCGAAGCTGATTGCAGACCGCTGACCGCTGACCGCTCCCCTCACGGGCGCAGCGCCGCGGTGGCCGCGTGATAGTCCTCCCCCATGTCTGCCCCCATCGTCGTCCAGAAGTACGGCGGCTCCTCGGTCGCCGACGTCCCCCGCCTGCTCTCCGTGGCCAAGCGCGTCGCGGACACCCGCGCTCGGGGGTGCCGCGTCGTCGTGGTGGTCTCCGCCATGGGCAACACCACCAACGAGCTGCTGGCCCTGGCGCGGCGCGTCTCGCCCAGCCCGGGGCGGCGCGAGCTGGACATGCTCATCTCCGTGGGCGAGCGCATCACCATGGCGCTGCTGTCCATGGCGGTGGACGATCTGGGCGTGCCCGCGGTCTCCTTCACCGGCTCCCAGTCCGGCATCATCACCGACGAGCACCACAGCGCGGCCCGCGTGGTGGAGGTCCGCCCGGAGCGCATCCAGGCGGCGCTGCAGGAGGACAAGGTGGTGATCGTGGCCGGGTTCCAGGGGGTCTCCCGCGCCCGCGAGGTCACCACGCTGGGGCGCGGTGGCTCGGACACCACCGCCGTGGCCCTGGCCGCGGCCCTGGGGGCAGAGCACTGCGAGATCTGCTCGGACGTGGACGGCATCTTCTCGGCCGACCCGCGGGCCGTGCCCGAGGCGCGCCACCTGGACCGCCTCTCCTACGAGGAAGCCCTGGTCCTCTTCCGCGCCGGCTCCAAGGTGCTGCACGCCGAGGCCGCCGCCTTCGCGGCCCAGCACGGGGTGGTGCTCAGGGCCGTGGCCACCGGGGGCAGCCGGGGCGGCACCACGGTCGGTCCCCGCCGCCTGGAGGATCCAGCCCGCGTGGCCGCGGTCACCGTGGACGGTCAGCTCGATCTCGTGCGCCCCGGCCCCGGCGGCATGGAACCCCTGCTCGAGGTGCTCGACCGCGAGCAGGTGCCCGTGCGCAGCCTGCGCGGCGACGGCGCCCTGGTGGACCGCCGCGACTTCCACCACGCCGCGCGCGTGGCCTGGCCCGCGGGCGCCACCCTCACCCCCGTGGCCGTGGCCACCGCGGCGGGGGGGGGGTGCGGGAGCTTGCCGTTGCTTCGGCGGGGCAGCGCAGCCCTGCGCGCCGCCGGCCTGGAGATGCTCGGCGCCGAAGCGGACGGAGATCGCCTCGCCTGGATCCTGGCGCCCGGGCAGGAGCGCCGGGCGGAGCAGGTGCTGCACGCGGCGCTGGTCGGATCGTAGATGCCCTTCCAGTGCCTTCACGACCGCGACGAGCTCGAGGGCTTTCTCAGTGCCGATCCCATCCTGCACCTCTACAGCCTGGGCGACCTGGACCCCGCCTTCTGGCCCCACACCTGCTGGTACGGGCTGCGCGAAGAGGACCGGCTGGCCGCGGTGATGCTGGTCTACCTCGGGCTGGGCCTGCCCGCGGTGCAGCTCTTTACCGGCGGCGACGCCGACCCGGCGGCCCACCTGCTGGAGGAGGTGCTGCCCATCCTGCCGGCCCGCTTCCACGCCCACCTGGGTCCGCCGGAGCTCGAGCCCGTCCTGCGGCGCCAGCGCGCGTTCTCACCCTACGGGCTCTCTCTTCGGATGCGCCTGGCCACCCCCGAGCACCTCGCGGGGGCTGATCCCGACGGGCTCGTGATCCTCGATGCCGCAGACGAGCCCGCCATCCGGGCGCTGCTGGCGGTGGCCTACCCCCACAACTTCTTCGAGCCCCGCATGCTCGCCTCGGGCCTGTACCTTGGGGTCCGCCGCGGGGGCGACCTGCTGGCCATGGCCGGGCTGCACGTGCAGTCGGAGCGCTACCGCGCCGCGGCGCTGGGCAACGTCGCCACCCACCCCGCACACCGTGGACAGGGCCTGGGCCGCGCGGTGACCGCCGCCCTGGGCCGCCGGCTGCTGGCGCGCGGCATCGACCGCATCGGGCTGAACGTGCGCGAAGCCAACCGCGCCGGCCGCGCCCTGTACGAGGGGCTCGGGTTCGTCACCCACCTGCGCTACCAGGAGGGGCTGGCTGGGCCTTGATCGCGTGGCGCCCGCACCAACCCTCTGCTATCCTTCCATCGCCCGTTCCCCTGCACGCCATGTGCTGGAGGCCCCATGGACCCCAAGGTGCTCAAGGCCCACCTCGACCAGCTCTGCGCCGATCTCGACGCCGGCCGCACCACCACCCGGGCCGTCCGCTGGGCGGGCGCCGCCCTGGTGGCCACCGGCACCCTGACGGGTTGCTTCGAGACCGGCAAGGACGTGCCGCTCTACGGCGCGGTCTTCGACTCAGGCCAGGAGCACGCCTGCGACGACGAGGTGGACAACGACGCCGACGGCATGACCGACTGCGACGACGCCGACTGCGGCGACGATCCGGCCTGCGAGGCCCAGGAAGAGTACGGCGGCCCCTTCACCGAGACCGACTGCACCGACGAGCTCGACGACGACAGCGATGGGCTGATCGACTGCGACGACGAGGACTGCGTGGACGACCCCGCCTGCCTGGACCAGGGCGCCTACGGCGCGCCCATGGAGTAGCGCTCAGCGCGCCTTCGCGGCCCGCTCCTCGACCTGGCGGTGGTAGCAGTAGGGGTTGCCCCCGGTGGTACCCACGTGGGCGAAGGAGGTCCAGCCGCAGCCGCCGCGGCAGATCTCGGCGTAGGCGCAGGTGCGGCAGAAGCCGGAGAGCTGCTCGACCGTGAACTGGCGGTTGTAGGCGAAGGCGTTCGGGTCCTTCCAGATCTCGGTCAGGGAGCGCTGGCGCACGTTGCCCTCGACGAAGCGGTCCTCGCCGTTGAGCTCGGAGGGCAGGCTCAGGCAGCCCTTGACGTTGCCGTTGCTCTCGATGCCCAACACGTGGCAGCCCGCGCGGCAGCCCACCCAGAAGGGCACGACCTCGCTGCGGTCACGCAGCACCGCCTCGGGCTCGCCGTAGTAGCCGATGTTGTCGGCGGCGAAGACCAACGGTCGGCCGGGGAGCTGTTTCAGGGCCGCCACCCGGGGCACGACCTCCAGCATGTCCTCCGGCTGCAGCACCAGATCCCGGTGGTCGCCCATGTTCCCGGTGGGGTTGCCGAGCTGGAGCTGCCAGGCGGCCACGTCGTGGGCGGCCAGCACCGCGCGCAGCCGATCGAGCTCCGCCAGGTTGCGGCGGTTCAGCGTGGTGACCACGGCCACCTCGACCCCGGCGGCGCGGGTGAGGTCGATGCAGCGCAGCAGGTGCTCCCACTGCCCCTCGACCCGCCGGACGTACTCGTGGGTCAGCTCGCAGCCATCCAGGCTGAAGGCCACGTTGGTCAGGCCGTAGAGCTTGACCATGCGGGCCTTGTCGGCGTCCCAGGAGCGGCCGTTGGTCAGGATGTTGACCTTCACACCCTTGCCCGTCAGCGCGCCGGCGATCATGGGCCAGTCCCGCCGCAGGGTGGGCTCACCGCCGGCCAGGGTGACCCGGCGGGCGCCCAGCGCCACCAGCTCCTCGCAGAGCCGCAGCGCCTCCGGCGTGCTGAGCTCGTCCGGGCGCGCCCTGCCAGCCCGAGAGCCGCAGTGGCGGCAGTTCAGGTCGCAGGCGAGGGTCAGCTCCCAGACCACGGAGTAGGGGCGGTAGCCGAGGCGTTGCAGCAGGGGGATCATGGTCGGAGTCTACTCCACCTTCCTCAGCACCGCCTCCACGTCGCCGCGGCCCTGGTTCTGCATCCCGCGGGGCTTGTCCTTGCTGCCCTCCCCACGCCAGGTGCGCGTATCGCCCCCGGTGGCCACCGTCGCGAAGCCCTGGGCCTCCAGGTTCTGCCCGATCGTGGCCACCAATTCGTAGTCGTTGCTGTCGTGGACCACGAGCAGACCCCCAGGTCTGAGCGCGGATCGGCAGGAGGCGATGAAGGCCTCCCAGGTGTCCGGGGAGAGGCAGTGCAGGGTGCCCAGCAGCCAGACCTCGTCCACGGACTCAGGGGGCAGGGTGATGTCGGCCGGCTCGGAGAGGACGGTCTTCACGTTGTCGTGCCCGCCCAGCGCTACGGTGGCGTCCACGAATTCCAACACGCTCTCGTCCACGTCCACCGCGTAGACCTTCCCTTCCGGACCGACCGCCTCCGAGAGCTGGAAGGTCAGGAAGCCCACCCCGGCTCCCACGTCGGCCACCATGGTGCCGGGCTGCAGCTCACCCAGGTGCCGAGCCAGCACCGGCGAGAGCCCCCGCCCGGGCAGCAGCTCGAAGGACAGGATCTGCCGCAGGGCCTCGCTGGCCTCGAAGCGCGCGGTGCTGAAAGGATCCACATCGAGCCCAGCGGCGAGGTTGACGTCCGGCTCGGCGTGCGCGGGCAGCACCGTGCGGAGGCCGATGTAGGGCGAGCGCACCGAAGCGTTCAGCGCGGTGCGGAAGGTGGCGCGGTTGTAGCGCTCCATGCGCCCCCAACCGCCCGCCTTGAGGACCTGCAGTACGGGATCCGTGCGCTCGGGGCCGCCACCCTGGCCGGAGAGCGCCGTGCGGGAGGATGTCCACTGGAACACGTTGCCCACCATGTCCTCGGCGCCGAAGGGGCTGGCCCCGGCCGGGTGCTGCCCCACCGGGTTGGGCCCGTGGGCGGCTCGGTCGAGGGCTCCAGGATCGTAGGAGTCACCCCAGGGGTAGCGCCGGGCGTCCGAGCCGCGGGCGGCGGCCTCCCACTCGGCCTCGGTGGGCAGGCGCCGCCCGGCCCAGCGGGCGAAGGCCTCCGCCTCGAGCCAGGTCATCGCGACGGCCGGGCTGAGGCTCTCCTCGCCTCGCCGCTCGGCCCCCATGCGGCGCCCCTCGAGCAGCCCCTGGGCCGCAGGGTCCGCCGCAAAGGCCAGGACGCGATCCTCGGTGACCGGGAAGCGATCGATGAAGAAGCCCTCCAGGGTCACAGTGTGGACCACACCCTCCTGAGCCTCCCCCGAGCCCACGGTGTAGGTGCCCCCGGGCACGAACACCATCCCCGGTGGAGCCTCGGTGACGCGGCCGGAGGAGCAGCCCAGGGTGCAGGCGAGCAGCGGGATGAGCGGGCGCATGGGCAGATTCCTCGCGGTCCTTGATAACCAACCCCATGCCCACCCTCTCCCCCACCGCCATCGCCGCCCGCGCCGAGGCCCTCGCCGCGCGGCTCTCGCCCTGCACCCTCTGCCCCCGGGCCTGCGGGGTGGACCGCCTCGCCGGGGCACGCGGGGCCTGCGGTGTGGGAGCCGAACCAGAGCTAGCCTCCTTCGCCGCCCACTACGGCGAGGAACCCTTCCTCTCGGGCACCCACCTGGCGCGCCCGCGGGGCTCGGGCACGGTGTTTCTGGCCGGCTGCAACCTGCGCTGCCACCACTGCCAGAACTGGCAGATCTCCTGGGGCTGGCGCGGCGGGCGCGGGCGTCGCGGGGTGGACCTGGCCGCCGCCTCCCTGGAATTGCAGCGCCGGGGCTGCCACAACCTCAACCTGGTCTCCCCCACCCACCAGACCCCGGGGATCGTCGCCGCCCTGGCCTCCGCCACCGCCGCCGGCCTCTCCCTGCCCGTGGTGTGGAACTCCAACGCCTACGAAGAGGTCGACGTCCTGGCTCTGCTGGAGGGCGTGGTGGACGTCTGGCTGCCCGACCTCAAGTACGCCGACGAAGAAGCCGGCCACGCCCTGTCCGGGGTCGCGCGCTACCCCGAGGTGGCCCGGGCTGCGATCCTCGAGATGGCCCGCCAGGTGGGCACCGAGCCCGTCTACGACGGCGAAGGCCTGCTGGTGCGCGGCCTCGCCGTGCGGGTGCTGGTCCTGCCCGAGGACCTGGCCGGGGTCGAGTCCTCCCTGCGCTGGCTGCGCTGGGCGCTGGGCACCGACATCCCCCTCTCCCTGATGTCCCAGTACGGCCCCACCCCCGGCGTCCGCGACCCCCGCATGCGTCGCCCGCTGCGTCCCGAGGAGTACCAGCGCGCCATGGACATCGCCGATCAGCTCGGCTTCGACACGGCCTTGATCCAGCCCCTCGAGGACCGCGCCGACCTCCACTACCGCCCCGACTTCGACGACCCCGAGCGGCCCTTCGCGGATGCGGAGGAGTACGCGAGAGGGTGTCAGGCACTAGGAAACAAGATTTTCAAAAATCTTGTTTCCTAGTGCCTGACACCCAGGTCCAAACCCCGGGTACGGGTACGGGTACGAGAGCCTGCGGCTGTTTCTTGATAGCAGGCGCCATGGACTCCACCCTCTCCCTCGTGCGCCGCGAGGCAGCCCTCAAGCTGCTGGTCCCCCTGTTCTTCCTGTCGGGGGCCACCTCGCTGGTGTACGAGACCCTCTGGGGTCGCGCGCTGCACCTGGTCTTTGGCACCAGCCAGGTGGCCATCGCCACGGTGCTGGCGGCGTTCATGGGGGGGCTGTCCGTGGGCGGGCTGCTGGGCGCCCGCTACGCGGATCGGATCAAACGGCCGCTGCTGGTCTACGGCGTCCTGGAGGGCATCATCGGGGCCTACGCCCTGCTCTTCCCCGTGCTGGTGCAGCTCATCACGCCGGTCTACCTCGGCTTCTGGCGCGCCGCCGAGCCCTCGCCCCTCGCGTTTTCCGCCTTCCAGGCCGCGCTGCTCGGGCTCGTGCTGCTGGTCCCCACCACCTGCATGGGCGCCACCCTGCCCCTGCTGGCCCGCTTCGTCACCACGCGGCTCGATCTGGCGGGCAGCCGCATCGGGCTGCTGTACGGGGTCAACACGGCGGGCGCGGTGCTGGGCACCTTCCTGGCCGGCTTCGTGCTCCTGCCGGCCCCCGGGCTGGCCGCCACCACCCACCTCGCGGCCGCCGCCAACGGCCTGCTGCTGGCCGCCGCGCTGCTCCTGTCACGCTGGGGCGACGGCACCGAGCCGCCCCTGGTGGAGGCCGCCGCGGCTGAGCCCCCCCCCGCCCCGGGCCGCGCGCTGCTGCTGGTGGCCGGCCTGGCGGGCTGCGCCTCGCTGGTCTACGAGCTGGCCTGGTTCCGGGTGATGGCTCTCACCCTGGGGGCCAGCACCTACGCCTTCTCCATCATGCTGCTGGCCTTCCTCACGGGCATCGCGCTCGGGGGGTGGGGCGGCGGGGGCCTGGCCGATCGCCTGCTGGCCCGCCGCGGGCGGGTCGGCGTGCTGCTGGGGCTGGTGGCCGTGGAGGTGGGGGTGGCCGTGGCGACCTGGGCCATGATGCACGGCTTCGAGCAGCTCCCCTTCGTCTACGTGCGCCTGTTCGACCTCATCGAGGGCAAGCAGGGCTGGTTCTGGCCCACCTGGCTGGGGCTGTCCATGGCCGTGATGACCCCCCCGGCCGTCCTGATGGGCGCGGCCTTCACCCTCACCGTGCGCTCCCTGGTGGCCGATCCCGGCCAGCTCGCCGGGCCCGTGGGCAAGGTCTACGGAGCCAACACCGTCGGCGCCATCATCGGCTCCCTGGGCGGCGCCTTCGTGCTGCTCCCGAAGCTGCACGTGGTCGGCGCCATCACCACGGCCAACGGGATCAACCTGCTCGCCGCCCTGGTGGCCCTGGGGGTGGCCTGGACCCTGGCGGGGCGCCCCCGCACGGTGCGCTGGGCGCTGCCTGTGGGCGGCACGGCCCTGCTCGCCCTCGTGGGCCTGCGCTGCCCGCCCCCCTGGGATCCGCTCCTGATGACCGCCGGCATGTTCAAGTACGTGACCGAGCTGGCCGAGCGCACCCCCGAGCACGTGCTGCGCTACGCGGTCGAGCCCTACGAGCTGCTCTATTACGAGGAGGGCCTCTCCTCCGTGGTCACGGTCGCCACCAACCGCAAGACGGGCAACATCTGGCTGGCCAACAACGGCAAGGTGGACGCCTCCTCCACCACCGACATGCCCACCCAGGTGATGGTGGCCCACCTGCCCTTCTTCTTCGGCCGCGACGCGAAGCGCGCCTGCGTCATCGGGCTGGCCTCCGGCATCACCGCCGGCGCGGTCACCGAGCACGACGAGCTCGAGAGTATCGATCTGGTGGAGCTGGAGCCCGCCGTCTTCGAGGCGTCGCACTTCTTCGACGAGATCAACCACCGCCCGCTGGAGGACCCCCGGGTCCGCCCGGTGGTCAACGACGCCCGCAACCACATGCTGCTCGCCGCCCCCGGCAGCTACGACGTGGTCGTCTCCGAGCCCTCCAACCCCTGGCTCACCGGGGTCTCCAACCTCTTCACCCGCGAGTTCTTCGAGCTGGGCAAGAGCCGCCTGGGCCCAGGCGGGGTCTGGAGCCAGTGGGTGCAGATGTACGGCATGGGCACCGAGGAGCTGCGCGCCCTGCTCAAGACCTTCGGTGAGGTCTTCCCCCACGTGGCGCTCTTCGCCACCATCGAGGACGCCGATCTGGTGATCCTCGGCAGCGACCAGCCCCTGTTGCTCGATCTGCCTGGCCTGCAGCGGGTGATCGCGGCCAACCCGGAGGTGGCCCAGGATCTGGACACCATCGAGGTCCACAACGCCTACGATCTGCTGACCTTCTTCCAGATGGAGCGCGGCACCCTGGACGAATTCACGCTGGGCGCCCGGGAGAACACCGACGACAACATGCTGATCGAGTTTGCGGCCCCCCGCAGGCTGTACGACGACACCTCCTCCATCAACTACCGCATCCTGCTCAACGAGGCCCGGCCCGCCCTCTCGGCCCTGTCCACCCTGGAGGACTTCAAGTCCTTCGCCCGCGCCTACGTCCGCCGGGAAGAGTACGTGCGGGCGCTGATCGTGCTCAAGGAGGCCGAGGCCCGCTTCCCGGGCGATCCCGAGGTGTTGCAGCTCTACAACGACTGGCAGCAGACCTTCAAGCGCGAGCAGGCCGAGGCCGAGGAGCGCGCGCGCCAGGACGAGGCGGAGCGCCTGGAGCGCCGCAGGAACCGCGAGGGAGCGCCGCTGGCGCCCTGAACGCCCCGGGGATCAGTTCGGGAAGGCCAGCGAGCCGTCGGTGTAGAGGGTGGTGGCCCGGGTGCCGACATCGCGCAGGGTGGAGACGATGCCGGGGACGAACACGTAGCCGGCGACCACCATGAGGGTGATCATGGAGATGACCAGCATGTACTCGACGGTGGTCTGCCCAGAGCGGCGCGCGCGCATCAGCGACCTCCCCCGACGTAGCCTTCGGAGGCCATGGTCTGGACATCGCCGGTCATGGCTTCCAGGCCGTCCTGCAAGCCCCCGGAGAAGCCCAGGGTGGCCGCCAGGAGGCCCAACGAGATGACCGCGATCACGAGCATGTACTCCACGGTGGACTGGCCCGTGCGTGACCTGGAGGCGTGGGGGAAGTGGCCCGGCATGGACCCTCCTGGGCTGGCGGCATAGGAAGAATACGCCGACTTTTGTCTGCTGTCACCCCTCCCCTCCGACTTCCCCCGCTCCCGAGGCGCGAGAGCCCATGTTCCCCCACCAGAAGCTCGATTGGCTCCTCGGTCGCCTGGAAGCCGATGCGCGGGAGAAGACCGACGATCCCGCGGTCCGCCTCGAATACGCCCGCGCGCTCATCTCCAAGGGGCTGTTCCACGGCGGCGGAGAGCAGTTCTGCTCCCAGGCCCTGCGCCAGGTCCAGCGGGTCCTGAAGGAAGACGCCCTCAACGGCGAGGCCCTGGTGCTGGCGGGCACCGCGCTCATCGGCATGAACCGCCCCGACGGCGCCCGCTCCTACCTCGACGAGGCCTTCAAGCGGGTCCCCGAGCGCCCGGATCTGCACCTGGCCCTCGGGGTCCTGTACCGCGCCGAGGGCGACCGCCACCGCGCCATCGGGCACCTGGAGCAGGCCTGCCGCCTGGCGCCCGAGTCCTGGGAGGCCAACTTCCACCTCGGCCGCACCCTCTTCGAGCGGGCCAAGGAGCTGGGCCACCCGCGCCGGCTGCTCGAGCGCTCCCAGTTCCACCTGGTCCAGGCCCTCAAAGGCGGCATCAACCGCGATCTGGCCGCCATCGCCGAACGCGATCTCGGCACCAGCTGCCTGCTCACCGGGCGCTTCGTCGAGGCCGAGAAGCTCTTCAACCGCCTGCGCGACCACCCCCGCATGAAGACCCGGGCGCGCTACCACCTCGGCTGCGTGGCGTACGGGCTCGGCAAGTACAAGAACGCCATCCACCACCTGCGCGCCTACGTGGCCGACAACGCCAACGACGCCGGCGCCTTCGCCACCATGGCCCAGGCCTACCTGCAGCTCGGCGAGCTGGCGCGGGCCCGCGAGGCCTGCAACAAGGCGCTGCTGCTCGATCCCGACAACCTCGAGGCCCGCTACACGCTCGGCTGCACCGTGCTGGAGGAGGGCGATCCCCAGGAGGCGCTGCGCTACTTCCGGGTCAACCTGCGCGCCGCCCCGGACCACCTCCCCTCCTACGTGGAGCTGGTGCGCACCCGCCGCCGCGGAGGCGATCTCCGCTGGCTCGCCCAGGCCATGCAGCGGGAGGTCGGCGACTACGATCGCTTGCCCGCGCCCAGCGAGGGTGGCGATCCGCGCGCCGCCACCCGCGAGCGCATCGGCGTCCTGCTGGATGAGCTGCGCACCATCGGCCCCTCCAGCGTCGGCACCATCCTCGGCGGCGTGCCGCGCACCCACGCCGAGGCCATCCGCTTTCAGCTCTGGGAGGCCGCCGTGGGCCTGTCCGCCGGGCAGGCCGCAGATGATGTCGCCCTCAAGCTGCGGGATCCAGGCCGGCACTTCTCCGCCGAGCTCGGCCGCCAGGCCCTGACCACCGCCCTGCTGCTGCCCGAGCCCGTGCTCACCCGCGGGCTGGCCGTCGGCGAGGAGGACCTCAAGCGCGAGGCCGTCAACCGCTACGGCCCCGCCATCGACGTGGGGCGCCACCGCGGCAACGTGGAGCGCGCGCGCCAGGAAGCCCGCGCCTACCAGGCGCTGCTGCTGCTGGCCATCGCCCGGCGCCGCTCCCGGGCCGGCCGGCACCTGCTGCAGCGCTGGGTCGAGACCGCCGATCCCGAGATGGCCATGGTGGCGCGCATCGGGCTCGCTGCGTTCGGCGATCCACAGGCCGTCGGAGCCCTGCGGGATGCTGCCCAGGCCCTCGGGGTCGCGCCGCAGGTCGAGGCCTACCTCGGCCGGCTGGCCCCCCCCCAGGAGCAGGACGGCCCCCGCAGCGTCCCGCGCGGCGAGTCCGCCCACTGCACGGCCTGCGGCCGCAAGGCCGATGAGGTCCAGCACCTCATGGCGGGCGGCGAGGCCGTGCTCTGCGATCAGTGCGTCGTCACCATCGGCCGCCGCCGCGCGGAGCTGCGCGCCCCCGACGACGCCCGCTGCCAGATCTGCCACCGCACCGCCTTCGAGGCCCGCGGCCTGTACCGCTACAACGGCGTCGAGGTCTGCAGCCACTGCCTCGAGCTGTCGCTGGGCCTGCTGGAGCGCGAGGTGGTGGATGGGTATCTGGCGGGGGCCTAGGAACCTCTGGAGGATTGCGTGCAGATCCAGACCATCACGGTGGGCCAGTTCCAGGCCAACTGCTTCCTGATCACCTGCCCCGAGACCGGCGCCGGCGCCGTCGTGGACGTGGGCGAGGACGACGCCCTCGGCGCGCGGCTGGCGGCCATGGCGCCCGCACCCCGGCTCGCGGCCGCGCTCATCACCCACTGCCACGTGGACCACGCCGCCGGCCTGGCCGAGCTGCAGGCCCGCTTCCCCGACGCCATCGCCTGCGTCCCCGCGGCCGACCGCCCCTTGTTCGAGGCCCTGCCCCAGCAGGGCAACTGGTTCGGCATGCCCAGCCTCAACCGCTCCTGCGGCCGGGTGGACCGCTGGCTGCAGGACGGCGACGAGATCGAGGTGGGCGCCCTCAGGCTCCGCTTCCTGTCCACCCCCGGCCACTCCCCCGGCCAGGGCTGCTTCGTGGGTCATGGGCACGCCTTCGTGGGCGACACCCTGTTCGCCGGCAGCATCGGCCGCACGGATCTGCCGCTGGGCGACGGCCCCACCATGACCCGCAGCCTGAGCAAGCTCCTGGAGCTGCCGGGCGAGACCGTGGTCCACAGCGGCCACGGCCCCGACACCACCCTGGCCGACGAGCTGGCCACCAACCCCTACCTGGCCCACGTCCGCAAGGCCCGTGGCCTGCCCGAGCCTCAACGCCGGTTCTGGTGGTAGCCGTGGCCGCGGAGCGCCCGCCCGCCCACGCCCCCATGGCCTGCGCCGTGTGCGGCGGCTTCGAGGCGAAGCTCCGCTACCCGGTGCGCGACCTCATCCAGGCCCGCCCCGGGCGCTGGTGGTTCGTGACCTGCGCGGCCTGCGGCCACGGCTACCTCAGCCCCCACCCCACCCCCGAGGAGCTGGGGGAGCTGTACCGCGATCTCTGGAGCCCCGAAGGTCTCCAGCTCGCCCAGAACGTCGGCCGCTCCGGCTTCGAGCGCGGCCTCATCAAGCACCGGCTCGCGGCGCTCATGGCCGCCCTCGGCGCCCACCCCGTGGCGCGCCTGCTGGATGTGGGCTGTGGGCTCGGCTTCTTCCTCAACGCCATGCACCAGGCCTGGCCCGCGGCCGAGTCGCTGGGGGTGGAGCTGGTGGAGGCCGCCGCCAGCCGCGCCGAGCGCCCGGATGTCAGTGTCCTGCGCCGCCCCTTCGAGGAGGTGGAGCTGCCCGAGGGGAGCTTCGACGTGGTCACCCTGATCCACTTCCTCGAGCATCAGACCGATCCGGGTGCCGACGTGGTCCGCGCCGCGAAGCTGCTGCGGCCCGGCGGCGTGCTGGCGGTGGAGGTCCCCCAGCGCCTGGGCTGGGGCCGGCGCCTGCTGGGCCGCTGGTACTGGCCGCACCTGCCGCCCCAGCACCTGCAGATCTTCTCCCGCGCCGGCCTCTGTCGCCTGCTGGCGGAGCGCGGCCTGACCGTGGCCGTGACCCGCGCCCGCTCGGGCTACCCGCTGCAGGTCACCACCGCCCTGGTGCTCATGGCCCGCTACACCTTCGGCTCCGAGAGCGCGCTGCGCGACCGATGGCTCATCCGCGGCCCGCTGATGGCGCTGGGCATCGCGCTGTTGCCCTTCACCCTGCTGTGGGACGCCATCCTGAGCCCCCTGCTCAACCTCTGCGGGTTGGGGGACATCCTGCTGGTGGTGGCGAGGAAGTGAGGTATCAGCTGACGGCTGACGGCTGACGGCTGACGGCTGACGGCTGACGGCTAATAATCGTACTCGTCGCTCTGTTCTTCCTTGTCGGCTCCGGCCTCGGCGTCCTTCCAGGTGACCGTGTTGCGGCCCTTGGCCTTGGACTCGTACAGCGCGAGATCCGCCGCCTTGACGATCAGCTCGGCGATCTGGTTGGCGGTGATGGTGGCGTCGACCCGCCCGGCCCAGGTGGTGCCGCCGATGGAGCAGGAGACGTGCACGCGCACATCGCCCACCGGGAGATCCAGCGCCTCGATGGCCGCGCGCACGCGCTCGGCGGTCTTGGCGGCCACGGAGCCCGGGGTCTCGGGCAGCAGCAGGTACATCTCGTCGCCGCCCACGCGCGCCTTGATGTCGGACTTGCGCAGGTGGGCCTCGAGCACGCCGGCGATGGCCGAGAGCACCACGTCGCCGAAGGGGTGCCCGTAGGTGTCGTTGACGTTCTTGAACTTGTCCACATCCATGACCACCACCGAGAGCGGCCGGCCCGTGCGGCTGTGGCGGTGGATCTCCCGCAGGAACCCATCCTCGAAGTGGCGGCGGTTGGAGAGGCCGGTGAGCGGATCGTAGTAGGCGAGCTGCTCGAGCCGCGCGTTGGCCAGCTCGAGGGCGTGGTAGATGCGCTCCTTCTCCTCGAGGGCGGCCTGCAGCTTGAGGGTGAGCTCCTGGTAGGAGAGGTGCTCCTCCACCAGCTGCTTGTTGGCCTGCTCCAGGATGCCCTGGAAGCTGGCCTGGCCCTTGACCCCCAGGCCGAGGGTGGCGGAGACGGCTTCGACCTGCTCGGGCACGCTGGAGGCGAGCTCCTCGACGCTGTCGGCGCCCATCTTGAAGGGCTCTTCGGCCAGCAGGGTCTGGCAGCGGTCGAGGGCGGAGCGCTTGTCGCGGGCGGTGAACACGGCCGCCACCGCCTCGGCGCAGAAGGCCACGTGGCACATCTTGCGGGTGGCCTCGGAGAGACCCGAGGGCGCGGCGTCGTGGTGGTTGGCGATGGCCATCCCGATCTCTTCGGGCAGGCCCCAGGAGCGGGCCAGCATCCAGCCGACGTGGGTGTGGGAGGTGCCGAAGTTCTCGTGCTCGACCCGCGGCCGCTCCTGAAAGCCCGTGGCGCGGATGATGGGCCAGGTGGAGACCTTGGTGGGCATGACGTGCAGCATGACCAGGATGCCGAACTCCTGGAGCAACCCCAGCGTGAAGGCTTCCTCCTGGTCCACCTGCAGCAGCCCCGCGAGGTGGCGCGCGGCCACGGCCCGGCGCAGGGCATCCTCCCAGAAGTCGACGATATCGAAGCCCTTCATGCTCTCGGCGCGGGTGGCATCGCGCACCGCGAAGCACAGGGCGATGTTGCGCAGGGAGCGGTTGCCCAGCACGGCCACCGCCTGGGGGGCGCTCCGGACCTTGCGCTCCAGCCCGAAGAACGCCGAGTTCACCGTGCGCAGCACCTCCACCGTGAGGCGGGGATCCTGGTTCACGATGGAGGCGAGCTGGGCGGCGCCGACGTCTTGGTCGCGGCAGGCCTGCACGATCCCCAGGGCCGCCTGGGGTGGGGCCGGGAGGTCGGAAGGCTTGATCTTGCCGGCAAAGTGCTGCTGTGCGGACATGCCAGGGCTCCCTCGCGAAGGGGGGGATAGAGACGCTCGCCCTGCCAACCTAGCACGCCGGCGGGACCCCGGCAGGGCCGCCCCAGCCCTGCGGCTCGGTTCTATTGGTTTTTTGGGAGCGGTCAGCGGTCAGCGGTCAGCAATCAGCTACGAACGAGGTACGAAGTTCGATACCGAGAAGGCCACGGCCGAAGCTGCCGAAACACAGTCTGGGTGCCGGCCACTTTCGGAGTGGCCAGCGAAAACCATCTTGCTGACGGCTGAATGCTGATAGCTGACAGCTCTCCGGCGGCCCTGAACTGTCAGCTGCTTCGGTCGGTGCCGTTTTTTTCGTTTTTTTCGCGACCTGCGCGGCGCTCCGCCACCCTGCGATCCATCATGGCCTGCAGCGCTCCCTCGACCCGCTGGGCGATGCTGCGCACCAGTGACTCGTCCGCGGCGGCCTCCGGGGGGTGCTCAGCCAGGGAGATGGGCAGGCCGACCTCCACCAGGCTCTTCACCGGCAGGGGCAGGTGCGGCAGGGGCCCGAGCCCGATGCCCCAGGGCAGGGCCAGGAACAGCGGGAAGGACTCGCTGCGGAAGCGACGCTTGATCCCAGTCCAACGCGCGATGCGCGCGCCGCGGGCCAGCACGAAGTAGGCCTCGTGGCCGCCCAGCGACAGCACCGGCACGATGGGCACCCGCGCCCGCAGGGCCAGGCGCACGAAGCCTGTGTGCCCGCCGAAGTCCACCCGGTGCCGCTCGCGCCAGGGCCGGAAGGCCTCCCAGTTGCCCCCGGGCCAGACCGCCACCTTGCGCCCCGCCGCGAAGGCCGCCTCGGCCGTGGCGTAGCCGGCGCGCATGGCCCCGCCCTTGGCCAGCAGCCGCCCGACCCCGGGCAGGTCCATGAGGACATCGTGAGCCAGGTAGAAGAAGCCGTCCTCGCCGCCCTTGCACTCATGCCAGGCGATCCCGAGCAGCACGGGCTCCAGGAAGGTGACCCCGGCGTTGTGGTTGCCCACCAGCAGCGCGGGGCCGTCGGGGATGTGCTCGATGCCGTGGACCTCGCCGCGCAGGTAGGCGCGGATGGCGTGGCCCAGCGGCAGCAGCCGGTCGATGAGGGCGGTGTCGATGAGGGGGAGATCGGGCATGGCCGGAAGCTAACGTCTCTTGATAGTCCACCCCCCTGGAGGCCCGATGCGCCGCGACGACCTCGTCACCTGGCTCGACCGCCTGCTCGCGACGGGCACCTACAGCGACAGCTCCCGCAACGGCCTGCAGATCGAGGGCCGGGAGGACGTGCAGCGCGTCGCCGTGGCCACCGACGCCTGCCAGGCCACCATCGAGGGGGCCATCGCCACCAGGGCCGATCTGCTGATCGTGCACCACGGCCTGTTCTGGGGGGCCTGCGAGCCCATCGTGGGGGTCCACGGCCGGCGCATCCGGGCCGCGATCCAGGGCGGGCTCAACCTCTACGCCAGCCACCTGCCGCTCGACGCCCACCTCGAGGTGGGCAACAACGCCGAGCTGGCGCGGATCCTGGAGCTGCGCGAGGTGGCGGCCTGGGGGCGCTACCATGGCCAGGACATCGGCCTGGCGGGCGGCTGGGACCAGCCCCGCAGCCTGGAGGGGCTGGCCCGGCTGCTGCACCAGGCCACCGGCGTGACACCCCGGGTCCTGCCCTTCGGCCCCGCGGAGGTCCGGCACGTGGCGGTGGTCTCGGGCGGCGGCGCCGACCTGCTCGAGCAGGCCGCGGCGGAAGGCTACGATCTGCTGGTGACCGGCGAGATCTCCCACCAGCACTTCCACGCGGCCCGCGACGCGGGCGTCTCCCTGCTGCTGGGCGGGCACTACGCCACCGAGACCCTCGGCGTCAAGGCCCTGGCCCGCCGCATCGAGGCCCGCTTCACCCTCCCCTGGACCTTCCTCGACCACCCCACGGGGCTCTGATCATGCACCTGCTGCTCGCGCTGCTCCTGTTCATCCTGCCCGCCACGGCCCGAGAGCTGGCCGGGGTCACCCTGCCCGACACCGTCACCCTCGGCGGCCAGCCCCTCTTGCTCAACGGCATGGGCCTGCGGGAGTACTTCTTCATCGACATCTACGTGGGCGGCATGTACCTGCCGGCCCGCACCACCTCGGACGTGGAGGCCATCCGGAGCGACGTCCCCAAGCGCATGGTGATGCACTTCATCTTCAAGGAGGTCACGCGGGAGCAGATGATCGACACCTTCCGCCAGGGGCTCGAGAACAACCCCGAGGCCCGGTCCATGGGCGACCGCACGGAGCGCCTCTACGCCGTCATGGAGACCTGCCAGGCCGGCGATGAGGTGCTGCTCGACTACGTCCCCGGCGAGGGGCTGGCGATCTACCTGAAGGGCGTGAAGAAGGACACCATCCCCGGCGCCGACTTCATGCGCGCCGTCTGGACCCTGTTCATCGGCCCCGTGCCGCCCTCGAAGAAGCTCAAGGCGGGGTTGCTGGGCGGCTAACGGCTCCCCTCCAGCAGGTTGTCCTCCAGCCACTTCTCCGTCTCGTCGAAGAGCTGGTGGATGCCGAACTTGGTGACGCCCATGATGGTGTCCGGGTCCTCCGTGGTGCCGTGGGACTCGCTCCAGAGGGCCATGTAGCGGTACAGCGCCCAGTCGCCGTCGGCGCTGGGGATGAAGGCGTCGATGCTGTAGGACTGGTCGATGGTGTTGGCGCCGCTCTCGCCCACTCCCTGCTCCTCGATCCAGGTGCGGGCCAGGATGCCCCACTCGCCGCTGCCGGGCTCGCCCTCGATATCCAGCTCGACCCACCGGAAGTCCTTGATCATCTCGTAGGGGATGGTCATGAACGCGTTGTCCTTGATGAGGTCGTTGTTGGTGCGCAGCACCATGCAGTCCCGGGTGGGGAAGCAGCTTGGATCCGTCGGGTCGAGAAAGATGCGGTCGTACTTGTCCCGTGAGTTGGGTTCGATGGCGGTCTGGTCGGGCTGGATGATGGCCACGGCGTGCTCCTCGGCGGAAAACGCCGAGCCCGCCACCAGGCCCACGCCGAGGCAGTCGGCGGGGTCGGTGCCCTCGGGCGGGTTCACGCCCACCAGCTCCTCGGGGGTGAGGTTGGTGAGCTGGTAGGAGCGGTCGGCGTAGCCCACCGTCAGGTCCATGCCCGCGAAGAATTGCTGGAGGTTGTACATGCCCACCTCCAGCGCGCCCTCCTCCTCGGCCTCCCAGTTGGCGAACAGGTAGGCGGAGAGATCGTCCAGCTCCGTGGGGGCTTCGGGGGGGGCCTTGCAGCCGGCGGCGAGCAGCAGGACGAGGACGCTGGGAAGAGGGCGGGGCATGCGGGGTTCCTCCAGGACTCGGGAGCGGCGGCAGCGTAGCCGGGTGGGGCGGGCGTGGCGAGGGCGTGCACGGACCGCAAGGGATAGGTGTCCAAAGCCCAGTCCCCCCACGGAGCGTCCGCCATGTCCCGCCTCGCCGCCCTCGCCCTCCTGCCCCTGCTCATCGGCTGCACCGATCGCATCTTGCTCGAGGATGCCTGGAACTACAGCTACTCCGCCGATCTGTCCGCGGACATCATCCCCGTGGCCGACTGCCCCGAGGATCTCACCATGGACTGGTCGTGCCTCACCGAGGACCTCCAGGAGCACGGCATGGACCCGGCGGCCGAGCTCACCACCCTCAGGGTCGTGCGCATCCAGGGCGAGACCCCGCAGGAGGTCTGCGACGACATCACATCGAACGCCCTGATGATGTCCGACACCTCGGGTGCCGTGGACTACACGGTGGTTGGCACCGAGACCAGCGCCGCTCTCTCCTCCTTCACCTTCCAGGGTTCCTCGTTCGATCCCTCCACCGAGGTCTGCTCCTCCCTGGACAACGCCTACCTCTTCTCGGCGGTCACAGGGGTCTACTTCTACCGTGGCCTCGTGTTCTTCGAGCCCACCCCCGGCGAGGCCAACACGACCGTGGCGCTCACCGGCGACTCCTCCACCCTCACGGTCGATGTCGACCTCGCCAGCAGCGGCGTGCCGGTGTCCGGGGCCAAGGACTACGTGCTCGACTGGATCGGGCTCACCATGGACGGCCAGGACAACGGCACCGGCGCCGGGTTCTCGGTCTCCAACATCGACTACCTCATGCTGGCCCGCTACGACCTCGCCATCGAGGAGCTGGAGAGCCGGTTCTTCGATCTCGAGACCATCGCAGCCGAGTCCTACACGGCGGACATCGGCGGCCTGGGAGAGTTCACCCTGTCCGAGGCCACCGACACCGCCGGCACCGCCTTCCCCGGCTTCGAGGGCGACGGCATCTGGCTGCTGGGCCTGTTCTGCACCACCTGCTCCAACCCGGCGCCCCTGTTCCTCGGGGTGGTCGAGGTGGGGTAGGCCCTGCTGTGGAGCCCGCTCCCGCCCTCACCCCGGAGATCGAGGCCTGGCACCGCCGCCCGGCCGTGGCGGCGTTCGTGGATCACGTCGGCGACTTCTTCCAGGCCTTCGGTTTCAAGCGCAACGTGGGCCGCATCTGGGCGGCGCTCTACCTCTCCCCCGGCTCCCTGGACCAGGCTGAGCTGGGCAGCATCCTCGGGCTGTCCAGCGGCCTGATCAGCACCGGCCTGCGGGAGCTGGAGGCCATCGGCGCGGTCAGGGCCGAGGTGCGCCCCGGCTGCCGGCGGGTCCAGTACAGCGCGGAGCAGCGCCTGCTGCGGGTGGTGGCCACCATCCTCACCCGCCGCGATCTCGAAGCCGTGCTGGCCCTGCGGGCGGCCGTGCACGCCGCGCGCGCGAGCCTGCCGCCCTCGACCAGCTGGGCGCAGGAGCGCCTGGCCCTGGTGGACGACGTGACCCACCTCTACGAGAGCCTGGCCGGGTTGGTGGTGCGCATCTCCCGCGCCCGCCTGCCCGCGCTGGGGCCGCTGGTGCGCAGCCTGCGCGGTCCGCGCGCCTGGCCGCCAGGCACTCCCCTGACCTGAGGGTTCCATGGACCTGGCCACCCGTTTCACGCGCCTGCGCGCGCTCTACCTGCCCGCCATCCTCGAGCTGCTGGCCGAGATCCCCGCCGCCAGCGTACCCGCGGGCTCCACCCTGGTCCCCATGGCGGCCTACCACCTCGGCACCGGCGGCAAGCGCCTGAGGGCGCTCCTGCCCCTGCTGGTGGGCGAGGCCCTCGGCACCGAGCCCGGGCGCCTGGTGCCCCTGGGGGCGGCCTGCGAGCTGCTGCACAACGCCACCCTGGTGCACGACGACCTGCAAGATGGCGACCGCACCCGCCGCGGCCAGGCCACGGTCTGGGCCCGCTTCGGCGCGCCCCAGGCCATCAACCTGGGCGACGCCATGTTCTACTGGACCCTGCTCGCCCTGGCTCGGCTCGACGCCCCGCCCGCCCTGCGCGAGGCCCTGGCGGCGCGGGTGCTGCGGGAGACCCTGCGCGTCATCGACGGCCAGGAGCGGGAGTTCGCCCTCAAGCGGCGCCCGGAGGTCTCCCTCTCCGACTACTTCGCCATGGTGGAGGGCAAGACCTCGGGCCTGTTCGCCCTGCCCATGGCCGGGGCCGCCGTGGCCTGCGGCGCTCCGGAGGGCTTGGTGGAGGGCCTGGCCGAGGCCGCGAGGCACCTCGGGGTCCTGTTCCAGATCCAGGACGACGTGCTCGATCTGTACGGCGACAAGGGCCGCGACGCCCCCGGCGCCGACATCGCCGAGGGCAAGCGCTCGGTGCTCGTCATGTGGGCGCTGGCCACCCTGCCACCGGAGCGCGCCGCCTGGCTCGAGGGCGTGCTGGACGCGCCGCGGGAGGAGACCTCCGCCGCCGACATCGCCCAGGCTGTCGGCCTGCTGCGGGCCTGTGGGGCGCTCGGTTTCGCCCTGGCGGAGATCGAGCGCCGCCGCGCCGCGGCCGTGGCGGTCCCGGCGGTGGCGGCGAGCCCGGCGCTGCGGGAGCTGGTGAGCGGGATCGCGGAGCTGTTCCTGGCGCCCATCGCGGGCATCTGCTGAGTCACCCCCCGAACACCTCGACCAAATCCTCTACCGGCGTCACGTAGCTGAACACGCCGCCCGCGCCGGCGGAGAGCTTCCAGACCACCTCGCCGTCCGGGTCGACCTCGTGGAGTTGGCCCGAGTAGGAGAAGGTGACCAGGGTGTTGCCGCTGTCGAAGCGGTGCACGTCGCCGAGGCTGAGGCAGCTCAGGGAGGGCTCGGGGTGGTAGGCCCACAGGGGCTCCACCACGGGATCGGACTCGTCCAGCGCGTACTCCACGGCGTAGGACTCGCCCCCCTGCTGCGCGCCGTTGACGAAGACCAGCAGGCTGTCGTCCAGGCGCTCCAGCTGGTGGGTGCGCTCGAAGAGGTCGGTGCTGCCGCCCTCGAGGGTGAAGTCGCTCGTGTCGCCGCCCATGACCCAGAGGAGGTCGCCCGAGGCCCGATCCACCTTGGCGATGGCGTCCAGGTAGAGGAAGCTCACCAGGTAGGCGCCTTCGCCGGGCAGGTAGTCGAGCGCGTTGGCGTGGGGCCAGGCGCCGGCCGGACCGCCCGCGCCGGGCTCGTAGGGGAAGGCGTCCTCGTGGTCCCAGATGTCCCAGACCACCGAGGTGCTGCCGTCGGGGGCGCGCTCCACGATGGCCGCGCCGCTGACCTCGGTGCCCTCCACGTCCAGCGGAACGGAGGCGATGTAGGCGAGGGTGCCGTCGGCGTGCTCGTACAGGTCGTGGTGACCCCAGGGCAGGTCCGTGGCCTGGGCCTGCGTGCCGTCCGTGGAGACGCGCACCACCTCGCCCGCCTCGGCGGCGTTGGGGTTCAACTTCTGGACGAGCAGGCCGCTGCCATCGCGTGTCGGGACGGTGCGGCCCACCTCGGTGATGCCCTCGGGCTGGTACCACCAGACGTACTCGCCGTCCGAGTCCAGGATCACCGCCGCCGTGGAGAGCCCCAGCACCGAGGTGAGGTAGTAGCCACCGAAGCTCTCTCCGCCGCCGCGCTCCAGGGAGAAGTCGGGGAATTCCGCCGGGACCCCGCCGGTGCCGGCGGTGTGCGCGCGGCCGGTGAAGCCCTCTCCGTCGAGCTGGACCCCGAGGCGCACCTCGTAGTCGGAGAGCGGCTTCATGCCGAGCAGGGTGACCTGCCAAGGTGGATCGCCGCTGATGTCCAGGGGGGCACGGTGGTCCCAGGCGCCGTCGCGCCCGAACTCCACCCAGGCGGCGTCGAGCCCGGAGGCGGCGCCGTCCACGGTGGCGGTGAAGACCGTGGGGATCGCGGCGCTCTGGGTCAGGGAGAGCTCGAGGTCGGCGGTGGGGCCGCAGGCAGGGAGCACCAGCGGGAGCAGGGCGAGGGCGCGCATGGAGGCCACCGGCGCGGCTCAGGAGGCCGGCGTGGCGAGCACTGAGCCCACCATCACCTGGGCCGCATGCGGGTCGTCGGGGGGACCGACCTCCAGCTCGAAGCCCAGCTCCAGGTGCTCCTCGTCCAGCGTGCCGGTGATGTCCACGGAGGGCAGCGCTCCGGGTCCCTCCAGCATGAAGCCCACCTGGCCTGTGATGCTGCCGCCGCTGACCCAGCCGTCGAAGCCGAGCCCGATGACCTGCCCCGCGCCAGGGCCCGCGGTGATCTCGCAGGCGCCATCGCCGGTCAGGCTGACGCCGTCGATGCCGAGCTGGACCTCACCGTGGCAGAAAGGCGCGCCGTCGGCCTGGACCACCATCTCCACGGTCCCGGCCCACTGGTCCACCGGGGGCACGTCCGTGTCGGTATCGGTGTCGGCGTCGGTGTCGGTGTCGGCGTCGGTGTCGGCGTCGGCGTCGGCGTCTCCGCCGGCGGTGTCGTCGAGCACGACGCCGCGGTTGCCACAGGCGGACAGCAGCAGGGCGGACAGCAGCAGGCAGCAGGGGCGCATGGGGTCTCCTGGGGGTGGCTGTCGTGCAGACACCTGAGGGGACCCGGCAGTTTACAGCAACCCCAGCCATCCGCCGCATGAGGTCACCCGCGGTACCCGCGCCCGGGGCGGCCGCCCGCTTCGTACCAGAACTCGAGCAGGCGCCCGCCGGCGAAGACCAGCCGCTCGGCGCCGTCGTCGCGCTCGACCCGCACCAGGCCGCGATGGAGGGCGCTCATGCGCTTGGCCTCCGCCACGGCCGCGGCGCGGTCGGGCAAGCCGGAGGCGGAGAGAGAGAAGCGGATGTCTTCGGAGCTCATGTCGGGTCCTTCGAGGGAGAGGTGGTGACGGCGGACGGCGCGGCAGGCGACACCGCGCTCAGCCCGACCATGACCACCAGGGAGAGGGGCAGGGCGAGGAGGATGGGCTCGCCGAAGGGATCGAGGGAAGGCACGAGGGTCAGCAGCACGGCGGCGCCGCCCCCGAGGATCATGGAGGCCAGCGCGGCGAGGGCGCTGGCCCGGCGCCAAAGCAGCCCCACGATGGTGGGGGCGAACAGCCCGGACACCATGAAGGCATAGGCCAGCAGCACGGCGTCCAGCACCCGGGGCAGCAGCAGGGCCACGGACACGGAGGCCGCACCCACGACCACGGAGGCCAGCCGGCCGAGGAGCAGCACACGGCGCTCCGCGGCCTGGGGTGCGAGGCGGCGCTGGTAGAGGTCATGGACCAGGTTGCCCACGGAGGCCAGCAGGCAGCTGTCGGCCGTGGACATGATGGCAGAGAAGTAGGCCGCGAGCACGATGCCCACCACGCCCACGGGGAGGGTGTGGCTGATGAGCAGGGGCAGGCCCAGCTCGGGCTCGGCGTCGGGGAACACCACCCGCGCGGCCATGCCGAGCCCGACGCCCAGGAAGGCCATGACCGGGTACTCCAGCAGGCCCGCCAGGTACCAGGCGCGGCGCGCCGCGCGCAGATCTCGCGTGGCGAAGATGCGCTGGTAGAGGGTCATGCCCACGAACCAGATGGGGATGATGGTGGCAGCCCAGGTCAGCGCCTGCACCAGGGTGATGTTGCCGAGGTCGAAGTGGGACGCAGGCAGGGCCGCCCGCATCCCCTCCCAGCCGCCCACCTCGACCCAGGCGCAGGGCACCGCCACGAAGGCCAGGCCGCCGAGCAGCACGCCCCACTGGATGGTGTCGGTCATGACCACGGCCTGCATCCCACCGAGGCTGGTGTAGACCACCACCACCACAGCCATGATGCCCACCGCCAGGGGGAGGTCGATGCCGAAGGCCGCGCTGCTGAGCTTCGCCCCCGCCAGGATCTGGGCGCCCACGAAGCCGGCGTAGCCGATCCCGGAGACCACGGCAGCCACCAGGGCCACCCGGCCGTCGTAGCGGGCCTCCAGGAAGTCCGGGTAGCCCAGCCAGCCGTGGGCATCGCCCAGGCGCTTCACCCGAGGAATGAGCAGGACCGCGGAGACCCAGGCGCCCACGAGGCCGGTGAACAACAGCCAGGAGCCGGCCAGCCCCATGGCGAAGCCGAGCCCCCCCAAGCCGATGGAGAAGCCGCCGCCCACGTCGGTGGCCACCACGGAGAGCCCGATGTGCCACGCGCCCATGCGCCGATCGCCCACGAAGAACTCGTCCACCCTGCGCTGACGGCGCCCGTACCAGGCCCCGATCCCCAGCATGGCGAGCAGGTAGAGGGCGATGATCGTGAGATCGAGGGTGCGCATCTGACTCTTCGTGTACGCAATAAATTCTGGGGCCATCGGGCCCAAGAATCCATGCGCCGGCCCAGGTAACCGCTCTGTTGGCGGCACGCAGGCGGACGGGGGCGGGTTGACATTCTTTCGTAGACATACTATCTCGGGCCGCGCCTATCCCCACCTCCCCGGGAGACACCATGGACCCGAACCTCTCCCCCAGCCCAGGCTGCGGGGTCGCCCCCGCCTGGTGGCGGCGCGTGCCCGCCTGGTCCGAGCTCTCCACCTCCACCTTTCGCGATGTGCGCTGGCAGCTCCGCAACACGGTCCGCACCCTCGACGCCCTGCAGCAGGCCCTCGGCCACCAGCTCCCCGCCCGCTTCTTGGCCGACGCCGCGGACGGCCTGGCGCGCTCCCCCATGGAGCTGCGGCTCACCCCCCACGTCGTCTCCTTGATCGACTGGTCCCGCCCCTGGGCCGATCCCGTCCGCCGCCAGTTCCTGCCGCTGGGCAGCGAGCACGAGCCGGATCACCCCATGGCGCGCCTCGACTCCCTGGCCGAGCGGCGCGACACGGTGTTGCCCGGGCTGGTGCACCGCTACCCCCGCAAGGTCCTCTTCCTGACGCTCGATGTCTGCCCGGTCTACTGCCGCTGCTGCACCCGTTCCTACGCGGTGGGGTCCAGCACCGAGGCGGTCACCAAGGGCCACCTGGCCTCCGGCCGCAGCCGGCTCGACCAGGTGGTGGACTACCTGCAGGCCCACCCGGAGGTGGACGACGTGGTGCTCTCCGGCGGCGACACCAGCCTGCTGCCCGCCGGCGCCGTCCTCGAGATCGGCGAGCGGCTGCTGGGGCTCGGGCACATCCGGCGCCTGCGCTTCGGCTCCAAGCTGATGGCCGTGCTGCCCCAGCGGCTGCTGTCGGACGAGCCCTGGCTCGACGCCCTGACCCGCGTGGCCCAGCTCGGCCACGAGCGCGGCTGCGAGGTGGCGCTGCACACCCACGTCAACCACCCCCGCGAGCTGACCCCCCACACGCGGGACGCGGCCCGCGCGCTGTGGGAGCGCCGCGTGACCATGCGCAACCAGAGCGTGCTGCAGCGCGGGGTGAACGACGACGCCGACACCATGCTGGCCCTGCTGCGGGGCCTGGCCCGCCTGCACATCCAGCCCTACTACGTCTACAACCACGACGTGGTGGCGGGCGTGGAGTGCCTGCGCACCACGCTGCGCACCGCGGCCGAGCTGGAGAAGTCCGTGCGCGGCGCCCTGACCGGCTTCGACACCCCCACCTTCGTCTGCGACGTGGTGGGCGGTGGGGGCAAGCGCGACCTGCACTCCTGGGAGCTGTACGACGAGCGCCTGGGGCTCGCCATCTACCGCAGCCCCGCGGTGGAACCCGAGCGGGTCTACTACGCCTTCGATCCCCTCTCCCAGCTCGAGCCCGCCGCCCGCCGTGCCTGGAACGAGCCTGGCGCCCCCGCGCGGCTGGTGCAGCGCGCCATGGAGCGCGCCGGCCTGGGGACGAGCCACTGATGCCCGCCGACCTGCCCGGCCTGGCCGACGCCGAGCGTCGCGCGATGGACGTCCGCATCCCCACCGCGGGCCCCGCCCCCGTGGTGGCGCGGGACGACCCCTACTCCGACCGCCTGCGCTGCGATCACCCCGACGCGCGGGACGGCGCCGCCCTGGGCCGCGCCCTGCTCGAGGCCGCTGTGGGTCACGGTCGCCGCCGGGTGGTGGTCCTGGCACGCCGTGGGCTGGCGCCCGGCCTGCAGGAGGCCGGCTACTGGCTGGAGGGCGTCATCCCCGGCTACTACCGCGGCGCCGAGGACTGCTGCGTGCTCGGTGGCGCTCCCGGCGGCAAGCCGGCGCCCGCCTCCCCCGCGATGGAGGCCGAGGTGGACGCCCTGGCCCAGCGCTACCCGAAGTGGGTGTCGCCGCCCGGGGTCCTTACCGAGCGCGCCCGCCCGCGGGACGCCACCGCCGTCGCCGCCATGGTGGCCCCGCGCCTGCGCTTCTACCCCACGCCCATCGGCAACGCCGCGTACCTGGAGCGCCGCCTGGCCACCCCGGCCCCCTTCCGCGTGGTGCGCGAGGAGGGCGCGGTGGCGGCCTGCGCCGGCGCCGATCTCGATCCTGCGGCCCGCGCGGCCGAGCTGACCGACTGCTTCACCGCCCCGAGCCACCGTCGCCGCGGGCTCATGCGCGCCCTGCTGGCGGATTTG
This sequence comes from Pseudomonadota bacterium, assembly GCA_043814015.1. Lineage (GTDB taxonomy): Bacteria > Myxococcota_A > UBA796 > UBA796 > JAFGLY01 > JBDRKM01. The sequence goes on from JBDRKM010000093.1 coordinate 65,529, forward strand.
ATGAGGGATCTGGCGGGCCAGGGCTACCTGACGGCCTTCACCCTGTGCCGGGCCACCAGCCCGGGCATCAACCTGGCGTTCAAGGGCCTCGGGTTCACCTTCCGAGGCCGAATGATCCGCTCCTGCCGCATCGGCGAGGGCATCGAGGACATGAACGTCTGGAGCCGCGGCATCCCCGGTCCCACCGCGCCCATGGCCGGCGCGTAGACGCGGAGCCGTCACCTGAGGTACAGGGTGGGGGTGACCCGGAGAACCCCATGGACCAGCGCGCGGCCAACGATGTCCTTGTGGCCCTGCGCCGCATCACCCGCGCCATCGATCTGCACTCCCGCGGGCTGATCGCGCGTCACGGCCTGACCGTCCCCCAGCTGCTGGTGTTGCAGGTCCTCGCCGGTCGCGGGGCCCTGCCCACCGGCGAGCTGTCCAGCGCGGTCAACCTGAGCAACGCCACCGTCACCAGCATCGTCGGCCGCCTGGTCAGCCGTGGGCTGGTGTCGCGCCGGCGCAGCGAGCAGGATCGGCGCGTGGTGCTGGTGGCCCTGAGCGAAGCCGGCCAGGAGGCGGTGGCCCAGGCCCCGGGCCTGCTGCAGGAGCGCTTCGTGCGCGCCTTCGGCGAGCTGGCTCCCTGGGAGCAGAGCCTGATCCTGTCCAGCCTGCAGCGCGTGGCCGCCATGATGGACGCCGACGAGCTGGACGCCGCGCCCATGCTCGTCCCCGGCGCCAGCGTGGAGCCAGGCCCGGAGGGGTGAGCGGGGCTCCGTTCAGTACGCGAAGGTGGGGAACCGGGCGGTGAACTCGAACACCTTCTCCGCCAGGGCATCCCGGGCGTCCGTGTCCGTGAACACGCCGGTGCCCTTCTCGATCTTGCCGCGCTTGACGATGGAGCAGCAGATGTCGATGAAGTCGGCGATGATCACCATGTCGTCGGGCTTCATGCCGCGGGTGGTCACGGAGGGGGTGCCCATGCGGACGCCGTCGGGGAAGAGCGGCTTCTGGCCCTCGGAGGCGTTGGGCACGGTGTTGAAGTTCAGCACGATGCCCACCTCCTCCAGGGCGATGGCCACCCGGCGGCCGGGCAGCTTGCGGGACTTGACGGTATCCACCAGCAGCAGGTGGTTGTCGGTGCCGCCGGAGCTGACGTGGAAGCCGCGCTCCATGAGGGCCGCGGCCAGGGCCTGGGCGTTCTGCACCACCTGGGCGGTGTAGGCCTTGAACCCCGGGGTGGCCGCCTCGGCCAGGCAGACGCCGATGGCCGCGATGGTGTTGAAGTGCGGGCCCCCTTGCAGGCCGGGGAAGACGGCCTTCTCGACGGCCTGGTAGCGGGCCTCGTCTTTGGCCAGGATGATGGCGGCCCGCGGACCGCGCAGGGTCTTGTGGGTGGTGAAGGTGACGATGTCGATGTGCGGCCAGGGCGATGGGTGGGCCCCGCCGGCCACCAGGCCCGCGATGTGCGAGATGTCGGCCAGCGAGATGGCGCCCACCTCGGCGGCGATCCGGCCGAAGGCCTCGAAGTCGATGGTGCGCGGGTAGGCGGTGTAGCCGCAGACCAGGATGTCGGGCTCGAAGGCCAGGGCCTGCTCGCGGATCTGGGCCATGTCCAGCACATCCCCCTCGTCGCAGCCGTAGGAGGCGATCTCGAACCACTGGCCGGTGACGGAGACCGGGGAGCCATGAGTGAGGTGGCCGCCGTGATCCAGGCGCATGGCCATGATCTTGCCGGCGAAGGGCTTGAGGAAGGCGGCGTAGACGCCGAGGTTGGCGGGGGCGCCCGAGAGGGCCTGGACCACCGAGTAGGGGTAGCCGAACAGCTCGCAGGCGCGGCGCTGCACCTCGGTCTCCATCTTGTCGGTGAACTCCTGGCCCTGGTAGTAGCGGCGGCCGGGGTAGCCCTCGCCGTACTTGTTGGTGAAGTTGGAGGCCAGGGCGGCGCGCACCGCGGGCGATGCGTAGTTCTCGGAGGGGATGAGCCGGATGCAGGCGGACTGCCGGGCATCCTCGGCGGCCACCAGATCGGCCATGACGGGATCAACGGAACGGATGGTGGCGACGATGTCTTCTGGGCGCATGGGGGGCTCCTCGGCGGAAGGGGGCTCCCTCATAGCCCGCTGGGGGCGATCTCGGCCCGATGGGCGGGATCAGAGATTGCTGCAGAACTCGGTGCAGGGGCCGGAGCTCAGGACCGAGCTGTAGTCGTCACAGGAGGCCGCCGTGATCTGCTCCACGCAGAGCTGGGCGGCCCGCGCATCATAGTCCTGGCACTCCCAGGGCTCCCCTGTGTCCTCGTACGGCTCGGGGTTCACGCAGTCCTCGTAGGTCATGCCGACCGCTTCCAGGACTCCGCAGTCGTCCAGCTTGCGGCAGAGGGCCCGTGTGTAGTCGTCCACGAACTCCTCCCAGGTGTAGTGATCGCCGTCGTGGGTGTCGGAGTCCTCGGTGTCCTCCCCGCCCTCGGCGCAGTCCGGGGCGCCGGCGCAGTCCTCGTCGTCGCAGTCGTACAGGCCGTCGCCGTCGTTGTCGGCGCCGTCGGCGCACTCACCCGCGTAGCGCCCCTCGGGCGCGCAGGAGCGGCCGCAGCCGGCGAGGGCGAGGAGGGCGAGGAGGGTGGGATCTCTCATGGCTCACTCGGCGAACACGTCCAGCGACACGGCATACAGCCCCTCCGTCCAGGTGCCGTCGGCCTCCTCCAGGCGCGCGGAGTCCACCAGGCGCGGGGAGAGCGCCATGCCGGGCAGCAGCTCGGTGGAGCCGCCCAGCAGCTCGGACAGATCGATCTCGAAGCCGCCGCCCAGCAGGCTCATGACGGTCTCCAGGAAGCCGCCCAGGCCCGCGACGACCTCGTCTTCGTCCCAGTCCTCGGCGCCGTACGACAGGACCGCGCCTTCGGCCACGTTCAGATCCATGCCCAGCACCGTGCCGTCGTCCTTGGCGGTGATGCCCACCTCGACCGCCAGGGAGGCCTGCAGCCAGGGCTCGCAGTGGGAGCCCTCCAGCACCTCGATGTCCATGCGCAGATCGGGCAGGTAGAGCACGGCCAACGGATCGATGCCCTCCTGCAGGCGCACCACGTGGGCCTCGCCCGGCTGGATGCCCACGCACCAGCCGTCGCCCTCGGGGGCCTCGTCGCCGCCGGGCAGGTTGGTGATGAAGCCGCCCACCATGTCGCCCATGAAGCCCGTGAGGTCCATTCCCTGATCGAGCATGTCCAGCACGCTGCCGCTGACCACGAGATCGAGCAGGCCCTCGTGCAGGCCGAGCACGGCCTGGCCTTCCGGGGCGTCGTCCACCCCGGGCATGGCCATCAGCGGGCCGCCCTCGGGGGGGTCGGTGTCCAGGCCCACGCCCAGGCCGAGCGCCAGGCCCTGCGGGTCGCCGCCCAGGGAGGCGAGCTCCACGGCCAGGCGGGTGCCCATGAGATCCTGGTCGAAAGCAAAGGGGCCGCCCAGCTCGAAGGTGCCCCACTCATCCAGCACCATGTCCAGCAGCCACTCGCCCAGGGGCTCCGTGATCCAGTCGTTGGCCAGCTCCAGGATCCACTCCACGACCCAGCCCTCGAGCAGGCCGAAGTCCGCGTCGGGCTCGTCCAGCGCGATGCCGGTCTCGGAGAGGTCGATCCAGATGATCCCCTCATCATCGAGGCGCGGGGTGGCCAGGGCGGTGATCTGGATGAGGCCGTAGGCGAAGGAGATGGTCTCGCTCCAGGTGTAGCCGTACAGATCGACCACCACCTCGTAGGCCAGCGTGAGGTCGTTGAGCGCGATGCCGGCGTCGATGCCGCCCTCGGTGGGCGAGAGCACCACCACCGTGGGCGAGGCGCTGGCGCCGATGGGCTCGAACGCCACGATGCCGCCGTCGTAGGCGGGCATGACCGCGGTGATGGAGCCCACCCAGCCGGTGTCGTCGATGACGGCGCCGAGCTGGCCGCCGATGGCCGTGAGCCCGCTGGGCAGCAGACGCCCGGTGATGCCCTCGGGCCAGGTGTCGGCTGGATCGTGACCCGAGAAGACGGGCACCCGCTCGCGCAGGTACTGCCCGCCGTACTCGGCCTCCACCTCCACGATCCGGTAGGGACCGTCCACGCCCAGGGAGGCCCGGAAGGCGCCGTGGTCCGCGGCGTCCACCTCCTCGCCCTCCACCCGCACGATGGCGCCCACGGGGGTTGCCCGGCCCTCCACCAGGATGTCCTCGTCGCCCAGGAAGGCGCCGTACTGCGGGGAGGTGAGATCCAGGGTGAGGGTGTCGTCCTGGGGGACGAAGTCGTAGCCGACGTGGCAGCCGGCCAGGGCCAAGGCGAGGGGGGCGAGGTGGCGCACGGAGGCCTCCGCGGGGGCGGGGAGAGAGAATGTAGAATGCAGGAGGATCGGGCGAGGTGCAACCCCGATGGCCTGCGTCAGCGCCGCCTGCGCCGCCCCGCCACCAACCCCAGCCCCGCCAGCAGCCACCAGCCCGCGCCGCCGCGCCCGCTGGCGCAGCCGCCGCAGCCCTCGTCGTCGGGAGGCTCTTCGTCTTCAGCCCGCGGCGGGGAGTCCGGGTCCAGCGGGTCCGTGCCCTCCGTCACCTCGTCAGCGTCGCTGTGGCCGTCTCCGTCGGTGTCGGTCAGCGTGGGGTCCGTGCCCAGCGCGGCCTCTTCGCCATCGTCCAGGCCGTCGCCGTCGGTGTCATCGAGGGTGGGGTCGCTGCCGGCGGCCACCTCGTCCCCGTCCGTGAGCCCGTCCCGGTCGCTGTCGGGCTCGCAGGGGTCCGTCCCGCAGGCCTGCTCCTCCGTCCAGCTCAACCCGTCCTCGTCGCCGTCGCCGTCCGCGTCCCCCTCCCCGTCGCAGTCCTCGTCCACCGCGTCGCTGCACTCGTCGTCCTCGGCGCCAGGGTGGATGGCGGCCTCGGTGTCGTCGCAGTCCTCGCCCGCGGTGACCCCGGCGGGCGGGCTCTCGTCGCCCCAGCCGTCGTCGTCCTCATCGCGCATGCAGGCCTCGCGGTCGTCGTCCGGGGCCGCGCCGGGGAAGGTCACCGCCGAGTCGTCGTCACAGTCGCCGCCGTCGGCCACCCAGCCGCTCGGGCCCGCGCAGGCCTCCTCCGCATGGGCGGGATCGCCGAAGCCGTCGCCGTCCAGATCGGCGTACCAGGCCACGGGGGCGCCCACGGCGGCGTCCGTGTCGTCGCAGTCCTCGTCCACCAGGACGCCGTCACCGTCCGCGTCGTCGGACTTGGGAACCAGCACATGCACGGCGCCGGTGTACATGCCGAGGTCCCGCGCGGCCGGGCCGCCCACCACCAGGTCGTCCCAGCCGTCCCCGTCCACGTCCCCCGCGCCCGCCACGGACCAGCCGAACCAGGCCCAGGGGTCGGCCGGGTCCGCCGTCAGCTTGGTCTCGGAGGCCAGGTCCAGGCCGCCGGCGCCGCCGAGGAACAGCAGCACCGAGCCCGCCTCCACCGAGACCTCCGCGTCCCAGTAGGAGCCCACGGCGAGGTCGGGGTGGCCGTCGCCGTCCACGTCCCCCGCGCCCGCCACGGAGGCGCCGAAGTGGAACCCCGGGGCCGCATCCGAGGCGGTGATCTTCTGCTCGCCCGCGGTGTCGAGGCCGCTCGCGCCGCCCAGGTAGAGGTAGACCGCGCCCGCATCCTCGCCCTCGGCGTCGTCCTCCTCGGCGCCCACCACCACCTCGGCGTAGCCGTCACCGTCCAGATCGCCGGGGCCCGCCAGCGCGAAGCCGTAGTGATCCCCCGCGTCCGCGTCACCCGCCGTGAGCCGGGTGGCGCCCGCGCTGTCGAGGCCGCCGGCCCCGCCGCGGAACAGGTAGGCCGCGCCCGCCTCCGCCTCCTCACCCCAGGCGCCCACCAGCACGTCCCAATAGCCGTCGCCGTCCACGTCCCCCGCGCCCGCCACGGCGTAGCCGAACCAGTTCTCCACGTCTGTGGAGGTCCCCACGAGGATCTGGGGGTCCTCGCCGTCCAGCCCGGCGCCATCTCCGGAGAACAGGTAGGCGGCGGGCGAGTGGCTCCAGGTGCCCACCACGACATCGGGCTGCCCGTCGCCGTCCACGTCCCCGGCGCCCGCACAGGAGCGGCCGAAGATGCCGGCCTCCACGGGCTCCGGGGCGCTCAGGCGCTGCGCCGCGGCGGTGTCGAGCCCGGCGGCGCTGCCCGGGTAGAGCCAGGCCGAGCCGGCCCAGGACTCGCCCCCCGAGGTGTCGTAGGCGGCGCCCACCAGGACATCGTCGTAGCCATCGCCGTTCAGATCGCCCACGCCCGCCACGCTCCAGCCGAAGTAGGCGATGGCGACGCCGGGGTTGGCGAGGCGCTGCTCGCTGCCCGGATCCACGCCCGTGCTGGCGCCGAAGTAGAGATAGGCCTCCCCGCCCATCCCGTCCGCGAGGTAGGCCCCCGCCAGCACGTCGTCGTAGCCGTCGCCGTCCACGTCCCCGGCGCCCGCGACCGCGTCGCCGAAGCGGGCTCCGACCGCGCCATCGGAGGCCAGCAGCCTGGTGTCGGAGAAGACCTGCCCCGCCCCGGCGGTGACGGGCCAGCCGGCGGCGAGAAGGGCGAGCAGGCAGGGGGAACGGACGTCCATGGGTCCTCCTCGGGTGGGGGCTCTGCGCGGGCTCGGTGTGACGACGCTACCACGGAAGTGCGCGGGACGGAGACCCCGTGATCGCGCTAGAGAAAGCCTCCCCTCCCCCTTCGGAGCCCACCCCGTGCGCGAGGTCCGCTTCAGCCTGAGCATCAGCGCTGGCGAGCTGCTGCGCTACTACCGCGGCGATGCCCGGGCGGTGGTGGCCGTGACGGACGAGGGCGTGAGGGTCCAGTTCCCGGCCGCCGCCCTGCGCCCCTTCGTCACCGTCGAGGGCGTGCACGGGCGCTTCGCGCTGGCCTTCGACGCACAGAACAGGATGACGGGGCTGCGCAGGCTCTGAGATCAGTCGGAGCGCTCCACCCGGTTCCGGCCGTTGCGCTTGGCCAGGTACAGGGCCTCATCGGCGCGGCCGATCCAGGACTCGACGGGCTCGCCGGGGCGCAGGCGCGAGAGGCCGATGGAGCAGGTGACCTTCATGCCCGGACGGTTGCGGGACCAGTCGTGCTCCTCGATGAAGGCGCGCACCCGCTCGGCGGCCAGCCAGGCGGTCTCCTCATCGGTGTTGGGCAGGAAACCCACCAGCTCTTCGCCGCCGTAGCGCACCCAGTGGTCCTCCTGGCGGCAGGCCTGGACCACCAGGTGGGCCACCTGCTTGAGCACGCTGTCGCCGAGCGGATGCCCGTAGGTGTCGTTCAGATCCTTGAAGTGATCGAGGTCGAGGAAGAGGCAGCAGAGCTTGTGGCTCTCCCTGCGATGGAAGGAGACCAGATCGGGCAGCTGCTCGTCGAGGAACAGGCGGGTGTGCAGGTGGGTGAGCGGATCGCGGCCGTCGGCCTGCTGCATCTTCGCGTTCACCTTCATCATGTGCTCGATGCGGTCCTGGCTGAGGAGCTGCAGGATGATGGAGCTGTCGCTGATGTCGATGACCGTGCCAGGCGCCACGATGTCCTCGTCGAGCTGGCGGCCCTGGCTGTGCACGCCGTTGGTGGAGCCGAGGTCCTCCACGAGGAACTTGTTGTCGTCGCGCCAGGTGACGCGGGCGTGCTTGCGGCTGACGCCGGGATCCGTGAGCAGCAGATCCGCGCCTGGATCCCGCCCGATGATGATGTCGTCCTTCATGGCGAAGTTGACGAAGTTGCCGATGTCCGGGCCGACCACCACGGCCGCCACCGGGTAGGCCAGCACGCCCCCGACGGTGGTGCGGTTGATCCGCTTCTCCACCGTGGGGGCAGCCAGATCGTCCAGGGCGTACGGATCCAGGGAGGGGGCCTCGCCCGTGCTCTCTTCGAGATCGCGCGAGTGGCGCTCCCGCCGAGCTCCGGGGCGCGCGAAACGGGACAGGAAGCGGCCTGGGAAGTCGGCGGGCATGGCGAGGACCTCTTCGGAGGCGCAACGTAACGACCCGGGGGGCGGGCCGCAGGAAAAAGGGGCTCATTCGGACAGTTGGATGGCCCCCACGTACCCCTCGCCGCGGGTCCCGGTGTGCTGGGAGTTGCTCTGGATGGCCACGCCCGCGAGCCTGGGCGGCGGGTGCCCGAAGAGCGCCTGGAAGTCCTGGACGAGGTCGCGCTCCTCGCGCACCCACTGGCCGACATCGCCCGGCCCGGCCCGCAGCACGATCACGCGCACGTCGTCCTGGAAGGAGAGGCCGCTGCCGCTGGCCCCCACCTGGCCGGCGCTGTCCCAGATGTAGCCGACGATCTCGCCGCCCTCGAAGCCGAACAGCACCTGCAGGGCCTGATCGTTGGTGGCGCGCGCGCGGAAGCTGGCGCCCTGGGGCAGGACCGCGGCCCGCCAGGACCAGGAGACCTCGCGCAGGCTGCCGAGCGCCATGGGCTTCTCGGCGCCCACCAGCAGGCCGGAGCGCTCGCTGACCACGTGCAGCACGCGCTGGCCGGGGGCGCCCTCCACCGTGGCGGTGGCCACGTAGTCGCCCATGGGCACCACCGGGGACCAGCGCTTGAAGCTCCAGCTGGCGGGCAGACCGCCCGCGGCGACGGGGCCCTCGAAGTCGAAGACCACGGGGGGCTGGGCGCGGGCCGGCGCCAACGCGAGCACCGCCAGCAGGACCAGGGGCCGAAGAAGGGCGAACATGCTACCGGGGGCCTCCTCACCTACCCAGGCACGACCGTGAGCCGCACCGCACTGGGCATCGTTATCATGCTGGTGGCCACCTCGATGGTCAACGTGGGCGCGGTGCTCCAGAAGTCCGTCGTGGACGACCTCCCCCCGTTCGAGGACGTGCCCCTGGGGCAGAGCCTGAAGGCTCTGGCGGGCACCCCGCGCTGGGTGATCGGCTGGCTGGCGGGCATCGGGGGCGTGGCCCTCAACATGCTGGCCCTGGGGCTGGCCGACATCGGGCTGGTGCAGCCGCTCAACGGCTTCGGCCTGGCGGTGCTCGCGCTGTTCTCCTGGTACTACCTTGGTGAGCGCCTGGATCTGCGCGCCTGGTTCGGGATGGTGCTGGTGATCGCCGGGGTGGTCCTCGTGGGCGCGCTGCTGCCCGAGAGCCAGGCCTTCGCCTCCTCCACGGAGCTGCTGGCCTGCTACCTCCGGCCCATGTCCCTCGCGGTGCTCGCGGCCCTGGGGGCTGCCGCCGTGCTCACCTGGCTCGCCAGCCGCGCCCTGCCCTGGGCCGCGGGCATCCTGCTGGCCCTGTCCGCCGCGGCCTGCTCCGTCACGGGTCTGACCTTCTCCAAGGGCTTCACCAGCATCCTGACCATGGACGGGCTCGGGGGGCTGCTGACCTCCGCGCCCGCGCTGCTGCTGCTCGTCCTGCTCCTGGGCTTCGCCTCGGCCGCCCTCGCGCTGCAGCAGCTCTCCCTGCAGAAGGGCCGCGCGGTGGAGGTCACCCCGGCCTTCGCCGCGGCCTCGGTGGTCCTGCCGCTCTTGCCGAGCTGGCTGGTGTTCCGCGAGCAGCTTCCCGCCCTGGCTCTGCTGACCCCGCTGCTCATCACCGCCGGCGTGGTCCTGCTCGGCACGCGCCGCGCGGAGGCGCAGGCGTGAGCTGGCACGATGAGCCGGCCCTCCTCCGGCGGCTGGAGCTGCTCCGGGGCGCAGAGGTGCGCGTCGCGGGGCGCACGGTGCAGGGGCGCGAGATCCCCGCGGTGCGGGTGGGGCCTGGTGGCCCGGGTCGGCCCCAGGTCATGCTGACCGCCAACATCCACGGCACCGAGGCCATCGGCAGCGAGGTGGCCCTGGCCGTGCTCGAGCTGCTCACGGCCGCGGAGCCACCACCGGTGGTGCGCGACCTGCTGGCCGTGGCCGATGTCCACGTCCTGCCCGCGGTCAACCTCGACGCCCGCGCCGCCGCGGTCGAGGCCCTGGCCCGCGGCGCCTGGTGGGCGCGCGCCCCCCGCGGCAACGCCCACGGGGTGGACCTCAACCGCAACTTCCCTTTCGTGGCGGGCTCCGTGGACGCCTGGCACCCCCTGGCGGGCTCGCGCTTTCCCTGGCTGCCCTGGTACCGCGGCCCAGAGCCCCTCTCGGAGCCCGAGGCCCGCGCCGTGGCCGATCTGGCCGCCTCCCTGCGCCCGGTGGCTGCGGTGGGCCTGCACTCGGTGGGGCGCCTGTTCCTCTACCCCTGGTGCGCCCGCCCCGAGCCGCCCGCGGCCCAGGCGGCCTTCGAGGCCATGGGGCGAGCCTTCGTCGAGGCCCAGCCCGGCCCGAAGTACACGGTCAAGCAGGCCCGCGCCTGGTACGCCATCCTCGGCGACATGGACGACTGGCTGTACGACGCCTTCGGCACCGTCGCGGTCACGGTGGAGCTGGGCCGGGTCCTGGAGGGCCTGCGCACCCACCCCTGGCGCCTGGGCTCCGCCGCGGCCTGGATGAACCCGGCGGTTCCCGCAGAGATCATCTCCTGGACCGCCCTGCCCTGCCTGCACGCCCTGCTGGAGGGGGTGCGCCAGGCGGGAGGAGGGCGCCCGTGATCCTGTTCAAGGATGGGCCGAGCGCCGAGCTGGCCGCGCACTTCGCCGATGTCGGGCTCGACCCTGCGCGGGCCCGTCGCCTGCAGGCCGCCGTGGTCAAGACCCGGACCGCCACGGTGCCCGCGCGCCTCGACGGCCTGCGCAAGGAGCTGCTGGCCGCCATCGCCGCCCGCAGCCGGGTGCCGGCCCTCACCATCCTGGAGCGGGAGACCTCGGCCACCGACGGCTTCACCCGCTACCTGTTCCGGGGCGAGGGCCCCGAGCTGTTCGAGGCGGTGCGCATCCCCCTGGTGCATCGCCCCGGCAAGGAGCGCTGCATCGTCTGCGTCAGCTCCCAGGCCGGCTGCGCCATGGGCTGCACCTTCTGCGCCACGGGTCGGCTCGGCTGGCAGCGCGATCTGCACACCTGGGAGATGGTGGATCAGATCCTGGCCGTGGCCGAGGATCAGCCCTGGCCCCCCGTGCGCGGCGTGGTCTTCATGGGCATGGGCGAGGCCCTGGCCAACTACGAGCGCGTCCTGCGCGCCGTCGCCGTGCTGAACGAGCCCTGCGGCCCCGCGCTCGACGCCCGCGGCATGACCATCTCCACCGCGGGCCACGTCCCCGGGATCCTGCGCCTGGCCCAGGATGACCCCGGTTGCCGCCTCATCGCCTCCCTGGTGGCGGCCGACGATGAGAAGCGCCGGGCGCTCATGCCCGTGGCCCGCCGCTGGCCACTCGGCGAGCTGATGGCCGCCCTGCGCACCTGGCAGGCGGCCACCCACCGCCGCGTGCTGCTGGCCTGGGTCATGATGTCGGGGGTGAACCTGGGCGAGGAGGACGCCATCGCGCTGGGGCGGCTCACCGAAGGGCTGCCCTGCCAGATCGACCTCATCCCGGTGCACGACACCTCCGGCACCTACCAGCCCCCGGGGGCCGAGGAGCAGCGGGCGTTCCTGGACGCGCTCAGGGCGCACGTGCCCCAGCCCGTGGCCTTCCGCTACAGCGGAGGGGCCGACGTGGGGGCCTCCTGCGGGGCGCTGGCGGGAAAGCGGCGCGCGCCGTAACGCCCCGGCCCCTCGCCGGTTCTGCAGGGTATGCGCGCCCCGGAGGCCACCATGGGTCTGCTCTCCAAGCTGTTCTCGTCCACGCCTGTCGTGACCCCCACCCACATCGACACCGTCGCCCAGTTCGAGGAGCAGGTGCTGCAGAGCGAGCTGCCGGTGATCGTGAACATCTGGAGCCCCACCTGCGCCCCCTGCCGACGGCTGGCGCCGGAGCTCACGGCCACGGCCACGAAGTACCCCGAGAAGGTGAAGGTCGTGGAGATCGGCACCATGGCCGAGGGCGCCCTGCTGGGCCGGCTCGGCGTACGGGCCACCCCCACCACCATCATCTACGAGGAGGGCGAGGAGCTGCACCGCTTCACGGGGTACCGATCGCGGCAGTGGTTCGGGGAGATGATCGAGCAGGAGTTTGGGGATGGAGGGTGACGGCTGGGAGTACTCTCACACAGAGGAGCCAGGGTGTCCGTGGCTGGCGGGAGACGTGGTGGCGCCAGAGAGGGCGGAGAGAACCTGCGTGCCGCCTCTCGACTGACGAGCGGGCCGCGGCGGAGGCGGCCAGGTGGGGGAGGTGCTGCGGCCTAGGGCGATACCACTCTTCCCAGGACTTGTTGCGCGAATTGCGCAATAACTCTGGGGATGGCGGCCCATCCCGGGACTTGTTGCGCGCAGGTTCGAAGTACCCAGGTTCGCCAGGTGGGTGCGGGAGGTGCGCAGAGGGCGCTCGCTCCGCTGGTTGCCTTCATCCCACCTGGATCCTATGCTTCCGGGCATGAAAGACCTCCTCGACCAGTGCCTGCACGTCATCGGCAGCCTCAACACACACGGCGTGGCGTACGTCGTGGTGGGCGGGGTCGCCATGAACCTGCACGGCCTGGTGCGCGGCACCGAGGACCTGGACTTCTTCGTGCGGGCCGATGCCGAAAACATCGACCGGCTCCGCGAAGCCCTGCGCGCCGTGTGGGATGATCCGCACATCGACGAGATCTCGGCCGATGATCTCTGCGGGGACTACCCCGCGGTCCGCTACGGCCCCCCGACCGGCGACCTCTACCTCGACATCCTGACCCGCCTGGGCGAGGCGTTCCGCTACGAAGACCTGGAGGTGGTCGTGGTGGACGCCGACGGTGTCCTGGTCCGGGTCGCCAGCCCCCAGACCCTGCACCGGATGAAACGCTGGACGGCGCGCGCCCAGGACCGTGCCGACGCCGAGGCGCTCCGCAGGAGCTTCGTTCTCGACGACGAGGACGAGCCATGCCGGTGACCCGCTACCGCGACGTGTCCGAGATGCCTCCTCCGCCACGGGCGAAGCCGGAGGAGCTCACCCGCCGCATCCGCAGCCTCTGGCGCCGCGTCGTCGCCTTCGCCCCCCCGTCCTTCCCCCGCGGCGTCCAGCGCTTCCGCAGCATCGAAGAAGCCCAGGCCGCCCGCGAAGCCGCGCACCACCACGAGCCCGTAGCCCGTAGCCCGTAACCCGCAACCCGACCTACACCCCCAACCCCGCCCGCGCCAGCCGCCGCACACTCGGGCGCATGCCCGCGTGCCCCGCGATGTGCTCCAGCACGCGCCGCGGCTGGTCCTGGCCCTGGAGCACGCCCAGCAGGGCCTGCACGAGGCGGACGTCCGGGGTCTGGGGCGCGAGCCGGGTGGCCTCGCGGACGTGGGCGGCGGCGGCGGCGATGGCCTGGGGGGTGGGCTGGTAGAGGTAGAGCAGGGCGGCGCGGACGTGGGGGTAGAAGTGTCCGGGCAGGGCGGTGCAGGCCTGGCCGTGGAGCTTGCGGGCGACCTCACCATCTCCCGTCAGCTCGGCCTCCAGGGCACTGAGCTCCAGGGCGGCGCCCGCGGCCTCGGGGTGCGCGGTGTCCCCGGCGCGGGCGGCCAGGCGGGCCAGGGCGGCGGTGTCCTGGCGCTCGCAGTAGAGCCGACCGAGCTCGATCATGTCGCGGGGGGCCAGGGCGGCCTGGGCCTCCAGATCCGCGAGCAGGGGGCCCATGCGCTCGGGGCGCCCGGCCAGCAGCTCCAGCTCGGCGAGATCCAGCAGCAGGCCCGGGGAGGTGACCAGCTGGGTGCGCAGCAGGGTGGGCAGCAGATCGGCGCCCTGCGCCACCTGCCCGGTGGCCCGGAAGAGGTGGGCCATGGCGCGGTAGGGGCCCTCATCGAGCGGGTTCAGGCGCTGGGCGGCGCGCAGGGTGGCGAGAGCCTCCTCCAGCCGGCCGGTGGCCACGAGGATGAGCCCCAGGCCGTAGTGGGCCTCGAAGCGCCCGGGCTCCCGCGCGATGACCGCGCGCAGCAGGGGCTCGGCCTCGGCGACGCGGCGCAGCTTGAAGAGGGCGCGGGCCTCCAGCACGCGGGCCTCGCCGTCCTCCATGCCCGGCAGGGACCGGGCGGCGGCGAGGGCCTCTTCGTGACGGCCGCGCTCCAGCAGGGCCTCGGCCTGGAGCAGCGCAGCCCAGCGCGCGAGCGCGGGCTCGAGCCTGGCGAGCCCCCCGAGGGCTTGGAGGGCACCTTCCCAGCGCCCCTGGCCCGCGGCTGCGGCGGCCTGGGCCAGGGCGGCGGGGCCCGCCTCGGCGGGGAAGGTCGGCGCCTCCTGCGCCAGCGCGGCGGCGACCCGGATGCGTCCGAGCAGATGGAGGATGGCGTTGTCGTCCATGCGAGCCTCCCAGGCGCGGCGAGGTGCGCGCGGCGCCCCAGGAAAAGAGGGGACGGCCTACCAGAGGCCGAAGACGCTGTCGCCGAAGAAGTCCACCACGGTGGCGGCGGCCCCGGAGAAGCCGCCCTGGGCCTTCTCGGCCTCCATGTACTCGTCGATCTTGGCCTGCACCACATCCACGGCCTGATCGAACCAGTCGCCGGCCTGGGAGATGGCGTCCTTGAGCCAGGCGGTGCCGCGCATGGCCAGCACCCCGGCGAAGCGCACGCCGTCCACCGCGTCCAGCAGCAGATCGGTGTGGACCCCGGCGCCCAGGCCGACGGTGCCGGAGAGCGCACCGGAGACGTTGATCTTGCCGCCCTTGAGGGTGAGCCCGAAGCTGGCCTCGCCGCCGACCCCGGCGCTGGCCTCGGCCCCGGCCTTGCCGGTGACGAGATCCGTGGTGCCCGAGCCGATGAGGATCTGGGCGACCTGGCCCCAGACATCGCGGGGGACCTTGTCCACCAGCCAGTCATCCACGGCGCCCGGCAGGGACTTGGCGAAGCCCACGACGAGATCGGTGTAGTCGGGCTGGCGCTTCCAGCGCAGCTTGGCGCCCACCTCGACCCCGGCCTTGGCGCCGGCGAAGGCCTTGCCGCCGCCGCTCATCTGCACCCCGAGGCTGTCGCCCTTGGAGATGTCGAGATCCACCTGGCCGCTGGCCTCGGCCAGCACGCCCGCGGAGACGCCCGCGGTGACGGCCACATCGACCTCCTCACCCAGCATCTTCCAGCCGAAGACGGGGGCCTCGATCATGGCGTTGCCGCCGATGAGGGTGGCCTTGGCGCCGGCGTTGCCGCCGATCTTGACGCCATCCTTGGAGATGTTGGCCTTGGCCTCGGCCTGGCCCTTGGCCGAGAGCGCCTCCCAGCCCGCGGAGGCCTTGCCGCCGTTCTCGAGCTTGCGGTCCACCCGCTGCTCGTAGAGGGTGGCGTTGCCCTCGGCCTTGGCCGTGGCCGCCCAGGTGCCGTCCTCGCCCTTCTCAGCGCGGGCGCCGGCGGTACCTCCGACCTTGCCCTGGGTGGTGGTGAGCGTGGTCTTGTCGTCGAGCCTGCGGGTCTCCTCCCGACCGACACCGCTGACGGAGTGGCTCACACCCACACCCTTGGCGTCGGCCGACAGGGTGGTCTTGTCCTCGTGGTGGCTGGCGACCTTGGTGCCGTCGGCACGGGTCTGCTCGTCGTGGTGGACGTTTCCGGTGCTGAAGGAGGCGCTGGCGCCCTGGCCCTGCCGGTAGCCGGCCTCGACCTGCCGGCCCACGTGCTCGGTGGTGGTCTTGCGCTTGGCGCCATCCTGGGCGACCTGCTCCACCACCTCGGTGTCTTTGCGCTGCCAGGAGGCGGAGACACCCTGGCCGGGCTTCTCGCCCCGGGCCACATCCGCCTTGACCCCGACGGTGTCGGCCTGCTTCGCGGTGATGGTGCGGCCCGCCGCGTCCTCGCGCACGGTCTGCGCGCCGCGGGTGACGGACAGGCCGCCCCTGGTGGTGGTGGTGCCGGCCTTGTGATCGAGGGCGGCGTCGCCCGCCACGCCCAGGGTCTCCTTGTGCTCGACGGCGCCTTCCCGCCAGGCGTCCTCCCGGCTCCAGCCGGCGCTGCCCTGCACACCTCCACTGCCGGTGGTCTTCCCACCCTCGCGCTCGAGGTCGCCGTGGGCCGCCACGCGCTCCTTGGTGGCGGTGGTGACGGTGTGGCCGTCGGCCTGCACGACTTTGTCCCTCTGCTCGCCGTGGACCCCGCCCTGCAGGCTGCCCATGGTGCGCACGCCTTCCCTGGCGCTGCCCACCTCGCCCTCGAGGCCCACATCGGCCCCGACGGTGTCGGTGTGGGTGGTGTCGCCACGGACGGTGGTGGCGACGCGCTCGCCCGAAGCGCCCACGTCCAGGCTGCCGGAGCCCTCGTGCCCGCCACCCCGGCGCTGGTAGCGCCCGCCGGCCTTGCCGCTGGCGCCGACGGTGTCGGCGATCCTGGTGTCGCCCACCTGCTCGGTGCTCTTTCGCTCGATCCCGGCGTTGGCCTCGCCCGAGACATCACCGGAGAGCTTGCCCTCGGCGTCGCGCGCCATGCCCCCGGTGAGCTTGCCGCCCTCGCGGGTGGTGACCGTGGTGCCGCCGGCCGTGTCGGCCTGGGTGGCCGCGACCTGCAGGGTGCCGCGCCCGGCCAGGGCGGCCGCCTCGCCCTTCTTGCGGTCCATGTCCCCCTCGACCTTGCCACCCACCTCGACGGAGTCCACGTGTCGGCCCGCGGCGTCCTCCACGGTGGTGGTGGAGCGCCGGGTGCCGCCGAGGTCGCCGTGGATGTCCAGGTGCTCGTGATCGCCCTTGGCGCGGCCGCTGAACTCGACGCTGTGCCGATCCGTGGCGCTGCCACCGGCGATGTCGTGGGACTCCTGGCCCTGGCGCGCCACGCGGCCCTTCTCGTCGAAGGTGGTGTCGATGGTGGTGGCGTGGCCATGGAGCGCCTCGGGATCGCCGCCGCGCATCGTGTCGTCGTAGCGGATGGCGCCGCGCTCGCCCCAGCCGAGCAGCGAGCCCACCCAACCGAAGAAACCGCCGCCGTGGCCGGCCGCGGCGCTCTCCACCTCCGCCCCGGCGGCTTCGGCAACGGCGCCTTCCTCGCCCGCCTCGGCGGCGTCGAGCTGGACGGGGCCGGTGGACCGCCCCGCCACCGCCGGAGCCTGGGCGATGGGGCCCGCCTGCTGCGCAGCGGGAGCCGTCTCCTGCTCCGCCTGGCGCGGATCGCGCGCGGGCTGCACCCGAAGGGGCTGCGCGGCGGCGGGGGTGGAGGGGCCGCCTTGCTCGGCCAGGGGGAGCCGTCTTCTCTGCTGTGCCATGTGAACCTCCACCAGCGCGCCGACGCGCGTGAATCCTCCCGGGCAGTATAGCCGCATTCCGGCTCCCGTTCCTGTTCCCTGTTAGACCCCGCCCCCCTCCTCCGATCCGCGAGCGCGACATGCTGGTGATGGGTATCGACGAGGCCGGCCGCGGGGCCGTGCTGGGGCCCCTCGTGCTGGGGGCCTACACCTGCGATGAGGCCGCCCTCGACGCGGTGAAGGCCACCGGGGCGACCGACTCCAAGCTGCTCTCCCCGGCGCGCCGGCGGGCCCTGGTGGCGCCCCTGGGGGCCCTCGGCCAGGGCCGACTGGAGCTGATCCCCGCCACGGCCATCGACGAGGGCAACCTCAACGACCTGGAGATGCGGGCCATGGCGCGCCTGATCGACGAGGTCCGGCCGGGCCGGGTCTGGATCGACGCGCCGGTGAACCCACGCGGCATCCCTCGCTTCGTGCGGGCCCTGCGCGCCTGCCTGCGCAGCCAGCCCGAGCTGGTGGTGGAGCCCAAGGCCGATCTCACCTGGATCGCCGTGAGCGCCGCCTCGGTGCTGGCCAAGGTGCGCCGCGACGCCGAGATCGAGGCGCTGGGGCCCGTGGGCAGCGGCTACCCCTCGGACCCGACCACCCGCGCCCTCCTCACGAAGCTGCTGGCTTCCGGCGCGCCGCTCCCCCCCTGGGTCCGCAGCCGCTGGGGCACGCTGCAGCGCCTGCGCCAGGCCGCGCTGTTCCCGGAGCAGCCGTGAAGACCCTCGGCCTGGCCATCCCCCTGCTGGACGAGGCCGAGGGTTGTGCTCGGGAGACCCAAGCCCTCGTGGCCGCCCTCGACGCCGCCAAGATCCCCTTCCACCTGGTGCTGGTGGACAACGGATCGCGCGACGGCACCGCGGAGATCGTGGATCGCCTGGCACAGGGCCTGCCCGGGGTGAGCGCTCTGCACCTGGCGGAGAACGCCGGCTATGGCGGAGGCATCCTCGCCGGCCTCGCCGCCCTGGACACCCCCTGGCGCGGCTGGCACTGGGGCGATGGGCAGGTGCGGCCCGAGGTGGTGGTGGCCGCCTGCCAGCGCCTGGCACGGGGCGACGTGGCCCTGGTCAAGGCCCGCCGTGTCCAGCGCGACGACGGCTGGCAGCGCCAGACCATCAGCGCCGGCTACAACAAGCTCGCCTGCCCGGCCCTCGGGATCCCACTACCCGACGTGAACGGCTGCCCCAAGATCTTCACCGCCGAGGCCCTCGCGCGCCTGGCCCCGCGCTCGCGCGACTGGCTGCTGGATCTGGAGGTCATCCACGGCGTGATCAAGGCTGGCCTGCCCTGGGCCGACGTCCCCGCCGTGATGCACCGCCGCCAGGGCGGGGCCAGCAAGGTGCGCCTGGCCACCGTGGCCGAGTTCCTGCGCGGCATGGCCCTGGCCCGCCTGGGCCGGCCGCCGTGGGGGGGAGACTGAGGAGGGCTGTTTCCAGTTAGTCCTGCGACCACGATGTCCATCTCCCCCCACTGGCGCCTGCCCCCTGAGCTTCCCGGCGCCTTCCTGGCAGGGTCGGCGCTCGGGCTGCTGGGGGCTGGGCGGCTCGGCGCGCTCTCTGCGGTCCTCCTGCTGGCCGCGGCGCTGGGCTGCGGGCTCATCGCGGCCCTCCCGTGGCTGGTGGTGGGGCTGGCCCGCGGGCTGGCGCGCCGCGCCCCACCGTGGGTGGGCCTGCGCGGGGCCCTGCGCGGGGCGCTGATCACGGGCACGATCCTCGCGCTGCTGGACCTGGCCGCCTTCGCGGCGCTGCGGCGCCTGGCGGCGGCCGGGGCGCTGATCGCCGCGGAGAGCGTGGCGCACAGCCTGCTCTTGCCCGGCCTCCTCGCGCTGGCCACCCTGGGGCTCGGGGTCGCCGGCTTGCGTCTCCTCGGGCGCCTCCCGGCCGGTGCGCGCGGGGGTCGCTGGGCGCGGGGCGCCGCCCTCGGGCTGTTCGCGCTGGCCCTGGCCGTGGGCCG
>JBDRKM010000094.1:0-14947 GCA_043814015.1 Pseudomonadota bacterium
CGCCGCTGGGACCGCCACCGGAGGGGCCACCGCCCGAAGGACCGCCGCCACGGGGACCGCCGCCCGAGGGACTGCCACCGGAGGGGCCACCGCCCGAAGGACCGCCGCCCGAAGGACCGCCACCCGAAGGACCGCCACCGGAGGGACCGCCGCCCGAAGGACCGCCGCCGCCAGGACCGCCGCCGCTAGGACCACTGCCCGAAGGACCGCCGCCCGAAGGACCGCCACCCGAAGGACCGCCGCCGCTAGGACCACTGCCCGAAGGACCGCCGCCCGAAGGACCGCCACCCGAAGGACCGCCGCCGGAGGGACCGCCGCCAGAGGGGCCACCGCCCGAAGGACCGCCACCGCCCGAAGGACCGCCGCCTCGGGGACCGCCGCCGGAGGGGCCACCGCCCGAAGGACCGCCACCGCCGGAACCTCCGCCCCGGGGACCACCGCCACCGGAGCCGCCGCCGCCAGGACCGCCTCCTGTGGTCGCCTGGCTCGGCCCGCGCCCGCCACCACCGCGACCGCCACCCGACCCTCCACCCATGTCCCCGAAGGTCTGGCCCGCGACCTCGGCGCCGACCGCACCTGCGGTGTCCGCATGGCCCGACGCCACGTCATGGCCGCTGGCGCTCACGGTGCCGTCCGCCCCCAGCACGCCATGGCCGTAGGACACCTCACCGCCCACGCCGATGGGGACGTCCCCGAGCGGGGTGTCGATGGTCCCGAGGTCTGCGTTCGCCTTGGCGTTGGCGCTGAAGCCATCCTCGCTGTCGTAGGCAGCGCGTCCTGATGCCGCCCCAGCGTTCCAGTCCAGGACCGCATTGTAGGTGCCGTCGCGGTTGACTTCACCGTTGAAGTCGAAGCCATCGCCGCTGGCACCGACCTGCAGGCCATCCTGGTCGAGGTCGGCCTCCAGGTCCACGCCTCCGACCGTCCCCTCCGCGTGGATGCCATCGGGGCCGATGGACACCGGGCTGTCGCCACCCGCGCCAGGCGCGCCGCCCTTGGTGGCCGCCGCTGGGCCACCGCCACCAGCTCCACCACCACCCCCACCACCCCCACCCCCACCGCCACCGCCACCGCTGCCGCCCGAGCTCCCAGCGGTACCCGATCCACCGCCGGTGGGAGCATGGGTCTTCGCCGGGGTGCTCGGCGGGGCCTGGGGCGAACCCGCGGAGCCACCGTTGATGTCGATCTTGCCGGCCTGGCAGGTCAACGACCCGCCGCCGTCGACCTTGGCGCTGGAGCCCGCCGCGAAGACCGCGGTGGAGCCTCCCTTGATCTCCACCGTGCCGGAGGCGTCGAGGGAGAAATCGGTGCACTTGAAGGACATCACCTGCCCGGCCTCGTGCTCGATGGTGTCCTCGACCTTCTCCGTGATGGTCTTGTTCGGGGCGCGCAGCTCCTGGTAGATGGCCTCGTTCTCGCTGGTGGACTTCAGCTCGACGCGCTCGGCGCCCGAGGTGTCGTCGAAGTCGAGCCAGTGGCTGTTGCGCGACCAGAAGCGCCGATGATCGTTGTTGCCATCCTCGTTGGCGTAGGGGCCCGGGGTGTCCTCGCCGCCGTTGTAGACCGCACCCAGGATGTAGGGGGTCATGGTGCGGTAGGCGAAGGCCAGCACCACCTCCGTGCCCACCTCGGGCAGCATGACCAGCCCGCGCGCCGCCCCGGCCATGGGGGTGGCCATGCGGCACCAGGAGGTCTTGGGGCGATCCGAGTGATCCACCGGGTACTCGACCTTGACCCGGTGCATCTTGTCAGGGTCGCAGTTGTCGACCACGATGCCGACGACTACACCGTCGATCATGGCTGCCCCCTAGTTGATGGAGGTGGTGCCCGCGGTGAGGGTCAGCTGGCCCCCGCCGTTGACGGTGGCGCTGGAGCCCGCCTCGACCTTCAGGGTGGAGCCGGCCTTGACCGACACCGAGTTGGAGGCCTCGAGCTTGAAGTCCGTACACTTGAGGTCGATCTTCTGGCCCGCTTCGACGATGATGTCCTGGCCAGCGTAGACCGCCAGGGTCTTGTTGGCGGCGTCCCAGACGATCCAGACCTCCTCGTTGCAGGTGGTCAGCTCGATGCGCTCGGAGCCAGAGGTGTCGTCGAAGGTGACGCGGTGGCCCGAGCGTGACTGGAAGACGCGCAGGTTGTTGTCGCCGTCTTCGTTCGCGTACGGCGGCGTATCGACCCCGTTGTACAGCGAGCCGATGACGATGGCGTTGTTGATGTCGCCGTGGACGAAGGCCACCAGGACCTCGTCGTCCACTTCCGGGATGGTCATCCAGCCTCGATCCTGGCCGGCCATGGGCATGACCAGGCGCGCCCAGTAGCTCTCCGGCATCTCCGGGAGCGTGGGGAACTTGACCTTCACCCGCCCCATGGACTCCGGATCCACGTTGTCCACCACCAGCGCCTCCACCAGGCCTGGCATCTGTCCGGAAACGGGCCTTCCCATCCTGTCGGTGACCTTCGGCACGCCGGCCTCCTTTTCGCTACGCGGGTGCGACGCTGCTGCATCGTAGCCGGGGGATCAGGGATGGGTCAACGAGCCTTCGTCCGGCTGGCCAGGCTAACAGTCAGAAGCCGCTTCCCCGGCCCTCGAATTTCCCGAGATCGCGCGCGCTTGCCTCGTGACTCTGTGTGGAGTTACGTTGCCGTCCCTCCCCTCCAGGAAGACCCCATGGCGACCCTCCGCCTCGACGGCGTAGCCAAGTCCTTCGGCCCCACCCGCGTGCTGGAGCGCGTGGACCTACGCGTCGCCGATGGCGAGTTCATCGTGCTGGTGGGCCCCTCCGGCTGTGGCAAGTCCACCCTGCTGCGCTGCATCGCCGGGCTGGAGATCCCCACGGAGGGCAGCCTGTCCATCGGCGGGCGCGATGTCACCACCGCCCATCCCCGGGATCGGGACGTGGCCATGGTCTTCCAGAGCTACGCCCTCTACCCCCACATGACCGTGCGCAGGAACATGGGGTTCGCGCTGGAAATCGCCGGCCGACCGCGGGCGGAGATCGACGCCGCGGTGGACGAGGCGGCGCGAATGCTGGAGCTGGAGCGTCTGCTCGATCGCAAACCGGCCCAGCTCTCGGGCGGCCAGCGCCAGCGGGTGGCCATCGGCCGGGCCATCGTGCGCAAGCCGTCGGTCTTTCTCTTCGACGAGCCCCTCTCGAACCTGGACGCGTCCCTGCGGCTCACCATGCGGGTCGAGCTCAAGCGCCTGCACAAGCGCATGGGCACCACCATGGTCTACGTCACCCACGATCAGGTCGAGGCCATGACCCTGGCCGACCGCCTGGTGGTGCTGGAGAAGGGCGTGGCGCAGCAGATCGGCTCGCCCATGGAGGTGCACGACCAGCCCACCAACCGCTTCGTGGCGGGCTTCATCGGCTCCCCGGCCATGAACTTCCTGGAGCGGCTGGAGGAGGAGGCCGTGGTGGGCGTGCGGCCGCAGCACGTGGTGCTGGGCGATGGCCCGCACGCGGCGCGCGTGGACGTGATCGAGCCGCTGGGCACCGAGAGCCTGGTCCACCTGGATCTGGACGGCGAGCACCTGGTGGCGCGCACCGAGAAGCCACCCATGCCGGGGGAGATCCAGATCGGCTTCACCCGCACCTACCGCTTCCATCGCGAGAGCGGGGAGAGGCTGGCGTGACCCGCGCCCTGCTGGCCCTGCTGGCCGCGCTCTTCGTGGCCCTGCCCGCGCGCGGGGCCGAGATCGCGCTCTGGCATGGGTACCGGGGGGCCGAGCGCGAGGCGCTGGAGCAGGTCATCAACGAGTGGAACGGGCTGCACCCCGAGCGCCCGGTGGTGCCGATGGCCATCCCCAGCGAGGCCTACCAGAACCGCCTGGAGACCACCATCCCCCGCGGCAACGGGCCCGACCTGTTCATCGCGTCGAACGAGAAGGTGGTCACCTGGTCCCACATCCCGTTGGTCCAGCCGGTGGAGCTGGACCGCACCGCCTACCACCCGGTCACCCTCGAAGGGATGGTCGTCGAAGGCGAGACCTGGGGCTGGCCTACCAGCTTCAAGTGCCTGGCCCTGTACGTGAACCCGGCCCTGGTCCCCGAGGTGCCCCGCACCAGCGACGAGCTGCTGGCCTTCGCGCAGGCCCACGTGGCAGATCGCTCCTGGGGCCTGGCCTTCAACGTGGTGGAGACCTACTACGACGTGGGCTGGCTGCACGGCTACGGCGGCGGGATCTTCGACGACGCCGGCCAGGTCGCCCTGGACCGCCCCGAGAACGCCGCCGCCCTCGACTTCGTCAAGCGGCTGGCCGACGTGGGCCCCGCCGACCCCACCACCGCCCTGATCACCCAGCTCTTCAACCAGGGCAAGGTGGCCATGGTGGTGGACGGCCCCTGGCTGGCCGGTGAGCTCGCGCCGGAGCTGGGCTACCGCATCGAGACCCTGCCCACGGTGAGCGCCACGGGCCTGCCGGTGCGCCCCTTCGCCACGCTCGAGGCGGTCTTCCTGGCCGAAGGCGCCAGGAACCCGCGCGAGGCCGAGGCTTTCGCCCGCTACCTGACCACCGCCGGCGCCATCACCATGGCCGTGGTCGGCCGGGAGACCGTGTCCCACCTGGCCACCTGGGAGGACGAGCGCGTCCGCACCGATGGCTTCCTGCAGGCCTTCCGCGCCCAGCTCGATGCCACCACCCCCATGCCCACCTCGCCGGACATGGCCATGGTCTGGGAGCCCATGAACCGCGCCATCCGGCGGGTCAACCGCGGCGCCGCCACCGGGACCGTCGCCGTGGCCGAGGCCCAGACCCAGTTCGAGATCGTCACCGCGCCCCCGCCGCCCGAGGCCAACCCCCTGCCCTACGGTGCCCTGCTGGGCGTGCTCGCGCTCGGCGGCGCCGCCTGGCTGCTGCGGCAGCGCCGGCAGGTCCAGCTCCGCGGCTGGGGCCACGCCTACCTGTGGGCCGGTCCGGCGTTCCAGGCCATCGGCCTGCTGGTGCTGCTGCCCTTCATCGTGGGCGCCGGGCTCGCGTTCTTCTCCCACCGCGAGGGCCACTACACCTTCGTGGGCCTGGCCAACTTCCTGAACATCCTGCTGGCCCGCGACTGGCCCGTCACCAGCCCCCTGTCCTTCTACTACACGCTGGTCGTGACCGTGGTCTGGACCATCGCCAACGTCTCGCTGCACGTCTCCATCGGCATGGGGCTGGCCCTCATCCTGCGCGAGCCCTGGGTGCGGATGCGGGCCTTCTGGCGGGTGCTCCTGATCCTGCCCTGGGCCGTGCCCAACTACATCACGGCCCTCATGTGGAAGGGCCTGTTCCACCGCCAGCTCGGCGCCATCAACTCCTTCCTGGAGTTCCTCGGGGCCGAGCCCATCGGCTGGTTCGACCACTTCCTCACCGCCTTCTGCGCCAACCTGACCACCAACGTCTGGCTGGGCTTCCCCTTCATGATGGTGGTCACCCTGGGCGCGCTGCAGGCCATCCCACGGGATCTGGAGGAGGCCGCCATGCTGGACGGCGCCTCCGCCATCCAGCGCTTCCGCCATGTGATCCTGCCGCTGCTCAGGCCCGCCCTGCTGCCGGCGGTCATCCTGGGCGTGGTCTGGACCTTCAACCAGTTCAACATCATCTACCTGGTGAGCGCCGGCGAGCCCGACGGCTCCACCGAGATCCTGGTCACCGAGGCCTACCGCTGGGCCTTCACCCGCAACTACCGCTTCGGCTACGCCGCGGCCTACACCCTGCTCATCTTCGGAGTGCTCCTGGTGTACAACGCCTTCACCCGCCGCCTGCAGGCGAGGGACTAGCCCATGCAGCGCTCCCCCTCCCTCCTCGAGCTGCTGGCCTTCCACACCGTGCTGGCCATCACCGGCGTCATCGCGCTGTACCCGGTGCTGTGGGTGGTCAAGCTGGCGCTGACCCCGGATCAAGCCTTCGCCGCCGGCTTCAACCCCTTCCCCGTCGTCCAGGATCCGGTCACGGGGCAGTGGCACCTGGTGGCTTCTTTCCAGAATTTCGCGGACGTGGTGAGCACCACCGACGCCACCGGCGCCTGGCTGTTCGGGCGCCAGCTGCTCAACTCCGTGGTGGTCTCCCTCCTCACCGCGGCCATCGGGCTCTCCCTGGCGGTCACCGCCGGCTACGCCATGAGCCGCTGGGCCTTCCCGGGGCGCGACCGCGCCATGGGCTTTCTGCTGATCACGCAGATGTTCCCGGGCCTGGTCATGCTGATCCCCCTGTACATCCTGCTGCAGGAGCTGCACCTGCTGGACTCGCTCCTCGGCCTGGCGCTGGTGTACTCCACCACCTCGGTCCCCTTCTGCGCCTGGAACATGAAGGGCTACTTCGACACCATCCCCAAGGACCTCGAGGAGGCCGCCATGCTGGACGGCGCCTCCCGCTGGCAGACCTTCTGGCAGGTCATCCTGCCCCTGGCGCGGCCCGCCCTGGCGGTCACGGCGCTGTTCTCCTTCATGACCGCCTGGAACGAGTTCATCCTGGCGGCCACCCTGATGGGCTCGGAGAAGGCCTACACCCTGCCCGTGGTCCTGCAACAGTACGTGGGCGACTTCGGCGCCTCCTGGGGTCACTTCGCGGCCGGCGCCATCCTGGTGTCCATCCCCGTGATGCTCCTGTTCTTCTTCCTCCAGCGCCACCTGGTCGAGGGACTCACGGCCGGGTCGGTGAAGGGCTGAACCATGCGCGTCCTCCCCCTCCTGCTGCTCCTGTGCGCCTGCGATCACGACATCGAGGCCCACTACTACGACACGGCGGACTCCGAGGCCGACGCCGACACGGACAGCGACGCCGACAGCGACGCGGACTCCGACGCCGACAGCGACGCCGACGCGGACGCCGACGCCGACGCCGACGCCGACACCGACAGCGACACCGACATCGGCTACTGCCACCTGCAGTGGCCCTGCGCCATGGGCGCCGCCCCGGGCGCCACCTCCGAGTCCGTGTACGGTTGGGTCTACATGGAGGGTGCCACGGTGGGCGCGGGCCAGGGCGCCGGCATCCTCGGCCAGGTGGGCGTGGGCCCCGACGGCAGCGACCCTGCCAGCGGCGGCTGGACCTGGAGCGACGCCGCCTACATCGGCGACAAGGACGGCCTGTCCGAGGGCGACCTCTCCAACGACGAGTACGAGGGCAGCTTCACCGCGCCAGGCACGGCTGGCGGCTTCGACTTCGCGTACCGTTTCTCCGCCGACGGCGGGGCCGCCTGGCTCTACTGCGATGCCGGCGGCGACGAGAGCGACGGCTGCGGCGGCGCGGGCTCCTCCGACGGCTACCAGCCCGAGAACGCGGGTCAGCTCACGGTGGAGTGATTACCCCTCCGGCATGGGCAAGGAGCGTCCCCCCACATCGCGGATCAGCCGCCTGACGAAGCTCGGCCGCCTGGGTGGGCGCGTCGGGGGTTCCTACGTCAAGCAGAAGGTCCAGGGGCTCTTTCAGGATCCGGCGAAGCAGCAGCGCGCGTTGGAGCGCCTGAACATCGACAACGCCGAGCAGATCGTGGAGACGCTGGGCACGCTCAAGGGCGCGGCCATGAAGCTCGGCCAGGGCATGGCCAACGTGGCCGCCGGGCTCGACCTGCCCGAGGAGATCACCTCCCGCCTCGGCAGGCTGCACTCCGGGGCCGCGCCCATCGCCTTCCGCGTCATCCGCGAGGACGTGGAGGCCCAGCTCGAGCGCCCCCTGTCCGAGGCCTTCGCACGCTTCGACCCCGAGCCCATCGGCACCGCCAGCCTCGGCCAGGCCCACGCCGCCGCCCTGCCGGACGGGCGCGAGGTGGTGGTCAAGGTGCTGCATCGCGGCATCGACGGCAGCGTCCGCTCCGACCTGGCGGCGCTCAAGGCCGTCATGCTCACCGGCCGCTTCCTGCGCCGCAACCGGGCGGAGGTGGACGCCATCTTCGACGAGATCCGCACGCGGCTGGAGGAGGAGCTGGACTACCTGCACGAGGCGGCCAACATCCACCTCTTCCGTGAGCTTTTTGCCGGCGACCCCCGCGTGCGCGTCCCCGGGGTGCATTCCGCCTGGTCCACCGAGCGGGTGCTCACCATGGACCGCCTGCCCGGCGTGCCCATCGACCGCTTCCTGGCCGAGAGCAGCCCCCAGGCCCGCCAGCGGGCCGGCACCACCATCGGGGAGCTGCTCTTCACCCAGATCTTCCGCCACCGCACCCTGCACGCCGACCCCCACCCCGGCAACTACCTGTTCGAGCCCGACGGCACCGTGGGCCTGCTGGACTTCGGCTGTGTCAAGCGCTTCGACGAGTTCTGGATCGCCCACTACGCCCGCTCGGGCCTCACGGCCATCGACGGGCGCCGCGAGGACTGCCTCCAGGCCTGCCGCGAGTTGGGCGCCCTGCACGGCGCCAGCCCCGAGGCCGACGAGACCCTCTGGCAGCTCATCCGCACCCTGATGTACCCCATGACCGTGGGCCGCTACACCATCGGCGCCCACGACGACAGCGTGCTGGAGCGCATCGCCCCCATCGGCCACCGTCTCGTGCGCCATCCGCAGGTGCGCGCGCCGCGGGACCTGGTCTTCCTCAACCGCACCCTCGGCGGCACCTACGTGCTGCTCCGCCGGCTCGTGGTGCGAGCAGATTGGGGGGCGCTGATGCGCGAGCACGCGGGCTGGGCGGTGGCGCACGCCGAAGGGCGGGCGTAGCTACCTCGAGGCCCAGGCCGCCATCCCCTCGATGTTGGCCTTGACCACGGGCTTGGCGCTCATGTCGGCGCCGGTGGTCATGGCCTGCCACTTGGCCCAGGAGACGTCCTCACGGCGGGGGGCGTTGGAGAGCGCGTAGCCGATCATGCCATTGCCCGCGATCCAGGCGCCCATGCTGTAGGCGCTGCGGGCGCCGCTGGCCGGATCCAGCGCCTCGGTCTCGGGGCCGAGCAGGTACCAGTAGGCGTAGCGGTAGCCCTGGCGGGTGCCGCCATCCACCAGCACGAGGCTGTGCTGCACGCCGCCCAGCATGGGCAGATCGAGGCGCTGGTAGAAGCGCACGGTGGCGGGGGGCGAGAAGCGCGGGTCGGCGACGGTGCGACACTCCTCGACGTAGGCGATGTTGCCCTTGTAGTGATCCACGTCCATGACCCGGGCGATGAGCTTCCCGGGGTTGACCCCGGCCACGGGCAGCAGGCCGAAGCCCTCGGAGGTGGGCCGCCCCTCACGCTCCCAGGACTGGAAGGTGTACTCGCCGACGGCCTGGGCCGGCAAGCGCGCGAAGACGTCGTTCAGGAAGGCCTGGACGTCGGCCGGCGCGGCCGCGGTGGCCGGCAGGGCCCACAGCAGCGAGATGAGCCCGAGCAGGGCGAAGCGGAGACGGCGGAGCATGCTTCTCTCCAGGGTGGCGGCGCTGGGTCCTTCTTAGCAGACCCGGGGAGGGGCGGCAGGGTGACAGCCCCGACGGCGCGCGGTGTCCAACCCTTCGAACACCCGAGAGGAACCACGCCATGCACCTTCGCCGCACCTTCCTGGCCGCCCTCGCGTGCATGCTCCCGGCCGTGGCCCACGCCACGGGCTCGGTGGAGGCGGCCGCCCTGGTCTACCCCTGGGGCCCCGGCACCACCATCGGCGGCGCTGTGAGCGGCGATCACCTCTTCGCGGCCCTGGACGCCCGCGGCGCCTGGGGCGGCGCCTGGTACGCCCGCGTGATCGGGGGCGCGGACGTGTTCTCCTCCGACAAGCTGGATCTGACGGCCGCGGCCTTCGTGGGCGGCGCCTCCGCCTGGCCCTACGCCGAGTCCCGCGGCGCCCCGATGATCGGCTACGAGGTGGGGCTGGGCCTGGGCGTCGGACCGGTCAAGGGACGCTACCGCCACCTGCACGGCCTGCGCCCCGCCTCCGAGGCCCTCACCTGGGGCTGCGAGACCTGCCCCCGGGGCCCCTGGTACGAGGACCAGTTCCGCCTGCAGGTGAAGGTGTCCCCCAAGGTGTCGGTCTTCGGCGACCTCCTGCTGGAGGACCCCTGCCGCTACGACGAGACCGACCTGTACGCTGCCTGGGGCCTGGGGGGACAGGTGACCTGGTAGCGGGGGCACGGCAGCGGCCACCTACGCTGGGCACGATACTTGCTACTCGTCGTTTCTATGCCCTTCCTGGTCGCCATCGACCTGTCCGCACCCTCGCGCCACGCCATCGAAGTGGCGGCGCTGCTGGCGCGCGCCACGGGGTTGACGCCCCTGCTCTTGCACGTGGCCGAGCACGACCCGACCCTGCACCAGCTGGCCGATCTGTATGGCCTGGCCGAGCCCCTGCGGGCGCTCGGCTCCAACCCGAGCCTGCGCACGGAGGAGGGGGATCCGGCCACCTGCATCTGCGCGCAGGCCGTGGCCCGAGGCTGCGCCTTCGTGGTCATGGGGACCCACGGCCGCCGGAGCACCGCGGTCGAGGAACCGGGCTCGGTGGCGCGCAGCGTCATGGCCCGTGCCCGGATCCCCGTGGTCGCCGTGCGCCCCCAGGTGGCGCCGCGCGGGGCGTCTCCCGCGTCGCTGGGTGGCGTCGTGTCGCTCGTGGAGAAGGGCGCCTCCTCACCGGCGGCCACGCGCATCGCCGGCCTGCTCGCGGGGGCCCTGCACTGCCGCCTGCTGCGCGCCCCCGCCGCCGGCGACCGGGGCACAGCCTCGCTCGCGGACGGCACCACTTCCACCTGTCCATCCCACGTCGTCATCTCCGTGGACCCGGTCCGACCCGCGCTGGGCTGGGTGGAGCAGATCCTCCAGCGGGAACCCGCCACGGTCGTTCTCGTCTCCGACCGGCCCTTCGCCTGGGGTGTGTCCAATGCCACACCCGAAGGCTGAGCCACCTGCGGCCCCCCCTGCGCTGGTTCCACCAGACCAGCACCGCGACCACGCCACCGCGCCCGACGCCGCGCTCACGCGCATCGCCGAGCACGCCTGCGCCGCTCTGGACGATCTGGGGCAGCGTTTCCACGACACCTTGATCGGCAGCGACGGTGAGCACCTGGTGTACCGCGACACCGAGGAGGCCCATCGCTTCCGGGACCGGCTGCGCGCCTGGCCCGCCGTCATGCTGCGCGCGCCCCACGACCCCGCCTACTGGGAGCGGCGCCGGCGGCTCGCCGCGCAGTACGCCCACCTCGGCCTGCCTCACGCCCAGTTCTTCCAGGCCACCGCGCACCTGACCGACGCCCTGATCGAGCTGCTGTTCCGCGCGCTGGGCGACGGCGCGCTGGCTCCCGGGGAGGTGCAGGCCTGCCTGCGCGCCCTCAACGGCGCCATGTCCGAGGAGTCCGCGGTCTTCAACGCCACCTACCACCGGACCCGCGAGGCCGAGAAGCTGCGCGGCCTGCAGGACGTGATCGTCACCAACCTGCCGGTCACGGTCCTGTGCCTCGACGCCGCCGGGGTCGTCACCGCCGCAACCCGCCCCTCCGCGCGCCTGTTCGGCGAGCGGGCCCGCGTGGGTCAGCGCTACGATGCGTTCCTGCCCCCGAAGCTGGTGGAGGCGGCCGACCTGCCCTCCCACATCGGGCGCGCCCTCGCGACCGGAGGCGAGGTCACCCTCTCACGGGTCCAGCTCGGCCAGCCGCCCGAAGCCCGCTACCTGCGCCTGCACGTGGTGCCCCTCGACCACCCCCTGGCCCAGGTGCTGCTGCACGTGGAGGAGCTGACGGACACCGTGGAGGCCGAGGCGCGGGCGCAGCAGGCCGAGGCCCTCGCGCGCCTCGGGGCCCTGGCCGCCAACGTCGCCCACGAGGTCCGCAACCCCCTGGCCGCCATCTCCCTCACCCTCCAGGTGATGCACCGCGGCTTCGCGGAGGACGACAAGCGCCGCGCCATCCTCGCCCGGGTCGACGACCAGGTCCGGCGCCTGGATCGGCTGGTCACCGACCTGCTGGACTACGCCCGCCCTCCGGAACCCCACCTGCGGCCCGTGGA
Source organism: Pseudomonadota bacterium (assembly GCA_043814015.1). GTDB lineage: Bacteria > Myxococcota_A > UBA796 > UBA796 > JAFGLY01 > JBDRKM01. Next base: position 11,875 of record JBDRKM010000094.1, read on the forward strand.
CCTCGCCAGCCTGGCCGCGGAGGCCGCCCAGGTCGCGGCGGTGCCCGCCTCCCTGCTGGTGGACACACCGGAGCCGGCCCTGGCCGATCCCCAGCTGCTGCAGGCCGCGGTGGTGAACCTGCTGCAGAACGCCCGCGAGGCCGTCGGCGAGCACGGGCTGGTGGAGATCCGCGTCGGCCCCGGCGCCGAGCTGTGCGTGGTGGACGACGGTCCGGGCATCGATCCCTCCCTGCGCGGGCGCCTCTTCAACCCCTTCGTCACCACCAAGGCCCGCGGCACGGGCCTCGGCCTCGCCATCAGCCGCAAGCTGGTGGAGGCCCAGCACGGCACCCTGCACCTCGACCCGGCCCCCGCGGTCCGCATGCACGGCCACGGGCCGGGAGCCCGCTTCAGGATACGCCTCCCCACGGCCCCGCCAGGTGGTGCTTCTCCAGGCGGTAGCGCAGGGCGAAGCGGCTGATCCCGAGCAGCCTCGCCGCGGCGGACTGGTTGCCCTCCGTGCGCTCCATGGCCTGGGTGAGCAGGCTGCGCTCCAGCCGCTCCAGGTTCAACCCCTCGGGTGGCAGGATCACGCCGGCGCCGCGCCGGGACGGGTCGCGGCCGTCGACCCCGGCCAGGCCCAGGTCGGAGGGCAGGTGCTGGCCGAGCAGCAGCTCGTCGGCCTCCATGATCACGGCCCGCTCCAGGATGTTGCGCAGCTCGCGCACGTTTCCGGGCCAGTCGGCGGCCTCCAGGCGCGCGAGCGCGTCCTCGGACACCCCCTGGACGTTGCGGCCGAACTTGGCGTTGAAGCGCCGCACGAAGTGGTCCACCAGCGTGGGGATGTCCTCGCGCCGGGAGCGCAACGGGGGCACGTCGATGCGGATCACGTTCAGCCGGTAGTAGAGGTCCTGCCGGAACCGCCCGGCCTGCACCTCGGCCTCCAGATCCCGGTTGGTGGCCGCGATCACCCCGGCGTCCAGGCTGATGTCCGCCACGCCACCGACCCGCTTGAAGCGCCGGCTCTCCAGGGCGCGCAGCAGCTTGGCCTGGGTGCTGGTGGAGGTCTCGGAGATCTCGTCGAGGAAGATGGTGCCGCCGCGGGCCACCTCGAACAGGCCGCGCTTGGTGGTGCGGGCGTCGGTGAAGGCGCCGCGCTCATGCCCGAAAAGCTCCGACTCGATCAGCTGCTCGGGCAGGCTGGCGCAGTCCACCTCCATCATGGGACCCTCGCGGCGCGGCCCGTTCTCGTGGATGGCGTGGGCGATGAGATCCTTGCCGGTGCCCGACTCGCCCGTGATGAGCACGGTCGGGGCGTCCACCCGCTCCAGCCGGCGCAGGGTCTCGAACAGCCGGCGCATGGCCGGGGAGGTGCCCAGGATCCTGCCGTAGGCCCCCGCCTTCCGCCCCCGCAGGTAACGCAGCTCGCCCTCCAGGCGGTGGGTCTTGAGCACCTGGCGCACCGCCAGCCCCAGCTCGCGCAGGTCGAAGGGCTTGGACAGGTAGGCGCGGGCGCCAAGGCGTGAGGCCTGCAGCGCCACGTCCACCGCCCCGTGGGCCGTGATGACGATGACGGGCAGGTCCCGCTCCTCGGCCGCCAGCTCCTCCAGCACCTCGACGCCCCCCATGAGGGGCATGCGCAGATCGAGGATCAGGAGCCCCGGAGCCTTGGCCCGGACGATCTCCAGGCATGCCACCCCGTCGCCCGCCTCCTCCACCGCGTAGCCCTCCTCCTCCAGGTACTGGCGCAGCGACCAGCGGATCAGCTCCTCGTCGTCGCAGACCAGGATCGAGACAGGTTCGCCCATGGTTCTCCTCCGAAGAGCGCCAGCGGCGGCGGCCCCTGGTGGCCCCTGTGCGGGAGGCTCCACCTGGCAGACCACCGTTTGTGCGATATAGCACAGCCCGCAGGCGCTGCCGCGATCCTGACGCAGCGCAGGTTCCAGAGAAGGGCCCCTTCCTGCAACCCGTGATCGCGCTCGCCACTGGCACGTTTCTTGCTTCTACCCCCGCCCACCCCAGTCCGCGGTGTGACGATGTCGATCCTCTCTGCCCGCAACTGCCCTTGCTCCCATCCCTGCGACTCCTCTGAGCTCAACCAGCTCCTCATGCAGCACGGCGAGTGCGTGCGCTACAAGCGCGGCGAGGTGCTCTGGAAGCAGGATGAGCCTGCCGACTGGATGGTGGCGGTCTGCACCGGCACCCTGAAGCTCACCCGCGAGTGGCCCGGCGGGCGCGATGCCATCCTCGATCTCGTGCACCGCGGCCAGCTCGTGGGGGCCGGCGCGGCCCTGCCCGAGGCCCACCACAGCTCTACCTGCTCGGTGCTGGCCGCCGGCAAGGGCATCCGGGTCCACCGCCAGCGCCTGCAGACCCTGCTGCAGCAGCGGCCAGACCTGGCCTCCGAGCTGCTCAAGCTCTCCCACACCCGGCTGCAATCCTTCCTGAAGCGGCTGGAGGAGATGGCGCATGGGCCCGTGGAGCAGCGCCTGGCCCGCGTGCTGCTGCGCATCAGCAGTGATGTGGGGCTGCCGGATTCCCGCGGGCTGTTCGTGCCATTGCGCCTCACCCGTGGCGATCTTGCCGGGATGGTGGGCTGTCGGGTGGAGACCACGATCCGGGTGCTGACGCGCTGGCAGCGGGAGGGGCTGGTGGAGACGCGGCGGGAGGGGCTGGTGATCCGCAACAAGCAGATGCTGACCACCTTCATGGACACCCCCAACTAGGCTAAGGCCGGCCTTTGGCGGCCTTAGCCCGCGGAGTTCGATCCGACGGCACCTGCGGTGCCGCGGCTCAACGCCGCGACGGGGTGGTGGCGGCCCGGAACCGCGGAGTTCGATCCGACGGCACCTGCGGTGCCGCGGCTCAACGCCGCGACGGGGTGGTGGCGGCCCGGAACCGCGGCGTTCGATCCGACGGCACCTGCGGTGCCGCGGCTCAACGCCGCGGATGGAGGCTGGGAGAGGCTGGCGCCGCTGTGGTCGCTCCCGCGCCACTCCGCGCCCAGATGATTCATCTCGGGCCGCTCTGGCGCCCCCCAGGGTCGATCCCGCGCCACTCCGCGCCCAGATGATTCATCTCGGGCCGCTCTGGC
>JBDRKM010000095.1:0-11326 GCA_043814015.1 Pseudomonadota bacterium
CGCCGCCTGATGGGCGGCGCGGGGCGCTTGGTCGCGCCCCGAAAAAATGACCGTGCCTTCAAGGCCGAATTCTCGCCCATTGGCCGAAACCTGGGTCATGGCCGGAGTAGCCCCCTCAGCGCCCCCTGCGCAGCCTCGCCCGCACCAGGGCCGCGGGTGAGATGCGTGCGGCGGCCTGCAGCATGCGCAGCCGCGAGCCGAGCACCAGCTCGGCATCACCCCGCGCCACCGCCTCGAGCACGGCGGCGGCCACCTGCTCAGCGCTCAACGGACGCCAGCGCGGGTGCTCCTGGGCCACCCCAGGCCACCCCGCACGGGCGAAGAAGGGCGTGTCCACCGCCGGTGGGCTGACAACGCAGATCCGAACCCCGCTGCCCGCCAGCTCATGCCGCAGCGCCTCGGACCAGCCGATGAGGGCGTGCTTGGCCGCGCAGTAGGCTGTCTGGCGGGGGAACCCACGCAGGCCCGCCACGCTGGCGATCTGGACCAGGGTCCCATGACCGCGGGCGACCATCCCGGGCAGCAGCGCCTGGCTCACCCGCACGGCCCCGACCAGATCCACCTCCAGCAGGAGCCGCAGGTCGTCCGTCGTGGTCTCGTCCCAGGGAGCGAACAGGCCCAGGCCCGCGCTGTTGACCAGCACGTCGAGCCGACCGAAGCGGTCCTCGACCACAGCCCGCAGCAGCGCCACATCCCGTTCCTCACGCACGTCCAGGGTCAGCGCGAGGTCCACCTCCCGCGCCAGCTCCCCGAGCCTTGCCTGGTCGCGACCGGCGCCGAGGACCCGCGCTCCCGCCGCGGTGAAGGCGCGGGCCAAGGCACGACCGATCCCGCTGGTGGCGCCCGTGACCACCACGACCTGGTCCTGGAAGCTCTGCACTGCGACTCCTGAGCGGTGGGGAGCACCAGGTATCCGTTCACCTGCTCCGGGGTTATGCGTTCTTGTCCACCCAGGAGGCAGCCATGGCGCGCGTCTGGATCACCGCCCTCACACTCCTCAACGCCACAGGCTGCTTCTACGAGCCCCTGCGACGACTACGTGGATTATCTGTGCACCTGCCACGAGGACGATCCACAGTACGACTGTGAGAGCCTCGAGACCATGTACCTCGACGCCGACCCTGAGATCCAGGATCAGTGTGCTGTCGATCTCGCCGCCGTGCAGGACGACGACGAAGCGGCAGAGCTACAGTGCGCCTGGTGAGGGCCGATCCTGCAAGGCCGGTTCACGGGAGCCGCCCGAGCGCCGGCCCAGGAGGTCAGCCGGTGAGGGCTTCGGCCAGGTAGCGGATGTCCTGAATCCGACCCTCGACGCCGCGGGCGCCGAGCCGCCGCATGGCCAGAGCCGCGGCCTGCGCGATGTCCTCGGCGAGGACGACGAAGTCCACCGGGCCTTCGGAGGTGATGACGTTGACGGCGAATCCCTGAGGCCCACCGGCGGCGCCGGTGAACTCGCCGATCATGTCGCCGTGGTACGAGCGGCCCTCCCCTCGCCAACCCGCGGGGATGTTCCGCCTTGCGCGGAAGGCGCGCACATTCTCGGGGGTGACACCCGCCATCTCGGCGACCTCCCGATCGGGCAGCACGCCGATGTGATCGAGGTACGGATCCAGCTTGGACTTGCGACGTTTTGCCTGAGCCATGTTCACTCCGTTGACAGGGCAACCCAGCATCTCCGACCACGGGCCAATTGCTGTTCACAAGCCCTGGTTCGATCGAAGCTGGATTTATTTAGAGGTATATTCGTAAATAACCAAATAATCCTAAAATGGGAAGTCAAGACGATGGGACCTTCGCCAGGGGTGCTCCATGGTGGCTCGTCCGCTGGCCAACCCACGGTACCACCAGCTTCCACCACCCGCAACAGGTTTTCCAATAGTATAAAAGACCGACGGGTCTATTTCCCCCTCCCACGCCCCCGCGAATCGCCCGACGACTCGGCCCGCCCCGCAGCCTCGAGAGCCCGCCTCAGGTGCCGCCCCAGGCCTGCAGGGCATCCAGCAGGGGTTGCCCGTAGAGCTGGAACCGCTTGGGGCCCATGCCGTGCACGGCCAGCATGGCCTGCCGGCTGCCGGGGCGCCGGGCCGCCAGCTCCTCGAGAGTGCGATTCGAGGCGACCACGTACGCGGGGACATCGGCGGCCCGGGCGACCTGTCGTCGGACCTCCTGGAGGTAGGACAGCAGATCCTGGGCGGGGGCCTGCGGGGCGGCAGGGCGCGGGGCAGGAGCCGCCACCGGCCGCGAGGGCGACCGCCCCCGGCGCGGGAGGGCACGGCCCAGGAGCCCCTGCGCGGCCTCCGGCACCGGCTCACCGGCGACGATGCGCTCTCCGAGATCGGTGAGCGCCACTACGGCGTAGGTGCGCTCCCGCCCCTGCACGGGATGGGTCACGAAGCGTCGATCGAGCGCCCCGGCGTGCACGAGGGCTTCGACCAGGGCATCGACCTCGGCCATGGACCAGGAGGAGAGCAGCCCGTAGGCCATGGCGCGGTCGAGGCGCAGCGCGCGCACCGCGCGATCGGTGCTCCCCGTGAGCACCCTGGCCACCATGGTGGGGGTGTACTCGCCCCGCAGACGGTGGACACAGGCCAGCACACCCCGGGCGATCTGCTGATCGGCGGAGGAGAGCCCCGCGGTCGCCGTCGCCCCCACATCGCCGCGCCGACAGGCATCGCAGGTGCCGCAGCGTTCGAAGGGCGGGCGCTCGCCGAAGTAGGTGAGGAGGTGGTGCCGCCGGCACGCGGCGTGCACGTAGCCCACCATCCGCTCGAGCTTCTGCAGCTCCGCCTGCCGGCGGGTGTGGAGGGCCTCGCGATCAATGCGCAGGGGCTCGTCGGGCCGAAGCAGCTCGATGGCCCCGACCTGGCGAGGGGCTTCGTAGGTCAGGAGGCCTCGGCCCTCGAGCCCCCGCAAGGCGGCGAGGAGCTGCTCCCGTTCGACGGTGAGCTCTCGGCAGAGCCGCTCGGGCTCCAACACCCAGCCTTCCTCGGGCTCGTGTGCGAGCCGACGGGCCACGGCCTCATAGACCCGCCCCGCCAGGCCCCGCGGCGGGCTGGCGGGCTGCTGCTGCAGCCGCACGCAGCCAGGCCGGTCGCGCGGCGCGACCCGCCGGACCCAGCCCTGACGTTCGAGCACCCGCAGGCAGGCGGAGACCACGGCCTCGCCGCCGCTGCCCTCGGGCAGGGCCGCCGCGAGCTGCTCACGGCCGGCCTCCACGAGGGGCTCCCCCGCCCCACCGGCGCGCCAGGCCGACCACAGCTCGCGATAGACCTGCTCCACGAGCTCGGCCTCGGGGTGGGAGCTGCGGATGAAGAACTCCTGGATGCGGCGATCCGAGGGCTGGAACAGGAGCACGGCCCGGGAGGGCCGCCCATCGCGACCGGCGCGGCCGATCTCCTGGTAGTAGGCCTCGATGCTGCCGGGGATGTCGACGTGGACGATGGTGCGGAGATCGGATTTGTCGACCCCCATGCCGAAGGCGTTGGTGGCCACCACCACGGGCACCCGCCCCTGCATGAAGGCCTCCTGGACCCGGACGCGATCGGGGTGCTCCATGCCGCCGTGGTACATCCCCGCGGGGACCTCGGCATCACGTAGAGCGCGCACCACCCGCTCCACGTTGCGGCGGGTGGCGCAGTAGACCAGGGCCGGCCCCCCGGCGACGAGCCCGGGCAGCATCCCGAGCTTTTGCTCCGCGGACCCGACCTCCACCACCTCCAGCGCGATGTTCTTGCGGTCGAAGCCGCGAACGAAGCACCGGCAGCCCTCGATGCCCACCAGGCGCACGATGTCGCGCTGCACCTCGGGGGTGGCCGTGGCGGTCAGCGCGACGGTGGGGGGACGCCCGAGGGCCTCGCGCACCGGGCCCAGGCGCAGGTAGTCGGGCCGGAAGTCGTGGCCCCACTCCGAGACGCAGTGGGCCTCATCGATGGCGAGCAGGCCGATCCGCGCGCGCTGCAGCATGGCGACGAAGCGCGGGTTGAAGCGCTCCGGTGCGACATAGACGAGCTGGTACGCGCCCCGCAGCAGGCCCTCTGTGCGCTCCTGGCGCTCGGCGGGGCTGAGCGAGGAGTTGATGAAGGTGGCGGCGACGCCCTTCTGGTGCAAGGCGTCGACCTGATCCTTCATGAGGGCGATCAGGGGCGAGACCACGAGCGTGGTGCCCGAACGCGCCAGGGCCGGCAGCTGGTAGCAGAGGGACTTGCCCGCGCCCGTGGGCATGACCACGAGGACATCCTCGCCCTCGGCCACGGCCCGGACGATCTCCTCCTGGCCCGGCCGGAACCCGGCGTGGCCGAAGGTGGCCTTCAGCACTCGCAGCAGGTCGTCCATGGGTTCTTCCGCGGGGGTGCACGCGAACCCTAGCCGCAAAGGCCGCCCTGGCAACCCCGTGGCGGGTATTCGGACATTTTCTGTCCGTATGCGCGGGCTGCCCGGGGCACAGCGACGGCCATGGGCCTGAACCGTCGGACACAGAGCCATCAGCTTTCAGGTATCAGGTTTCAGCAAGCACCTTCCCCGCGAGTCACCCTGCTCGGGCCTGTTCACCCCGCGGGTGAATTGCGCTGATGCCGGCTGCCGCTCGAAAGAGCTGATAGCTGACCGCTGATACCTGACGGCTTCGTCGGCGCAGCCGACGATTCGGGCATGGGTGCCGACGCGCGCGGCGCTGTGGTATCAGGGGACGTCCCGCACCCGCCGCCCCCGCCATGAAGCTCGCGTCCACCATCCTCCACATAGCCGCCGACGTCGTCCTCGTAGCGGCCTTCGTATTCATGGCCTGGTGGGCGGGGAGCACCTTCGCGGGCCGCGTGGGCTTCCCCTTCGACCTGGAGTGGATGGAGGGCGGCATGCTGCTGCACGCGCTGCGCGTGCGGGATGGCCTGCCCCTGTACGTGGCGCCCAGCCCGGAGTTCATCCCCTTCATCTACCCGCCCGGCTACCCCTGGCTGGTGGGGATGCTCGGGCGCGTGCTGCCGCTGGGCTACGCCTTGGCCCGCAGCGTGAGCTTCGCGGGCACGGGCATCGCCGCGCTCCTCCTGATCCTGGGCGTGCGCCAGGAGGGACACCGCTGGAGCCTGGGGTTCGGCGCGGCGGCCCTGTTCCTCTCCTGCTACGAGGACGTCGGGGCCTTCTTCGACCTGGTACGCACCGACGGCATGCAGCTCGCCCTGATGGGCGGCGCCCTGCTCCTGTGCCGCCGCGCCAGCCGCCGGGCCGTGGCCGTCGGAGGCCTGCTGCTCTTCCTGGCCTTCACCACCAAGCACAACATGGCCATGCTGGGCCTGCCCATCGTGGTGGCGCTGTGGCGCCACCACGGCTGGCGCCGGGCCGCCTGGTTCACCGCCTGCTCAGCCGGTCCGGCCCTGCTGTGGACCGCCTGGATGCAGATCTCGAGCCACGGCTACTTCCTGACCTACATCCTGGCCGTGCCCGCCACCCACCCGATCGTGGGCACCCGCCTGTTTCCCACCGCCGAGAAGGAGCTGCTGAGCGCCTTCCCCGCGCCATTGGCCGCCGCCGCGCTGGTGCCCGCCGCCGCCCTCCTCAGCCAGGGCTGGCGGCGCCTGCACCCAACCGCGGGCCAGGCGCCGAGCCCCTGCACCGGCGATGCCTCCTTCGCCCGCTGGTACTGGATCGGCACCATGGCCATGGGCCTGTTCATGGTGGTGCTCATGCGCGGGCACCACGGCGGCTACGTCAACGTGCTGATGCCCGGCTACTGGCTGCTGGCCCTGGTCGTGGGGCTCGGCCTGGGCGCGCTCGCGCGGCGCTGGCGCCCTCCCCTGCTCCAGGCCACACTCCTGCTGGCCGGCGCCGGCATGATCGCCGGCCAGTGCTGGGCCGGCCGCTGGGAGCGCGACCGCTTCCTCCCCACCCAGGCGGATCTCGCCGCTGGCCAGCAGGTGCTCGACACCCTCCGCGGCTACCAGGGCGCGGTCCTCATGCCCCACAGCCCCTACTACCCGGTGATGGTGGGCAAAGAGCCGAGCTTCGCCCTCATCGCCCTCTGGGACATCACCCACGCGCACAGCCCGCTCAAGCGCGAGGCCAAGGCCATCGACCGCGCCATCCGCGAGCAGCGCTTCGACGCCATCATCCTCGCCAGCCGCAAGTTCGAGTACGGCCTGCACAAGGCCTACCAGCAGTCAGGCAGCATCCACCTCAAGGGTCGCGCCCTGATGCCCAAATCCGGCTGGCGCGCGCGCCCCTCGGTCATCTTCGAGCCGAAGCCCGACGCGCCGCCGCCCCCCGGACGACATGGAGGACGAGGCAGACGAGGAGGACAAAGAGGGCGAGGAGTCCGAAGACGTGGAGGAAAAATAGCCCCCGACCTCACTCGGCTCCGCCGGTGTCCGCGCCCCAGTCCGCGGCGGGGTAGGCCGCGCAGGCGATCTCCAGGTGCGGAGCGTAGTCGGAGTCGTTGGAGTCCACCCGGATGAGGCCCTCGGCCACCTCGACCCACTCGTCCATGGTGGCGGTGACCGCGAACTCCCGCGAGGTGCCCGGCGCCAGCTCGATGGTCTCGAAGTCGTCGTCGCCCATGTAGAACACGCCACCGCCGCTGTTGACGATGCGGACCTCGTCGATCACGAGGTTGTTCTCGCCGACGCTGGTGAGCTTGAGCATCTGGCTCACGGTGATGGCGGGCTGCAGATCCAGGAACTCCAGGGCCTCCGGGAGCCACTCCAGCTCGCCCTTGCCCTGGACGTCATCGCCGCCGTCATCGGTGTTCTGGAAGGAGGTCTCGGCCTGGCAGGCGCACAACAGCGCCAGGGCGGGGACAAGGGAGCGGGCGTTCATGATGGTTCTCCTGCGGGATTCCAGACCTGACCGATGCCACATCTTGCCACGCGGGTCGCGCGGGGTCGACAGGCGCGCACGAAAAGCTATCCTTTCCCGTCGCGCCCACGTGTGAGGAAAGCGCCATGAGTTCGATCCCAGCCCCGTCCGCCGGCCTGCGCGCCATCATCGCGCGCTTCGCCGCGCCCGGGCTGGCCGCCCTGGTCTTCCTCACGTGGGCGGGCCTCCTGTTGTGGCCAGCGCTCGCGGGCGGCGCCTACGTCCTGCCTGGGCCTGGGGGCCAGGACTCCGACGTGATCCGCGGCGCCTGGAGCCTCAGCCAGGCCGCGTGGGGCCTGCCCGACCCCATCTGGACCCACCGGGTCTACTTCCCCCTCGGGGTGAAGGTGGTCCCGCTGCCCTTCGCCTCCGGCCTGCTCCTCGCGCCCGTGCAGTTTCTGCTCGGGCCGCTCGGGGCCTATGACGTGAGCCTGCTGCTGCTGCTGGCCACCACGGGCTGGTGCACGGCCTGGCTGGGCCGCGAGCTGACCGGCTCCTGGGGGCTGGGCGCCGTGGCCGGGGGCGCGCTGGTGGCCCAGCCCATGCTGCTGCACGCCATGGCCGACGGGACCCCGGAGCACGTGGCGCTGTGGTCCCTGCCGGCCGCCCTGGCGGCGGCCTGGCGAGCACACCGCACCGGGCAGCTCCGCTGGGCCCCCGTCTTCGGGCTACTGCTGCTCGCCCTGCTGCTGGACTCGCCCTACATGGCGGTCTTCGGGCTGGTGGTGGTCCCCTCGTTCCTGGCCGCCGCGCTGCTGGAGCGCCCGGCCGAGCGCGCGGGCTGGCGCCGCTGGCGACCCCTGACGCTGACCGCGAGCGCGGCCCTGCCGGCCCTGGCCCTGGTGGCCTGGCTCTACCATGGCTTCACCCTGGCGCCCCAGGACTACACGCAGGCGTCGGCGAGCGTGGAGCTGGCCGGCAACAGCACCTCGCTGCGGACCTGGTGGGGGCTGGAGGCGGGCCACGGCATGGACGTCCTGGGCAACCTCGTCCCCGCCCTGATCCCCACGGTGCTGCTGGTGCCGATGTTGCTGCTGGCCATGGCGGGGCTGCGCCGCGGCCTGCCATGGCTGCTGGCGGGGCTCCTCATGCTGGTCCTCGCCTTCGGCAGCGACCCGGACAACCCCCGCATGTTGGCCTGGTGGCTCGGTAGCGTGGCGGGCCAAGGGGGGGCCACCTTCGGCCACGCCCTCGGGCAGGGGGTGCTGTCCCTCGACACCTGGCTGCTCGGCCAGCCGCCCTTCTCCGGGGTGCGCTTCCCGCGGCGGTGGCTGGTTCCCGCCGCCATGTTCCTGAGCCTCGCCGGGGTCTTCGGGTTGCGCGGCCTGCTCTCCCTGGGGCTCCGGCGCCCCGCGCTGAAGGCGCTTCTCCAGCGTCGCCGGCTGACCATCGAGCTCGCGGGGGTGGTGGCGGGGCTGGCCGTGGCCGGAACCCTGCTGCAGCAGGAGCCCTACCTCGAGCCATGGGACACCACCACCTACCCGAACCTCGCCTTCGCCGACTGGCTGCGCGCCCAGCCCGGCAGCGGCGCCGTCATGGCCTTCCCCACGGTCCGCCCGGGCAAGCCCAACACCCATCGCTGGGAGCTGCCGGTCTACGCCAACATCAGCGATGCGCTGCGCTCGGGCGACCAGCTCTACTTCCAGCTCGCCCACCGGCGCCCGATCTACGAGTACCCAGCCCTGTTCACCGTGGTGGCCACTCCCGGCCTCTCACCCGAGGCCGAGCAGCTCGTGCGAGACACCAACGACATGGGCAGGATGGGCATCACCGGCGAGTTCCCGCCCTCGAGCTCCTTCGATCCGCGTGGCGCCCACGGTCGCGCCGAAGGCCGCGCCTGGCTCCAGGCGCGGGGGCTGCGCTTCGTGGTGCTCGACCTCAGCGTGTACCAGGGCGAGTGGCTCGACCGTGCGGTCGATTTCTTCGAGCCCCTGGCTTCGCAGGAGCGCTTCGATGACGGCGACGGGGTGCTGGTGCTGGAGCTGGCGCGCTGATCAACGCCGCCGGCGCGCGGCGAGGCCGACCAGGCCCAGCAAGACCGGCCAGGCCACCAGGCCCCCTCCACTCACGCAGCCGCAGCCACCGGGCGGCTCATCCCCCCCCTCGCCGGTGTCGGCGGGGGTGCCCGTGTCCACGGGCGCCTCCGGCTCGACCCAGACGCGGTAGCGGTAGCCGAAGGTCTCGCCGCTACGGCGGGCCGGAGTGGTGACCCCCAGCACCAGCCAGACGTTCAGGGCGCGGTCGGCATCCTCCATCGACAGGCGGGCGTTGCCACCATCGAAGGTCAACGGGACATACTCGGCGGGGGTGCTGTCGAAGACCACCGTACCGACCCAGGTGGCCGCGTCTCCGGCCGAGCCCTGGGGGTCGCCCTCGACCTCCACGTGCAGGGTGCCCGCGCTTGGATAGCGAAGCTGGACGTACTGGGCGCCGTAGCGCTGTGGCAGGCGCGTCGTGGGCTCGCGCCACTCCTCCGAGCCCCCGTTCACCAGGGTCTCGACCACGCCGTAGTCGTCGTAGTAGCCAGCGTACCAGTCGAGGTAGTACGCGTAGGTCTCGCCGTCCTGGTAGTCCCAGATGGCGTCATGGGCGAGGAAGTCGGCCCAGGTGGTGGTCAGATCGCCCCCCTGCGCTTGCAGGGCTTCGTCGAGCACCTCCAGGGGGTCGTCGTAGGACCCGCCCTGGCTCCAGAGGTCGCGCACGAGCTCCCAGCCGGACGCGACCTCGGAGAGGTAGCGCATGAAGATGAAAGCCCCGTACTGGTGGTACTCCTCGATGGCGCCCGAGTCGGGGTAGTCGAACAGATCGAGCGACAGGTGCGGCATGAAGGCGAAGCCGAAGAGGAAGGCCGCGTAGTAGGGGTTGTCCGGGTAGATCTCACCCTCGACCCACACGGCGCAGGCCTCCCAGAGCCAGGCGCCCGTGTCGGTCTGGTAGGCGCCGGTGGCGTGCTGCACGGCGTGGAAGAACTCGTGCACGGCCGTGCCGCGGCCCCAGTCCATGTCGTCCAGCGCGCCCGCGGCCACCACGATCATGGGGTAGCCCTGCGAGTCGACCGTGTAGTAGCCGGAGTTTCCATACGCGGACGGCGCGCCGGAGCCTGTGTCGCCGATGAAGACGTTGAACTTGTACTGGCTCGTGCCGTAGGGCTCCTCGAGCCCGTACTCGTCGATCTCGCGGGACCAGGCGTCGTCGAAGGCGTCGAGCAGGTCGTCGATGTCGCCCTGGGACACACCGCCGGACTCGCCCCACCAGACCACGAAGTCCTCGTTCTCGGCGTGGTTCGGCAGGTGGAAGAGATCGCGCAGGCCCTTGTCGGGGGCTCTGGTGCCCTCCTCGGCGGGGAAGACCCTGGGCGGCGCCCAGGACGGCAGCCCGCGGGCATCGAGGGCCTCCGCGAGGCAGGCCTCCTGGCCCTGGTCACGCGCCGCCCACCAGGCCTGCAGCAGCGGCATGGTGAGGCTCGTGGTGGAGGCGTCGACGGCGGCGATACGGTCGTCGAGCCCGGGGCACTCGGCGGCGAGGGCGAGACCGGGCAGCAGGAGCAGGGCAGACAGCATGGCACCTCCAGGGGCCGCGCAACATAGCCGCGAGGTGGAGGGCCGGCGGTGAAAACCCTGTCTCAGGTGAGCCGGCCCCCCTTCCCCCAGGCCCGCAGCAGATCCTCCACCATCCGCAGGGTCATGCCCCACAGGATCTCGCCCTGCAGGCGCCGGCAGGGGAGCTGCAGCTCCTGGCCCTGCCAGGTCCAGGCCATCTGGCCGCTCCCCTCTCCGTCCACCAGGGCCCGGAAGGGCACCCAGAGCGTGCGCTGGACCTCCTGCGCGTCGGGGGCGAGGTGCTCATCCGCGGGCAGCGCGTAGACGAACGGATGCACGACCATCTGCCGCCCGAGGGCGGGTAGGGTGAGCTGCACGGGCAGAGCTCCGAGGGGGCGGGCGCCTGGGCCGAGATCGAGCCCGATCTCCTCGCGCACCTCCCGCAGGGCGACAGCCTCGGGACCTTCGTCGTCGGGCTCCTGGCGCCCGCCGGGGAACGCGATCTGCCCGCTCCATGGATCGCCCTGGACCTCGGCGCGCCGGATGAACAACAGGTCCGCGGGATCACCGGGCCGAAAGATGGCGGCCACAGCCGCAGTGCGGGGAGGGGGATCGAGGGTCGCCCTGGGTCGCGACGCGGCAGCGAGGCCACGGGCGAGGCGATCGAGAAAAAGGAGGTAGTCCATGGCGGGGAGCTATCAAGAAACAGCGCGACTGGAGGCTGCCGGCGCTTCGCGCCATTTCCACGCGCCAAGATCGCGCCGCGGCGCGCAGCGCCGTCGGTGCGATCAGCGACGCCCCGACCCGCCACCCAGAGGGGGCGTTGTGCCGCGGCGCGTAGCGCCGTCGGTACGAACTCCCCCCCGGGAAGCCGCTCCGCCACCCAGAGGGGGCGTTGTGCCGCGGCGCGTAGCGCCGTCGGTACGAACTCCCCCCCGGGAAGC
>JBDRKM010000096.1:0-6783 GCA_043814015.1 Pseudomonadota bacterium
CGCTGGCGGCCTGGCCCGAGCCCGCGGTGGGAGCGGGCGAGCGCCCGGCCTGGGCCGCGGCCCTGGCGCCGCTGGGGTTGCTGCAGACACCCCCGCCTGTGGTTGTCGCGGACCCCTTCCGGGTCCTGGCGACCCTGCTGCCCGTGGCGGCCGACGGCCTGCCCGTGCGGGCCGCCTCCCCGCGCCCCGCGGACCAGGACCTGCCCGTCTGGAGCGAGGCGCCCCACCTGGACGTGGGCGATGCCCTGCGGGTGGACGGCGATCTGTCCCGCGCCGTGCTGCCCGCGGGCCTGGAGCGGGTTCCCGATCCCACCGGCTACGGCTTCCTGCTGCGCGCCCGCGCCGCCGGCACCTGGACCGTCACCAACGTTCGACAGCCCGAGGGTTCCGCCGCCCTGACGGTGGAGGTGGGCCCCCACGAGCCCGTCCCCCTCTCCCAGGACGCGGCCCTGGCCCTGGCCCGCGAGGCGGTGGCCGCAGGCGCCGACCCTGCACCCTGGCTGGCGGGCCGCCCGCGGCTGGAGGACTGGCTCGCAGGCTACCGCCCCGAGGTCGCGGAGCTGCGCTTCCTTCGCGCGCGGGAGGCGGGTGCTGGCGACCTCACCGCCGCCTTCGAGGACCTGCGGGACGTCTCCCCCGGCGCCGCGTTGGACGACGAGAGCGTGCTGGCCGTGGCCCGGGCCTACGCCCCCGCGCGCCCGGAGCGTTCGCTCGATCTGCTGCAGGCCGGTATCGGCGCCGCCTTCGAGCAGGAGGTGTCCGTCACCGCGGCCATGGAGCCGGTGGTGGGGCCCCTCGCGGCCCTGCAGGTCACCCGGGAGATCGCCGGCCGCTACCCGAGCGTGCCCGTGGTGCAGCGGGCCCTCTTCGAGCTGCCCGAGCGCCTGCTGGACCTCGGCCGCGGAGGCGATCTGCCCCCCGAGCTGCGCCAGCTCGGCGTGACCCCCACCGACCTGAGGCTCATGTCCGCCGCCTGGAACCGGGAGTTCGTGGCCTTGTCCCCGTCCTCCGACCTGGCCCCCGAGGCCGGCCTGCGGCTCGTCGCCGATCTGCTGCACCTGGGCGCCTGGGCACCCGCCGCCGGCTGGGCCCAGCGCCTGGCCAGCGCCCACCCGGATCACCCCCTGTGCGACAGCTACCTGCTGCTCGGCGGCCTGGCCTGGAGCGGGGCGGGCGAGACCCGCAAGGCCGCCACGCTGCTCTCCCGCGTGACCCGCGAGGACTTCGTGCAGCCCGACGGCCTGCTGGGTCCCTCGGAGCTGCGGGTCGACGCCCAGCTCGCCCTGGCCCGCCTGCAGGAGGCCGACGGGCACCTGGACGAGGCCGCCCGGGCCTACGGCGACGCCGCGGGGGACCTGGACGAGGCGCGAGCCTCGCTGCAGCTCCTGCAGACCCGCAGCCTGCAGACCGACCGCATGCTGCGCCTGGGCCCAGGCGAGCCCGCCGTCCTCGAGCTGACGTTGGCCGGCGTGGACAAGGTCTTCGCCCGCGCCTACCGCCTCGATCTGCGCACCCTCTTCCTGCGGGACGGCGGCCTGGACCAGGTCCAGGAGGTGCAGGTGGCGGGCATCAGCCCGGCCTGGTCCGGAGAAATCCCTGTACGAAAGCGTCCCTTCCCCACCCACGTGCCCTTGCGCCTGCCGCTGTCCGAGCCCGGCGCCTGGCTGGTCCAGCTCCACGCTGGCGACCAGGCCGCCACGGTGCTGGTGCTGCGCAGCGATCTGCAGATCGTGGCCAGCGACGCCGGGGGCCTGCGCCGCCTGACCGTCCTGCGCCGCGGGGAGCCCGCGGCCGGGGTGCAGGTGCGGGCGCTGTCCGGCGGTGGCGTGGTGGCCACCGTCACCGACCCCCGTGGCGCGGCGGTGGTCCCCGCCTTCGCCCCGGCCCTGGCGTTTGACGGACCCCACTACGCCTTCACCGACGGCGCGGGCGGCTACAACCCGGGCTTCGAGGAGGGCGACGAGCTGCTGCGGCGGGTGGATGCGCGGCTGGAGGCGCTGCGGGCGGCGCGGCGGGGGGGGTGAGGGCAGCGGGCGTGCGCAAGTGCCCTGGGATGCGCCATCCCCCTGGAGTTGCGCACGGTCATCCGTCGCCTGTGACCCGTCGGCGGAGCCGGCCACCACGGATGTTCCACGGGGAACGGGGCGCCCGCGGTCCAGCCGGTCCGCGGGGCATGATAGGAGTGTGAAACCCAGCGAAGGAGCGCGCCATGGTGACTACATGGGCCCCCAGCCGGCGGGAGCGGGCGAGGATCCTGTTCGCCCTCGGCATCACAGCGCCCACCCTGGCCTGCGCCGACCCCCTGGCGATCGAGCGGGCGGAGCTCGTCGAGCACCTGGCGCGGCTCGAGGACATCCCCAAGGAGCTCAGGTTGAACGCATACCGGGTGGTCGAGGTCGAGATGATCGTCAGCGATCTCAGGGCGCAGACCGGCTCGTACGCGGAGCAGCTTCGCGCCATGGAAGGCTGCGGGCCCTGCGCGGAGAAGCTGAACGCCTCGCTGGAGTCGGCCCACCCCTGCGTCTACCTGGGTGACGGGCCCAGCCGGCCCAAGGCCATGGCTCCCCCTTCGAAGTGGGATTCTCTGGCCGAGCTCCAGCAGCGGCGGGGGGCCTGGGAGGGGTACCGCGCTGGCCTGGAAGCCTGGGCCAGGCAGAAGGCCTCCTGCGAGCTCGCGTTGGAGGATGGCGTCCTGGGCCTTCGGATGCTCGTCGGGAAGGTGCCCGACCCGGTCTGCGCCGACTGTCGGGCGCGCTTGGAGGCGGCGGGGCTGCTGGAGGAGTAGTGTTCGGGAGGGGGCTCAGGGCCCCGCGCGCCCGAAGAAGAGGAAGGTCTGGCCGCTGCCGTCGGAGGGGGTGGCGTGCGAGGAGAGCACGAGGTCGTCGTAGCCATCGCCGTTCAGATCCGCGAGGCGGGTCCAGCTCGTGTTGCCGAAGTACTCGTTGGTGGCCGCGCCCACGAACCGCACGTCCCCGGCGTCCACGTCGTACTCGGCATCCCAGCTCGCCCGCCCCACGAAGACGCTGACCATGCCCACCGCGGAGGTGCCATCGCGATCGGCGCTCGACTCGCGGAACAGCAGGTCGTTCAGGCCGTCGCCGTTGAAGTCCCCGACGTGATCCTGGTGACCGGGTCCGCTGGGCGCGAAGGTCCCGCGGGTCCAGGAGAAGTGGACGTCGGCCTCCTCCGTGGCGATGGCCGTGGGCCAGGTCCCCGTGCGCCCCAGCAGCAGGTAGTGGTCTTTGACCACGTCCCTGCCGTTGTCCACGCTCACGCTGAAGAGCAGGTCGGCGACCCCGTCGCCGTCCACATCACCGATGGGCGAGGAGGGGTAGGCGGCGATCCCGGCGGCGATCACGACGTCCGCGTCGGCCGGCTGGAGGGTGGCTGGCCAGACCTCGCGCCCGAAGAAGAGGTAGAGGCCGAGGTCCCGAGAGGTATCGGGGTAGCGGACGGTGAGCGTGAGGTCGTCCCGGCCATCGCCGTTCACGTCGCCCACGTGTCCGATCTCGAAGTGTTCGCCAGCGGGAGCCGAGAAGGTGCATGCGGCCACATCGGCCGCGCGCGCGCCCTGCGGCAGGCCTGTGGCGGCCCCCAGGAGCAGGTAGACCTGGTAGCTGTCGCGGGTGAAGGCCACCAGATCCTGGCGGCCATCGCCGTTCACGTCGCCCGTGGGGTAGACGTAGACCTGCTCGCCGTCGCCGTAGACCCACATGGTGTCGTCATCGGGCAGCACGAGGCCAGGGCTGATGTCCGGCCCTGACACCAGATGGGCCTCGCCGTCGAACAGCACCTGGCCATAGAGCAGCCAGTCGTCCAGGCCGTCGCCGTCCATGTCGCCGACGCGCTGGTGGCTGGTGAAGTCGGTGCTGCCGTGGGGGTTGTTGGCGTTGATCGCGTGACCGTCAGCAGCGTCGATGGGAGTTGAGGCACCCCAGCCTGTGGTCTTGCCGAGCACCACGTAGTTATCGCCGGGCGGAGCACAGTTCTGATAGCCGAAGTTGAGGGCCAGATCGGCCAGGCCGTCGCCGTTCACGTCCCCGAGCGGGGTGCCCTGGGAGAGCTCGTCGGCGGCCTCGCGGCCCACGAAGGAGGGCTTGTCGGCCAGGGACTCACCCAGGGCCCAGCCGTCCTGGCGGCCGAAGACGAGGTAGACCTTGCCGCTGGCGAGCGCGACCTCGTCGTTCATGGGCGCCCCGATGACGAGGTCGCCGATCCCGTCGCCGTCCATGTCACCGGGGGTGGCGAGGAACCCTCCGGCCCAGTCGCTGGCCGCCTCCCCGAGGAAGCTCGCGCAGGCGGTCTCGGAGGTGTTGTCCTTGTCCCAGGTCCAGGAGCATGGCTCGGCGTCGGTGTCCGCGTCCGTATCGGCGTCCGTGTCCGCGTCTGTATCGCTGTCTGTATCAGCGTCGGTGTCGCTGTCCGTGTCGGCCTCGGTGTCCCCCGGCGGGCGGCTGTCGCCGTCCCCCGTGTCGTCCTTCAGGTGAACCCACAGGGGGTGACAGGCGCCGGCGAACAGGATCAGGGCGATGTGCATGGGGTCCTCCTTGCGGTCCACGAGGACAGGTCCCGCCGGGGCCGGGGGCCGATCAATCGCTGCCCCCGATGGTCCGCAGCTCCGCGGCGGCGGCCTCGTCTCCGAGCGCCATGGCCAGGGCTTCTCCGAGCGCCAGCAGCTCGCTCCGGCGGTGTCGCTGGGGCAGCTCGAGGGCGGCGCGCACGGCCTCCAGCGCCGCCCGCTCACGGCCGGCCTCGGCCAGCACCTGGGCCCGCAGGGCCAGCAGCTCGTAGGCCACCACACCGCCCGGATCGGCCTGGGCCTCGCCGGCCGCGATCACCTGCAGCGCGCGCGCCGGCTCGGCGCCGGACTCGTGGACCCGGTGGGCCAGGGCCAGCCAGCCGGCCTCGGAGGCCGGGCCGCAGTGGTGGGACTGACCGGCCAGCAGGCGCGCCTGACCGCCGGCCGCGCAGCGCACCTCCACCTCTCCATCGGCCACCTCGACGGTGGTCCCCGGGCCGACACGTGTCACCGTGAAGGTCGTTCCGAGGTCGGTGATCACAGCCTCGCGGGTCTGGACCACCAGGTGGGTGCCGGAGCCCGGCGCCACCGCGATGTGGACCGTGCCCGCCTCCCAGGCCAGGCTCGGCGCGCCCTCGGGCCCCGTGAGACGTCCGCTGCCCTGGTAGCCGAGGGACAGGGCGGGGGTGGGGGCGCGCTCGGCAGGGCGCTCGGGCGAGTGCAGCACCTCGTCCAGCAGGAGCGCGCCGGGGGATGGCTCCAGGTGCAGGGTGGAGAGCCCCAGGGCCAGGGTGACCAGGGCCAGGGCCGCGCCCCAGGGGCGGCGGGCACGAGGGGCGAGCAGGGAGGGCTGCCCGCGGGGCCCGGGCGCGGCCCGCAGGGCGCGGGTCACATCGCCGGCCAGCACACCGCGGCGCTCCAGGGCGCTCAGCAGGGCCTCGGCCTCCCGGGCCTCCAGGGCGGTCTCCAGGCCGAAGCGCTCCAGCAGGCGGCGCGAGGCGCTCACGGTGCCTCCTCGCCCAGATCGGCCACCAGGGCTGCCACGGCCTCGGGCCCGCCGGCCTCGGCCTGGAAGCGGGCGCGGCCCAGGCGCAGGCGGCTGCGGACCGTGCCCTCGGGGATGTCCAGCAGGGTGGCGACCTCGGGCGAAGTGCGCCCCTCCACGTCGCAGAGCACCAGCACCTCGCGCTGGGCCCGCGGCAGGCGCTCCAGCAGGGCCTGGACCCGGCGGCTCACCTCGGAGTGGGCCACCTGCAAATCTGGCGCGGCGCCGCGGTCGCGCTGGGGGGGCAGGGGGCCGGGCAGCCAGCGGCGCAGCCAGGCCCGGCGGCGGTGCCGGTCCAGCACCCGGCGCGTGATGGTGCAAATCCAGCGCGGGAAGCAGGCCGGGTCCGCCACGGTAGGCAACCGCAGCCAGACGGTCTCGAACACGTCCTGCACGGCGTCGTGGGGCTCCACCCGCGGGCCGCCCAGGCGCGCGCACCAGCCGTGGACCACGGGCAGCCAGGCCACCACCAGGGTGCGCCAGGCGCGCTCATCGCCGGCCTGGGCGGCGGCGACCAGGGCGCGGGCGTCGTGGTGGGGCTGGGGCAGGACCATCGGCTGGACAGGTCCCGCCAGGGCCGCGGCCCGATCACTCCCCATGAGCCCAGCGCAGGGCGAGCCCGGCCGACAGCTCCCAGGCGGGGTGATCCAGGGTGGCGCCGTCGGGCCAGCGGTAGGCCACGCGACGCAGATCACGGGCGCCGGCGAGGGTGGGGGCCAGGCTCCAGCCAACGCCGAGGCGCATGGGCTGGGCGAGGGAGAGGCCCAGGGTGGGGGACCACCCCGAGGCGATCCGGGTGGCATCCTGGGAGAAGCTGCGGCGTGAGAGGCCGAGGACGAGCCCGGGGTGGGGCCCACGGGGTCCGAGCCGTGGGGCCTGCAGGCCGAGGCCGAGGTCCACGGTGCTGACCTCCACCCGGGTGTCGCCCAGGGTGAAGGTGGCGGTGGGCCGCAGCCGCAGCCAGACCTCGGGCCGCCAGGCCCCGGCGCGCAGGCCGGCGGCGATGCCCATGTCCAGCCCCAGCGCGCTGTCGCGCCGGGTGACGGCGCCCAGCGCGAGGGTGAGCGCGGGGGCGAGTGAGGACTCCGCGCCAGAAGCCGTCTCTGGCGGGAGCGTGGCCGCGGGTGGGGGCGCCGCCGGCGCCGGGGCGGCCTCCCCGGCGGGTGTCGGCTCCGGCGGAAGCGCGGCCGCGGGCGGAGGGGCCGATGGCGGCGGGGTG